>NZ_KB944469.1:0-204163 GCF_000389805.1 Cupriavidus sp. GA3-3
GCCCGCGGCCGGCGCGCGGCGGCAGGCTGACGCCAGGCCCGGCCGCGTCGCCACGCCTCAGGCGGCGGCGCGCACGCCGGCAACCTGCGCCAGTGCCTCGTCGCGCGTCAGCACGGTGGCGTATTTCTGCGCCATGTCGAACAGGTTGGCGTCATGCGGACCCAGCGCGCGGTCGCCCACGCAATCCGACACCACCAGCGGGCGGAAGCCCAGCGACATCGCGTCAACCACGCTGGCGCGCACGCAGCCGCTGGTGACGCAACCCGCCACCAGCAGCGTCTGCACGCCACGCTGCGTCAGCCAGGCCGCCAGCGAGGTGCCGAAGAACGCCGACGGCACCGTCTTGCGCACCACCAGTTCGCCCGGCGCCGGCGCCAGCTCCGGCACGATCTTGCTGTTGTGGCCATCCTCCTTCAGCGTCAGCATGCCCGGCACCTTCAGCGTGAAGATGTTGTGGTCGCTGTCGTCGTCGGCGAACACGATGCGGCTGTGCGCCACCGGCCAGCCCTGCTCGCGCGCGGTGCGCAGCAGCGGCTGGGTATTGCGGATCGCCTCGGGGATGTTGCCGCCGCCAAACACCGCCGGGTCGGCGAAGCCGTTGACGAAGTCGATGATCAGCAGGCCGTATGGGGCCTTCAGTGGAATCGACGCGCCGAAGCCCTGACGCTGGTAAGTCTGCACGGCGTCATCCATGGCACGCGTCCTTGTAGAGAGAAGCGGCCGGCGCGTGGTGGCCGTCCATCACCTTGCCGCGCACCACCACGGGCTCGCCGTCCAGGCTGACGGTGCAGTGGCGCACCGGGATATCGATATGGCAGGCCGTGGTGCGGCTGCCGCCGGCTTCGTTGTTGGGACCGAACGAGCACAGGAAGTTGCCCTCGTAGGCACGCGCATCCATGCCGATGGTGGCCTCGCGGTCGTACATCGCCAGCGCCGACCAGCTGGCGCGCGGCTGCAGGCCCCAGCCGATATGCGACATGGCATAGGCCTCGGGGTCGTTGAACGAGGCCATGTAATCGGCCAGCAGTTCGGCGTCCACGCCTCCCTCGATGCGGCGCACATAGCCGGCTTCGACCGTGATGCGGATCGGCGCCTGGATGTAAGACTTCATCGGCAGCAGGATGTCGCCGCGGTCCAGCACGATGGTGCCGTTGGTGCCGCCCTCGTCCGGCCAGGTCAGCACGAAGCCGCTCGGCCAGTGGTCCCAGCGGCCGGGCTCGTCGACAAAGCCGTACTCGCTGATCGCCGGGAATTCGCCCAGGCGGCAGCGCAGGTCCATGCCGGCGTCGGACACGATATGCATCTCGCGCGCCTTGCCCAGCCGCGCGGTCGCGGCCTTGACGCGGGCACGGTCGGCCTCGGTCGGCACCAGCCGTGCCAGCACTTCGGGCGGTTCCACCGCCAGCAGGATCCTGGTGCCTTGCGCCAGGATCTCGTGCTGCTCGGGCGAGAACAGCAGCGTCATCAGGTCCAGCACCAGGTCGCTCGCCTTGAGCGCAGCGATGGCGGCGGGATTGCCGGTGAGCGGCGTGGTACCGAGGTAGGCCAGCGCGTCGCGGCTGAGCGCCTTTTCGCCGTTGACAGGCGGCAGGTCGAGCCGGTTGACGATGGCGCCCATCGATGCCGCCGCCACCATCGCGGTGCGCAGCGTCTGCGGATGCGTGGCGGCGCCGGTCAGCACGGTGACGGTCTGTCCCGGCTCAAGCTTCGACAGCGTCAGCACCTGCTTCCACGCCGCGGTCAGGTCATAATCGCTTACGGGCATGTTCGCTCCTTGATCAGTTCAGCGCCGCACCCAGGAAGTCGCCGAAGGCGCGGTAGAAGCCGGCCTCGTCGTCCCACGGGATCATGTGGCCGGCGTTGGCGACATGCGCAAGCAGCAGCGCGGGCAGCAGCTTGCGCATCTCCTGCACGTCTTCCTCGCGGATCACGTCGCCGCGGCCGGCGGTCATCAGCAGAGCCGGCACGGCGACGTGCGGCAGGTTGGCGTGGATATCGTCCTCATGGAAGCCATTGAAGCTGGCCAGGATCGCGCGCTCGTCGCAGGTATGCAGCCATTGCGCGCGCAGGCGCAGCTGGTCCTCGGTCCAGGTCGGGCAGAAGCGGCGCATGCCTTCCACGTCGATGCCCTGCTGCGCCAGCCGGATCGAATCGATGTACCACGGCAGTTGCGACGGATACGGGCGGCGGCCCGGGCCCGACACCGGCGGATCGACCAGCACCAGGCGCGTCAGGCCTGCCGGCTTGCTGCGCGCGGCGCGGATGCCGATGCGCGCGCCCATCGAATGGCCGACGATGGCGTAGCGCTGCAAGCCAAGCGCTTTGGCAAACGCGATCACATCGGCAGCCTGCGCATCGAGGCTGTAGTCCAGCTCAGCGCCGGCCTGCGACAGGCCGCGGCCGCGCACGTCGAGCACATAGGTATCGAACTGCCGCCCGAACTGCTCGCCGACAAAGCCCCAGGTCACTGCCGGGCTGGTGATGCCCGGCACGATGATGACGGCATCGCGCTGCGCGCGCGCGCCGCCCTGCCCACCATAGCGCAGGTAGTGCTGGCGGATGCCGTTGGCGTTCACGTTGGCGCCGTAGAGAAAGGTGCTGTCTGCCATGGCCGCCCCCTTCAGTACGCGCCCGACAGCAGCGCGCCGGCGCCCGGCACCACCGGCTCCAGCCCGAGCCGCTTCAGCAGCGCATAGGTGGTGGCGACGGCGGCGGTAACCACCGGCTTGCCGGTCATTGCCTCGACCTTGGCCACGGCCGGCAGCGACGGCATCTGCACGCACGCCGACAGCACGATGACATCGGCGTCGGCCGTATTCATCTGCGCGACGATCTCCGGCAGCCGCGCCGGGTCATGGCGGCCCACCTCAAGGTTGTCGGGGATTTCCAGCGCGCGGTAGTCGACCACCTCATAGCCTTCATTGCGGATGTAGTCGACCACCAGCTCGGTCAGCGGCTTCATATAGGGTGCCACCACGGCGATGCGCTTCGCGCCCATCACCTTGAGCGCATCCACCAGCGCGCCGGCGCTGGTGATCACCGGCGCGTCGCCGCCGTTCTCGGCGGTATGCGCCTGCAGGCGCTGCTCGGACACGCGGTGGTAGCCGTGGCCCATGGCCATGATGGCCACCAGGCAGGCGTAGCCGAGCACGTCGACGCGGGCGTCGCTCAGTTCCACCGCGCAGCGGTCGGATTCGGCGTCCATGGCCGCCAGCTCTTCCTTGACCACCTTCTTCATCCGCATCCGGCTTGAGTGGAAGGTGAAGCGTTCCGGGCGCACCAGCTGGCGCGCGGCCAGCATCGCCGGGATCTCGGTTTCCATGGTGGTGTTGGAGCTCGGCACGATCTGGCCGATTCGGAAAACTTTCTGCACTGTCGACTCCGTCATCTGTTTGTCTGTCTACCCTGCCTGCTTCGCCCTGGCGGGCCCTGCATGCTGCGATTTATTTTAGTGTACACACTTTATCTAGGCAAACAGAATCTGCGCCGCCGCGAATTCACTCGTTCAGTGCATACTTAACCAATCAATCCCTGTTTTTGCGCGTAAATTCACCGATACAGCGCGATGTGCGGCGTCTTCACGTTTTCAGTAAGGGTTTTCCATAGGTTCATCAATTTCTTCTTTTACTTTGATATTTTGAGTGTGTACACTCGTTTTCAACGGTCGGCCGAGTGGCCGCCCCAGCCCCCATCGACCTTGTGTCATTGCCAGGAGAAAGAACGTGCAAGGCAAACCGCGAATCGCAGTTGTCGGCGCCGGACTCGGAGGGACGGCCGCGGCCGCCCTGCTGCAGCGAGCCGGCTTCCAAGTCAGGCTGTATGAACAGGCACCGGCGTTCTCGCGCCTGGGCGCGGGCATCCATGTGGGGCCCAACGTGATGAAGATCATGCGGCGCATCGGCATCGAGAACGCGCTCAACGACATGGGCTGCCACCCCGACTACTGGTACAGCCGCGACGGCCTGAGCGGCGAGGTGATCGCGCAGATCCCGCTGGGCGACTACGCGGAACGCCACTACGGCGCCAGCTACCTGACTGTGCACCGCGGCGACTTCCACAAGTTGCTGACCGACGCCGTGGCTCCCGACACGCTGTTCTTCAACAAGAAGCTGGAAAGCGTCACCGACCAGGGCGACGTGGTGCAATTGCGCTTCACCGACGGCACGGTCGAAGAGGCCGACATCGTGATCGGCGCGGACGGCGTCAACTCGCGCATCCGCGAGACGCTGCTGGGCGCCGAGCCGCCCAAGTACACCGGCTACGTGGCGCACCGCGCGGTGTTCCCGATCTCGCGCGTCAAGGGCTTCACGCATGAGCGCTGCACCAAGTGGTGGACCGACGACCGCCACATGATGGTCTACTTCGATACCAGCAAGCTCGACGAGATCTACTACGTCACCGGCGTGCCCGAGCCCGACTGGGACATGAGCAAGAGCTGGGTCCCGAGCAGCATCGAGGAAATGCGCGCCGCATTCGACGGCTGGCACGAGGGTGTGCAGTCGCTGATCGAAGGCACCGTCGAAGTGACCAAGTGGCCGCTGCTGGAGCGCGACCCGCTGCCGTTGTGGAGCCGGGGCCGCCTGGTGCTGCTCGGCGATGCCTGCCACCCGATGAAACCGCACATGGCACAAGGCGCCGCGATGGCGATCGAGGATGCCGCGATGCTCACGCGCTGCTTCACCGAGACCGGCGTGGACGACTTCGCCTCGGCATTCGCGCTGTATGAAGCGAACCGCAACGAGCGCGCGAGCAAGGTCCAGCTGGTCTCGCACAACAACACCTGGCTGCGCAGCAACGAGAACCCCGACTGGTGTTTCGGCTACGATGTCTTCAACGTGCCGCTGGTGTCGGCCGGGACCGGGACGCTGTCCGCAGCGGCCTGACGCCTGACCAACCCTGTCCGCCGCAGCCCCTCATCGAAGGGGCGCGGCGCAGCGATGCGTGATGTTCAAACCGCCCCCAGCCCCCCGATGAACACGCCCCGCCCCCTGACGCTGCAAGTCAATCACGCCGAGCACACGCTGAGCGTGGCCCCTGACACGCCGCTGCTCTACATCCTGCGCAACGACCTGTGCTGCAACGGGCCTAAGTACGGCTGCGGCCTGGGCCAGTGCGGCGCCTGCACGGTGCTGGTGGACGGCATGCCGGCGCGCGCCTGCGTGCTGCCGGTCAGGGCCGTGGTCGGGCACGCCGTCACCACGCTGGAAGGACTGGGCACCGATGCGCAGCCCGACCCGGTGCAGCAAGCGTTTATCGACGAGCAGGCCGCGCAATGCGGCTATTGCCTGAATGGCATGATCATGACCGCCAAGGCGCTGCTCGCGCAGAATCCCGATCCCGATGAGGCCCAGATCCGCGAGGCGCTGCGCTTCAACCTGTGCCGCTGCGGCACCCATGTGGAAATCGTGCGCGCGGTGCAACGTGCCGCGATGCTGCAACGGCAGACGGCCGGGGGGTCGGCATCGTGAATGAAGGACTCGTGCCCCAGGCCACCCCTGCGACCGCGGTCGCGGGCAGCATGCCGCCGCCCGCCGCCGACTGCCTGGTTGCCCGGGTGCTGACACCGCCTGGCCTGCGCTGGATCGACGGCAAGCCGCTGGCGGCACGCCTGCTGGGCGCGCAGCACGAGGCCGCGCTGGCGCTGCCGGGCGTGCGCGCGGTCGTCATCCGCAACAACTTTGCCGGCGTGGCGGCGGCTTCCGGCGCACAGGCCGCCAACGCAATCCAGGCGCTGCAGGCACGATGGTCCGCCCCGCCCCGCGCCGACGACGCACCGGTAACGCGCCACGCGCTGGCCCGGCGCGGCAATGCCGATGCGGTGCTGGCCGGCGCCGACGCGCGCCACACGCAGCACTACCAGTGGCCGCTGGCCGGCACCCGCGGCGAGGCGTATTGCACAGCCGTCGCCGACTGGCGCGACGGCAAGCTGACCGTGTGGCTGCCGAGCACGCGCCCTGGCGCGCTGCGCGCCGAGCTTGCCGCGCTGCTGGGCATCGCGCCGCAACAGGTGGTGCTGGCCTGCTGGCAATCGCCCGATGACCGCGCGGACCCGGCGCTGCTCGCGCCGCACGCCGCCGCCGACGCGGCGCTGCTGGCCCACGCCGCCGGACTGCCCGTGATGCGTCGGCTGTGTGCCGCCGATGTAGGCCTTGCCGATGCCGCGCTCGATGTGCGCGTCGACACCGCGCTGGCCGGCACTGCCATCGAAGCCTACGCCGCAACGCTGGCGGGCACCGCCGCCCCGGCCGTACCGCTGGCGCTGTGGCTGACGCATACGGCATCGCCCGTGGCGGACGGCATCGATGCCGACCATGCAGGCGCCACCACCATGCCGCCCTATCGCATCCCGCATGTCGACCTGGTTGCGACAGGCAACGCCGCCGCGTTCGATGCCGCGCCACTGGCGGCCGCCCGGGCCCAGGTGTTCGCCCGGGAATCCCATCTCGACGAGCTTGCCGCCGCCTCCGGCACCGATCCGGTCGCACTGCGGCTGGCGCATCTCGACGATGCGCGCGGCACGGCACTGGTACGGCAAGTGGCCGAGCGCGCCGCCTGGACGCCGGCCGCGCCCCGCGCCAACACAGCGGCAGGCAACGTACAGCGCGGCCGCGGCTTTGCCTATGCCCACACCATCGATCACGAAGCCGGGCAGACCTGGTCGGCATGGGTGGCCGAGGTCGAGGTCGACGGCACCACCGGCGAGCTGGCGGTCACGCGCGTGACGGTGGGGCATGACAGTGAATCGCTGCCGCGCGCGCAAGCCGCGCCGTCCGCGCGCTCGCTGGAGCTGGCCGTGGCCGATGCTGCCCTGCAGCTGACGTCGGCCACGCCCGCCTTCGACACCTGGCCGGCCGAGGCGCCATCTGCCAGCCAGGCGCTGCCGGCCGTGCCGGGCAGCGCCCTGCCGGAAGTCCGCCTGGCCGGCACGCTCGCCCCGCATGACGCGCTGGCTGCCAGCCCGACCGGCACCATGCCCGCCGCCGCGGCCGTGGCCAATGCCATCTACGATGCCACCGGCGTGCGCCTGCGCGCGCCGCCCTTCAGCGCCGACCGCATCCGGCTGGCGCTGGCCGAGGCCAGGCCCGGCAACCAGCGCAGCAAGCGCGGCTGGATCGCCGCAGCCGCCGCAGCCGCTGCCGGCGTGTGCGCCACGCTGATGCCCTGGCGCGCGCCGATCGCACCGGTGGCGCCGCCCGAGGCCGGCTTCTACTCCGCCGCCACGCTCGAACGCGGCCGGCTGGTGGCCGCCGCGGGAGACTGTGCGGTTTGCCATACCGCGCCGGGCGGCGTGAAGAACGCCGGCGGCCTGCCGCTGGAGACGCCCTTCGGCACGGTCTACAGCACCAACATCACCCCGGATGTGCGGACCGGCATCGGCAACTGGTCCTTCGCCGCGTTCGAGCGCGCCATGCGCGAGGGCATCCACCGCGACGGGCGCCGCCTGTATCCCGCGTTCCCGTACACCGCATTCGCGAAGATCAGCGACGGCGACATGCAGGCGCTGTATGGGTACCTGATGTCGGCAGAGCCGGTGAAAGCCGAAGTCCCGCAGACGCAGCTGGCGTTCCCCTTCAACCTGCGCCCGCTGCTGGCCGGCTGGAACCTGCTGTTCCATCGCAACGAGCGCTTTACACCGGACCCGTCGCGCTCCGCGCAATGGAATCGCGGCGCGTACCTGGCCGAAGGGCTGGGCCACTGCAGCGCCTGCCATTCGCCGCGCAACGCGCTCGGCGGCGAAAAGGGCGGCCGCCAGTACCTGACCGGCGGCAGCGCCGAAGGCTGGGAAGCGCCGCCGCTGACCGCGCTGTCGCAAGCACCGCTGCCCTGGACCGAAGCGGCGCTGTTCACCTACCTGCGCGGCGGCTATGCGCCGCACCATGGCGCCGCGGCCGGACCGATGGCACCGGTGGTCGAGGAACTGGCGCAACTGCCTGAGTCCGACGTGCGCGCGATTGCGCACTACGTGGCCTCGTTCGGCACGCCAGCGCCCTCGCCTGCCGTACTGGCCGCACAGGCAGCGCAGCTCGAGCAGCGCAGCGCGCAGGCCGCGCGCACCCTGGGCGGTCCCGGCGAACGCCTGTACCAGAGCGCATGCGCGGTCTGCCACCAGTCGGACCAGGGCATCGCCCAGTTCGGTGTCAAGCCTTCGCTGGCGCTCAATACGAACCTGCACAGCAAGCTGCCGGACAACGTGATCCAGGTGCTGCTGCAAGGCATGCCGGCACCGCCCAACAGCGAACTGGGGGCGATGCCGGCCTATGCCGACACGCTCGACGACCAGCAGATCGCGCAACTGACGCAGTACCTGCGCGCGCGCTTTGCGCCCGACAAACCCGCATGGCAGGACCTGGAGAACACCGTCGCGCGCCTGCGCGCGATGCCTGCCCACTAGGACTAGCAGACCCGGCGGGGCCGGCTCGCCGCGCCTACCGCATCCACGCTGACCGCACCTACGCCGTGCCTGGCAAGGCGCTTCGCCACCGGGCAGGGAACGTGCATTCCCGCGCCGGCGCCATGCGCGCCACGCGCGGGAAAACCCCGAGGAGGGAAAACGCAATTCGGCCTTGCCCGCCAGTTTCATGTAGCTTACGCTGAACGATCATGTAGTGCGCACTACATGAGTGCCGCGTGGCTCGCAGCGGTGCCGCCCCGCACAAGGACGGCGCGCCGCAAGCGGCAGACGAGACAACAAAACTAAAAGATTGGCCCTTTACATCACCGGAAGCGCTGGCCCGGGGCTTGCATAGTCCCCCGCAGCGCCGACCGGGAGGCCGGGCCTGGACCAACCAAGGGTAGACAACAAGGAGTGACTATGTCGTATCAGAACCAAGCAGGTGTTGCGAGCGTGCTACCGGGTCAGTTCTAGCCTCGCCAATTGGAGTACTCACCACGTTTCGTTGCAATTCGGTGCGATTGCCCCGGTGTGATCATCACGCATTAGTCAGTACCGTCTGGCCCTGCTTCGATACGTGTGCGTCCGAGTTCAAGAACCAGCCTATAAAGACAGGTAGACAACATGTCGTCATCAATTTCATCCATGGCAACAACGACCATCCCGGAAGTCACGCTAGGCGCGTCCCCACAGCCCAGCGCGCGGGGAGCGTCGCCTCAAACCATCACGATCGAGCAAGGCATCCGCGCGGCCGGCGTCGGCCGGTTCCAGTATCGGCTCTTCGTCATCTTCGGCCTGGTCTGGCTGGCTGACGCGATGCAGGTGCTGTCGATCGGCTTCACCGCGCCGTCGATTGCGGCGACCTTTGGCATTCCCGTACCGACCGCTCTGCAGACCGGGACGATGTTCTTTGTCGGCATGCTGATCGGCGCTTTCGTGTTCGGCCGGCTGGCTGACAGGATCGGCCGCCGGCCCGTGCTGATGATGGCGGTGGTCATCGACGCCATCTGCGGTGTCGCTTCCGCTTTCGCACCGGACTTCCAGTGGCTGCTGTTGCTGCGCTTCCTGACCGGCATCGGCGTCGGCGGCACGCTGCCCGTCGACTACACCATGATGGCCGAGTTCCTGCCCTCGGACCGGCGCGGTCGCTGGCTGGTCCTGCTGGAGTCGTTCTGGGCCGTCGGCACGATCCTGCTCGCCATTCTTGCGCTGATCGCCGTGTCGCGAGGCAATGATGCCTGGCGGCTGATTTTCCTCGTCACGGGCATCCCGGCCCTGGTCGGCGTGGTGTTCCGCTTCTTTGTTCCCGAGTCTCCGCTCTACCTGAATAAATCGGGTCGCTCGGCCGAGGCGCGCGCGGTGCTGCAGCGTGTCGCCACCGCCAATCGCGTGTCCGTTGAAATCGGCAACCTGGAGCCGCAGCCGATGGAGCGCAAGTCGGTCTTTGCGCTGTTCGCGCGCGGCTGCCGGCGCCGCACCATCTGCCTGCTTGCCGCCTGGGCGCTTATCTCGATCGCCTACTACGGCGTTTTCGTCTATCTGCCGGTCAAGCTGGCGGGCCAGGGCTTTGGCTTCATGCGCGGCCAGGTCTTCCTGATCGTGCTCGCGCTGGTGCAGCTCCCCGGGTTCGCGCTGGCCGCGCACGGCGTCGAGCGCTGGGGCCGCAAGCCGACCCTGATCGGCTTCCTGCTGCTCAGCGCGGCAGGCTGCATGCTCTACAGCCTGGGTACGTCCACCGCGCTTATCGTCGGCTCGACCCTGCTGATGAGCTTCTCGCTGCTCGGTACCTGGGGCGCCCTCTACGCCTTCACGCCCGAGGTGTACCCGACCGACCTGCGCGCCAGCGGGATGGGCACTGCGGGTGCGATGGCGCGCTTTGGCGGCCTGTTCGCGCCGTCCATCATTGCACCGATCATGGCCAGCCAGTTCACCCTCGCCCTGGCGCTGCTTTCGTCATTTCTTGCCGTGGCGGCGATCGCCATCTACATGGTGGATATCGAGTCGAAGAACCGCGCGCTTGACTAGCGCAAGGCGCCGCCGGACGCTCCCGGCGGTTCAGGGAGCCCGCCGGCGGCGCTGGCGTGGGCGGGTCCCGGAAGCGAAGCCACGGGCAGGGCGGCCCGCTTCCATTACAATCCGGCTGCAACGGCGCGGCGCGCTGGTCGACCCGATCTCGCCGCCCGCTTCACCTGCTTGCCCCTATCCCGCCGAGCCCTCGCCGCCAGCCATGAAACAAGACCCGCGCTTTCCCAACCTGTTCATCCTCGACCACCCGCTGATCCAGCACAAGCTCTCGCACATGCGCGACAAGGAAACGTCGACGCGCACCTTCCGCGAACTGCTGCGCGAGATCACGCTGCTGATGGGCTATGAGATCACCCGCAACCTGCCGCTGACCACGCGCCGCATCGAGACGCCGCTGGTGGAGCTGGACGCGCCGGTGATCGCCGGCAAGAAGCTGACCATCGTGCCAGTGCTGCGCGCGGGCGTGGGCATGAGCGACGGCCTGGTCGAGCTGATCCCGTCGGCGCGCATCGGCCATATCGGCGTGTACCGCGACGAGCAGCACCGCCCGGTGGAATACCTGGTGCGGCTGCCCGACGTGGAGGACCGCAGCTTCATCCTGTGCGACCCGATGGTCGCCACGGGCTATTCGGCTGCGCATGCCGTGGATGTGCTCAAGCGGCGCGGCGTGAAGGACGAGGCCATCACCTTCGTTGCGCTGGTGGCGGCGCCCGAGGGCGTGGAAGTGTTCCAGAAGGCGCATCCGAACGTGCAGCTGTTCGTGGCCTCGCTCGACAGCCATCTCGACGAGCACGCCTACATCGTGCCGGGCCTGGGCGATGCGGGCGACCGCCTGTTCGGCACCAAGAACTGAGTGGCGCGCGGCGGGCTGGCTTGCGCTTGACCGGCCTCAATAGTCCGCGCCACAGGGCTCCCTACACTGGCGGCAGGCGCCGGCGAGACCTCGCCGGCGGCCATCGCCAAAGCAAAGGGAGCCAAGCATGGAAGCCTTCAAGATCCTGTTCAGTACCAGCACCGGCCTGATGAGCCTGGGCGTGATCGTCTTCATCATCGGCATGGGGTGGTTCTTTGCGCGGATGTTCGCGCGCAAGATGCGCGAGGATGCGGCAGCGGCCAAGGCGCAGCAACAAGCGCAGCGTCGCTAAGGGAAAGGGCCGCATCGTGCGGCCCTTTCCGTCATTGCGTCAGTCCGGGTCTTTACTTCTTCTTGCCCAGCAGGCTCCCCAGCACGCCGCGGATCAGCTCGCGCCCGACCTGCGAGCCCACCGTGCGCGCGGCCGACTTGGCCATCGACTCCAGGATCGAATCGCCGCGGCCGGTCTTGCCGGTGCCCTTGGTCAGCGTGCCGAAGATGTCGCCGGCCGTGCCGAGCCAGCCGCTGTCCTGCTCGCCCGCTGGCTGCCCCGCCGGCGCGCCTCCGGCGCCCTTGCCGTTGCCATTGCCGACCGTCGCCACGCTGCCGCGCAGCTTTTCATAGGCGGATTCGCGGTCCACGGTCTTCTCGTAGGTGCCCGCCACCAGCGAACCGGCGATCAGCTGCTTGCGCTCTTCCTCCGTCGCCGGGCCGATGCGGCTGCCCGGTGCCAGCACCCAGGCGCGCTCGGTCACGCAGGGCGTGCCCTTGGCATCCAGGAACGACACCAGGGCCTCGCCCACGCCCAGTTCGCCGATCGCGGTTTCCAGGTCCAGCTTGGGGTTGGCGCGCATGGTGGTGGCCGCCACCTTGACCGCCTTCTGGTCGCGCGGGGTAAAGGCGCGCAGCGCATGCTGCACGCGGTTGCCCAGTTGGCCCAGCACGGTGTCGGGGATGTCGATCGGGTTCTGCGTGACGAAGTACACGCCCACGCCCTTGGAACGCACCAGCCGCACCACCTGCTCGATCTTGTCGAGCAGCGCCTTGGGCGCATCGTTGAACAGCAGGTGGGCCTCGTCGAAGAAGAACACCAGCTTGGGCTTGTCCAGGTCGCCGGCCTCGGGCAGCTTCTCGAACAGCTCGGACAGCATCCACAGCAAGAAGGTCGCGTACAGCCGCGGCGCGTTCATCAGCTTGTCGGCGGCCAGGATATTGACCACGCCCTGGCCCTTCTCGGTCTGGATGAAGTCTTCCAGGTTCAGCATCGGCTCACCGAAGAAGACATCCCCACCCTGCGATTCCAGCGCGATCAGCCCGCGCTGGATGGCGCCGATCGAGGCGGCCGAGATATTGCCGTACTCGGTGGTGAACTGGCCGGCGTTGTCGCCGACGTACTGCAGCATGGCGCGCAGGTCCTTGGCATCGAGCAGCAGGAGGCCATTGGCGTCGGCAATGCGGAACACCAGGTTCAGCACCCCCTGCTGGGTGTCGTTCAACTCCAGCATGCGCGACAGCAGCAGCGGGCCCATGTGCGAAACCGTGGCGCGCACCGGGTGGCCCTTCTCGCCGAACACGTCCCACAGCGTGGTCGGGCACGCGCCCCATGCCGGCTCCGGCAGGTTCAGGTCGGCCAGGCGCTGCTTGAGCTTGTCGGACGGCTGGCCAGCCTGCGAAATGCCGGTCAAGTCACCTTTGACGTCCGCCATGAAGACCGGCACGCCCAGTCGCGAGAAGCCCTGCGCCAGGGTCTGCAGCGTGACGGTCTTGCCGGTGCCGGTGGCGCCGGTGATCAGCCCGTGCCGGTTGCCCATCTGCGGCAGCAGCACCAGTTCATGTTCGGCGTTCTTGGCGATGAGGATGGGGTCGGCCATGATGTTCCTGGGGTTTTGAGGTCTGGCACCGCGGGACTCGCCACGGCAGCGGCGCGGGCAGGCCCGCGTGATAAAATCCTGGGCTGATTATAGCCAGCCGCCAGGCATATCCGTCACCTGGCGCGCGCTGTCCGAGGGCTTTGCCACCCCGGCCACGGCGCGCATGGCAACCCCGCACAACATCACCGCAGATCACCGCATTCCGCTTCGGAGAGAATCATGGCCGGTCACTCGAAATGGGCCAATATCAAACACAAGAAGGCCGCCGCTGACGCCAAGCGCGGCAAGATCTGGACCCGCCTGATCAAGGAAATCACCGTTGCCGCCAAGCTCGGCGGCGGCGATGTCGACTCCAACCCGCGCCTGCGCCTGTCGATCGACAAGGCCATGGACGCGAACATGCCCAAGGACAACATCCAGCGCGCGATCCAGCGCGGCGTGGGCGGCATGGAAGGCGCCAACTACGAAGAAATCCGCTACGAAGGCTACGGCCTGGCCGGCGCGGCCATCATCGTCGACTGCCTGACCGACAACCGCACCCGCACCGTGGCCGAAGTGCGCCATGCGTTCTCCAAGCACGGCGGCAACATGGGCACCGAAGGTTCGGTGGCGTTCATGTTCACCCACTGCGGCCAGTTCCTGTATGCCCCCGGCACGCCGGAAGACAAGCTGATGGAAGCCGCGCTCGAAGCCGGCGCCGACGACGTCGTCACCAACGACGACGGTTCGATCGAAGTCACCTGCCCGCCCAACGATTTCTCGGCGGTCAAGGCCGCACTGGAAGCCGCCGGCTTCAAGGCGGAGGTGGCCGACGTGGTGATGAAGCCGCAGAACGAAGTCAGCTTTGCCGGCGACGACGCGGCCAAGATGCAGAAACTGCTCGACGCCCTGGAAAACCTGGACGACGTGCAGGAAGTCTTCACCAACGCGGTGATCGAAGACTAAGCTGCAACAAGCCCCCATCGGCGGCGCCCCGGACACAGCCCAGGCCGCCGCCTTTTAGTATGTGTTTCTTTTCTGGCAGTGATCATGAAAGTATTGGTTGTCGGCTCGGGTGGACGTGAACACGCGCTGGCCTGGAAATTGGCCCAGTCCCCCAAGGTGCAGGTGGTGTACGTGGCGCCGGGCAACGGCGGGACCGCGCTCGACAAGCGCCTGCAGAATGTTCCGCTGACCGACCCCGAGGTCATCGCCGCCTTTGCCGAGCGCGAGGGCGTGGCCTTCACCGTGGTTGGCCCCGAGGCCCCGCTGGCCGCCGGCATTGTCGATATCTTCCGCGCCAAGGGCCTGCGCATCTTCGGGCCGACCCAGGCTGCCGCGCAGCTGGAATCGTCCAAGGACTTCGCCAAGGCGTTCATGGAGCGCCACGGCATCCCGACCGCCGCTTACCAGACCTTCTCCGACGCCACCCAGGCGCACGCCTACATCGACGCCCAGGGCGCTCCGATCGTGATCAAGGCCGACGGCCTGGCCGCGGGCAAGGGCGTGGTGGTGGCGATGTCGCTGGAAGAAGCGCACACCGCGGTCGACATGATGCTGGCCGACAACAAGCTCGGCGACGCCGGCGCGCGCGTGGTGATCGAAGAGTTCCTGGACGGCGAGGAAGCCAGCTTTATCGTGCTGGTCGACGGCAAGAACGTGCTGGCGCTGGCCACCAGCCAGGACCACAAGCGCCTGCTGGATGCCGACGCCGGCCCCAACACCGGCGGCATGGGCGCGTATTCCCCCGCCCCGGTGGTCACGCCCGCGCTGCATGCGCGCGCGCTGCGCGAGATCATCCTGCCGACCGTGCGCGGCATGGAAAAGGACGGCATCCCGTACACGGGCTTCCTGTACGCCGGCCTGATGATCGACAAGGACGGCAACCTGAAGACGCTGGAATTCAACTGCCGCATGGGCGACCCCGAAACCCAGCCGATCCTGGCGCGCCTGAAGACCGACCTGGTCGATGTGATGGAGCACGCCGTCAACGGCAAGCTCGACAGCATCGAGCTGGACTGGGACCGCCGCACCGCGCTGGGCGTGGTGATGGCGGCCTACGGCTATCCCGACAGCCCGCGCAAGGGCGATGCCATCACCGGCATCCCGGCCGAGACCGACGACAGCGTGACCTTCCACGCCGGCACCACCCTCAAGGACGGCACCCTGCTGACCTCGGGCGGGCGCGTGCTGTGCGTGGTGGGCCTGGCCGACACCGTCAAGGCAGCGCAGCGCGCCGCCTATGCCGCGGTCGAGCAGATCCGCTTCGACGGCATGCAGTACCGGACCGACATCGGCTACCGCGCCATCAAGCGCTGATCCTTCCCGGCAAACGCCGTTCCGGCCGGCATGGCTGATCCGCCTTGCCGGCCAGCTTTGGACCTGCGCGACCCGCCGGCCGCCTCAGCCGGTACAATCGTGACAACGCTGTGACGCGCCCGGCAGCCGCCAAGGCTGCCGGGCTGCCCTCAGCCCGGTCCATCCGCTTTCCGCCAACCATGATCGATTCCCAGGCAGTCCGTGCCTATCTGCTCGGTCTGCAAGACCGCATCACCGATGCCATCGGTGCCATCGACGGCCAGCCGTTCCTGACCGACGCCTGGGAGAAACCGCCCACCGAACGCCTGCGCGGCAGCGGCCGCACCCGCATCCTGGAAGGCGGCGCGGTGATGGAGCGCGCCGGCGTGGGCTTCTCGCACGTGAGCGGCGACACCCTGCCGCCGTCGGCCACCGCCAACCGGCCGGAGCTGGCCGGGCGCAGCTTCGAGGCCATGGGCGTGTCGCTGGTGTTCCACCCGCGCAATCCCTATGTGCCCACGGTCCATATGAACGTGCGCTGCTTCCTGGCGCTCAAGCCGGGGGCCGAGCCGGTATGGTGGTTCGGCGGCGGCATGGACCTGACGCCCTACTACGGCGACGCCGGCGACTGCGCGCACTTCCACCGCGCCTGCCAGCAGGCGCTGGCGCCCTACGGCGACGACCTGTACCCGCGCTTCAAGCAGTGGTGCGACGAGTATTTCTTCCTGCGCCACCGCAACGAGGCGCGCGGCGTGGGCGGGATCTTCTTCGATGACTTCTCCGCGCTGGGCTTCGAGCGCAGCTTCGCCATGATGCAGTCGGTCGGCGACGCCTTCCTGGACGCCTACCTGCCGATCCTGCAGGCGCGCAAGGACACGCCCTACGGCGAGCGCGAGCGCGGCTTCCAGGCCTACCGGCGCGGGCGCTACGTCGAATTCAACCTCGTGTTCGACCGCGGCACGCTGTTCGGCCTGCAGTCGGGCGGACGCGCCGAATCCATCCTGATGTCGATGCCGCCGCTGGTGACCTGGCGCTATGACTGGCAACCGGAACCGGACAGCCCCGAAGCGGCGCTGTACACCGATTTCCTGCCAGCGCGCGACTGGGCCTGACGCCTGACCTATGGCCAATCCAGCGCAACACCGCAAGCCCGCCGCCGACGCGGGAGAACCGCCGCAACCGTCCGCCCGCCCCTATCGCCTGGGTATCCTGGGCGGCACATTTGATCCTCCCCACGTCGGCCACCTGGCACTGGCGCGGCTGTGCATCGAACACCTTGGGCTGGATGAGCTGGTGTGGATACCCACCGGCCAGTCGTGGCAAAAAGGCGACGACGTGACCCCTGCCGCCGACCGCCTGGCCATGACCGAACTGGCCGCCGCGGCGCTTGGCGACAGCGGCGCCAGAGTCCGCGTGAGCCGCATGGAAGTGGACCGCGCCGGCCCCAGCTACACCATCGACACGGTACGCCAGCTGCGCGCCGAATACGGCCCCGAAGCCTCGCTGTGCTGGCTGATGGGCGCCGACCAGCTGCTGCGCCTGCACACCTGGCACGGCTGGCAGGCACTGTTCGAACACGTGCATCTGTGCACCGCCACGCGGCCGCGCTTTGAGCTGGCGGCACTGGAGGGTCCGGTGCTGGCGGCACTGGCCGAACGCCAGGCTGACACGCACCTGATACAATGCACGCCCTCCGGCCGGATGTGGATCGACCAGACGCTCGCCGTCGACCTGTCTTCCACCCACCTGCGCCAGCGGCTGGCAGCCGGCCAGCCGGCAGATGACCAACTGCCGCCCGGCGTGGCACACTACATTGCCAACCACGGGCTGTACCGCGACGCCCCGGCCAGGGCATGACCGGGGTTGCACCAGTCCCGGCGCCCACCCCCAACCGATCTCAGCTGAACAAGAAGACACCATGGATATTCGTAAACTGCAACGCGCCATCGTCGACGGCCTCGAGGATGTCAAAGCGCAGGACATCAAGGTGTACGACACCAGCCACCTGACTGAACTGTTCGACCGGGTGGTGATTGCCAGCGGGACATCCAACCGCCAGACCAAGGCGCTGGCAGCGTCGGTGCGGGATACGGTGAAGGGAGCCGGCGGCCATATCGTGGCGGTCGAGGGCCTGGAAACCGGCGAATGGGTGCTGGTCGACTGCGGCGACGCCGTGGTCCACATCCTGCAGCCGCAGTTGCGCCTGTACTACAACCTGGAAGAGATCTGGGGCGACAAGCCGGTGCGCATGAAGCTGGCCGCCGGCGGCCGCGGCCTGGCCAAGGCCAGCGAGCCGATGGACGAGGACGAGGACGAGGCCCCGGTGCGCACCGTGCGCCGCGCCAGCAACCTGCGCCCCGCGCTGGCCCGCCTGCCCGAAGGCATGAAGGAGCCGTCGCCGCCGATGGGCCATGAGGACACCGACGCGGACGCCATCGCCACCATCCGCAAGCCGGCCCGCAAGACCGCCACCAAGACGGCAGCGACCAAGACCGCCGGCACCCGCGCCGCGGCGCCGCGCAAGACCGCTGCCGGCACCACCGCGCGCAAGACTGCAACCAAGACCGCGGCCAAGAAGGCCCCGAGCAAGACCGCTGCCAGCAAGAGCGCAGCAGCCAAGCCGGCCGCGCGCAAGCGCACCACCCGCTCGGCCTGAGTCCCGGCGCGCGGCCGCCCGGCGGCCGCGCAGCATGACCCATCCCCTGCCCCATGCAACTGGTGATCGTGGCCGTCGGCCACAAGATGCCCGGCTGGATCGAAACCGGCTTCAGCGAGTACGCCAAGCGCATGCCGCCCGAGCTGCGCATCGAACTGCGCGAGGTCAAGCCCGAAACCCGCTCGTCCAGCAACAACGCCGCCACCGTGATGCAGCGCGAAGCCGCGCGCATCGAGGCGGTGCTGGGCTCGCTGTCGAAGCAATGCCGCATCGTCGCGCTGGATGAGCGCGGACGCGACTTCACCACCGTGCAACTGGCCGCGCAGCTGACCGACTGGCAGCGCGAGGGCGGCGACGTGGCCTTCCTGATCGGCGGCGCCGACGGGCTCGACCCCGCCCTGAAAGCCCGCGCCAGCACCCTGATCCGGCTGTCCAGCCTGACCCTGCCGCACGGCATGGTGCGCGTGCTGCTGGCCGAGCAGCTGTACCGCGCCTGGTCCGTCACACACAACCACCCCTATCATCGGGCCTGATCCCGGCTGTCGCCGGAAGGCCCCTCCGCCGCGATGCCCGACACCCTGCACGACTATCTTTACCTCGCCTCGCAGAGCCCGCGCCGCCGCGAGCTGCTGACCCAGCTCGGCGTGCGCTACGAACTGCTGCTGGCCGATGACGACGAGGATGCCGAAGCGCTCGAGGCCGTCCAGCCCGGCGAGACCCCCGACGACTACGTCCAGCGCGTCTGCGCGCTGAAGGCCGAAGCTGCGCTGCGCCGTCGCGAACGCCGCGCGCTGCCCGATGCGCCGGTGCTGACCTCCGACACCACGGTCTGCCTGGGCGGCCGCATCCTGGGCAAACCCGCCGACGGCGCCGATGCCGCGGCCATGCTGGGCGCGCTCTCGGGCAGCACCCACCGCGTCCTGACCGCTGTGACGATCGTGTCGACCACGGGCATGCGGCATGCGCTGTCGATCTCAGAAGTCACCTTCCGCCCGATGCAGCCCGCCGAGATCGAACGCTACGTCGCCAGCGGCGAGCCGCTCGGCAAGGCCGGTGCCTACGGCATCCAGGGCCGGGCGGCCGAGTTCGTCGAGCGGATCAGTGGCAGCTATTCAGGTATCATGGGCTTGCCCTTGTTTGAGACGGCGGCGTTACTTCGCCAGGCCCGCCTGCAGTTCTGAGCAGCGCCCTCCGTGCCCAGACAAGACCCGGCCCAGCGCCGGGCCACCCTATACAGCCGGGCCACCGGCGACGCGTTTCACCCGCTATGACTGAAGACATCCTCGTCAACATCACGCCCCAAGAGACCCGCGTCGCCATCGTGCAGCAGGCCGCGGTGCAGGAATTGCATGTCGAACGCACGCTCACGCGCGGGCTGGTCGGCAATATCTACCTGGGCAAGGTGGTGCGCGTGCTGCCCGGCATGCAATCGGCCTTTATCGATATCGGCCTGGAGCGCGCCGCCTTCCTGCACGTGGCCGACATCTGGCATCCGCGTGATGCCGACCGCAACAATTCCACCCCGCAGCTGGCCATCGAGAAAACCCTGTTCGAAGGCCAGGCACTCATGGTGCAGGTGATCAAGGACCCGATCGGCACCAAGGGGGCGCGCCTGTCCACCCAGGTGAGCATCGCCGGGCGCACCCTGGTGTACCTGCCGCAGGACCCGCATATCGGCATCTCGCAGCGCATCGAGGGCGAAGTGGACCGCGAGGCGCTGCGCAGCCGCGTGCAGGGCCTGGTGCCCGACGACGAGCGCGGCGGATTTATCGTGCGCACCATTGCCGAGGAAGCGACCGACGAAGAACTCGGCAACGATATCGCCTACCTGCGCAAGATCTGGGGCGCGATCCGCCAGAACGCCACTACCCTGCCCGCACCCAACCTGCTTTACCAGGACCTGAACCTGGCCCAGCGCGTGCTGCGCGACTTTATCAACGACGCCACCGGCGTGATCCAGATCGACTCGCGCGAGAACTACCAGATGCTGCTGGAGTTCGCCAAGGAATACACCCCGGCGGTGCTGCCGCGGCTGTCGCACTACACCGGCGAGCGCCCGATCTTCGACCTGTTCAATATCGACGCCGAGATCGAGAAGGCGCTGTCGCGCCGGGTGGACCTGAAGTCGGGCGGCTACCTGATGATCGACCAGACCGAGGCGATGACGACCATCGACGTCAACACCGGCGGCTACGTGGGCGCGCGCAACTTCGACGACACCATCTTCAAGACCAACCTGGAGGCGGCCCACACCATCGCGCGGCAGCTGCGCCTGCGCAACCTCGGCGGCATCATCATCATCGACTTCATCGATATGGAGAACGCCGAGCACCGCGACGCGGTGCTGTCCGAGCTGAAGCGAGCGCTCGCACGCGACCGCACCCGCATCACGGTCAACAGCTTCTCGCAACTGGGCCTGGTCGAGATGACGCGCAAGCGCACGCGCGAGTCGCTGGCGCATGTGCTGTGCGAGCAATGCCCGGTCTGCCACGGCAAGGGCCAGGTCAAGACGCCGCGTACGGCCTGCTACGACATCCTGCGCGAGATCATGCGCGAATCGCGCCAGTTCAACCCGCGCGAATTCCGCATCCTGGCCTCGCAGGAAGTGATCGACCTGTTCCTGGAAGAAGAAAGCCAGCATCTGGCGATGCTTGGCGACTTCATCGGCAAGCCGATTTCGCTGCAGGTGGAATCAACGTTCCACCAGGAACAGTACGACATCATCCTGATGTGAAGATGCCGGCGCAGGCATGGAAAGGCCCGCTCACTGGCGGGCCTTTCTGCATTCTGGCCGGACTAGGGCCGGATCACAACTTGCGGACTCACCACGAAGGCAGGTTCGGGCTGGTAATACACAGCCGGCGGCGGCTGGTACACGACCGGCCGGTCCTTGCACTTGCGCTCTTCCTTGTACTCGCCGTTGTCTTTCCACTTGCGCTTGATCTTGCAGTTGCCGACCCAGAACTCTTCCTTGTAGTCGCCGCCCTTGTGCCGGCGCGCGTAGCGGTGATCATCATCGTCGTCCCAGTCGTCATCGCCATGGGCGGCGGCGGAGAGGGTGCCAAGGAGCACGGGCAATACGATGAGGGCAACAAGGGCGCGGGGCTTCATTTTGGCGGCGGCGAGCGATGGTTGAGAAAGGCTAGCACGCCGCGTTCCGCATCTGTGTATCAAGCTGTTTACGAACGTAACTGCGCTGCAGCGCCTGCGCGTGTCCGCTAGCGTCCGTCTCCTTACGGACTCGGTGATGGTCCTACTCCAATTCCGTTTGCCATCCGCTATAACTAAGCCAAGGTAGTCAGCGGCATCCGCACGGATGCCGCGCCCGGCTTGCCGCCCCGATGCGGGGCGCGGCCCGGTCGGCAAGCAAGGAGTCCGGCATGAACGCCACGAACCATGGGACCTGTCTGCTGGCCCTTCTGTTGTCGGTGGCGTGCGCGCCATTGCCGATTGTCAAGCGCGCCCCCGCACCGCCGCCCGAGGCGAAGGGCGAAGCAATCGCCGCCGCGCCCAAGGAGCGCGCCACCCCGATCGCGAACAAGACCATCAACATTGCCGCCGCCTGCAAGCGCACCGAGGAAGACGGCTTCCGCGAAGACGCGCTGATGGACGTCAAGGCCAACGAGGTGCGTGCGCTCAAGTGGAAGCTATGGGTATCGCGGCGCGGCAGTTGCGAATTCAACCTGGCCGAGTTCCGCCAGGTCCGCGCGACCCCGCACATCGAACTGCAGGCCATCGACGGCAGCCAGTGCAAGCTGCTGGTGTGGCAGGATCCGCGCCGCGTGACGCTGGCCCATAACCGCTGCGAGAAGCACTGCACGCCCGGCATCTACGAGCAAGCGTGGCCGGTGCTGTTCGACCCAAAGAGCGGTGCCTGCGCCGAGGTGCGCTGAGCCGCTGCGGCATTACTTCGCTTTCGGCACCCGGCCCATCAGGTAGAACTCGTCGTTCGGGCGCATGCTGACGGTGTTGGCCATCCGGTTCGACAAGCCGAAGAACGCCGTGATCGCGGCAATATCCCAGGCATCCTCCTCGGAAAAACCGTGCTCGCGCAGCGCAGCAAAGTCGGCATCGCCCACTTCATGCGACGCCTTGCACACCTTCATCGCGAAGTCGAGCATCGCGCGCTGGCGCTGCGGAATATCCGCCTTCAGGTAGTTCACCGCCACCTGGTCCGCCACCAGTGGCTTCTTCTCATAGATGCGCAGGATCGCGCCATGCGCCACCACGCAGTACAGGCACTGGTTGGCACCGGAAGTCGCCACCACGATCATCTCGCGCTCGCCCTTGGTCAGGCCGCCCTCCTTGAGCATGAGCGCGTCGTGGTAGGCGAAGAACGCGCGGAACTCGTCGGGACGGTGCGCCAGCGCCAGGAAGACGTTGGGGACGAAGCCGGCTTTTTCCTGGACTTCCAGGATGCGGGCGCGGATGTCGTCGGGGAGGTCGGTCAGCGCGGGAACGGGGTAGCGGCTGATGGCGAATGCCGGGTCGGACATGGTGGTCTCCTGTTGGATAGGCGTCATCGATCGTGAGCTTCTGATGCAGATACTAACGGATCGGCATGGGTGTGGCGGGCGCCATGTCGCCCATGCATCGCACGGACACATGTCCCCTGCATAAGGCATACTACGCACCTTCCGAACCAGGCAGGCATACTGCCCACCATACTGTTCCTGATGAAACGTATTCTCATCGTCAAGCTGACCTCTCTCGGCGACATGGTGTTCACCCAGCCGCTGGTCGCGGACCTGCAGCGGGCCTTTCCCGGCGTCAAGATCGACTGGATCGCCGACTCATATTGCGCCGACGTGCCGCGCTGGAATCCGAATATCGAGCGTGTGATTTCCGCGCCGCTGCGCGGCTTCAAGAAATCGCGCAATTGGGCTGGCTTGCGTGCGATCTTCAGCGCGCTGCGTGAACTGCGTCGCGAGAAGTACGATGCGGTGCTGGACGTCCACGGCGTCTACAAGAGCGCCATCGTGACGTTCCTGGCACGCACGCGCAATCGCTATGGCTACCCCGTGGCAGAGTTGGGCGAGAGCGGCGCCCGCTTCGCCTACAACCATGTGTTCCAGCCATTTGTCGAAGAAGATTGCGCGCGGCAGCGGATGCGCCGCGCCGTCAGCCGCGCCCTGGGCTATGAGCTGACCAGGGACATGGACTACGGCCTGGAGATGCCAGCAGACACGCCGGCGCCGGCCGCCAAGGGTCCGTACGCGATGCTGTTCCATGCCACCTCGAGCGAGGAAAAGAAGTGGCCGGTCGCCGACTGGATCAGCGTGGGCAGCGCGATCTCGGCGCGCGGGCTGCGCGTGCTGGTGCCCTGGGGCAACGACGCGGAGCGCAAGGAAGCCGAAACCATCGCCGCCAGCGTGCCCAACGCCGAAGTGATGCCACGCCTGAGCATCACCGGTGTGGCGCAGATGGTAGGCAAGGCATCGCTGGTGGTTGGCATGGACACCGGCTTCGTGCATATCGCCGATGCGCTGCGCCGCCCGACCGTGATCCTGTTCACGACCACGTCG
This sequence comes from Cupriavidus sp. GA3-3, assembly GCF_000389805.1. NCBI lineage: Bacteria > Pseudomonadati > Pseudomonadota > Betaproteobacteria > Burkholderiales > Burkholderiaceae > Cupriavidus > Cupriavidus sp. GA3-3. The sequence goes on from NZ_KB944469.1 coordinate 23,600, forward strand.
CGCCACCTGTACGGCGTCGATGCGCCGGGCCGCGCGGTCTCGCTGGGCGGCGGCGGCGTGGTGCCGCGGCGGGATCAGGTGCTGGCTGCCATCGATGAAGTGCTGGGCGTGCAGCCGCCCGTCACCTCGCCAAACTGAGCACGAAGGAAACGACAAAGGCCGGCGCAAGCGCCGGCCTTTGTCGTTGGCAGGTCCGTTACCCTTGCTGCGTCGCGAACTGGATCCGGTGCAGCCCGGCGTACAGGCCGTTGGCCGCAAGCAACTGCGCGTGCGTGCCCTGCTCCGCCACGCGCCCGTGGTCCAGCACCGCGATGCGGTCAGCATTCTCGATGGTGGACAACCGGTGCGCAATCACCAGCGTGGTCCGGCCCTTCATCAGTTCCTCCAGCGCCGCCTGGACCTGGCGCTCGGACTCCGAATCCAGTGCCGAAGTCGCCTCGTCCAGGATCAGGATCGGCGCGTTCTTATACAGCGCCCGGGCAATCGCCAGCCGCTGGCGCTGACCGCCGGACAGCTTCATGCCGTTGTCGCCAATATTGGTGTTCAGGCCCTCCGGCAGCCCCTTGACCGTTTCCGTCAGGTAAGCGGCCGCCAGCGCGCGCTCAACGCGGGCCATGTCGATCTCGCGGTCGGATTGCGCGCCATATGCCACATTGGCGGCGACGGTGTCGTTGAACAGCACCACGTCCTGGCTGACGAAGGCAATCTGGTTGCGCAGGTCCTTCAGCGACAACTCGGTCAGCGGCGTGCCATCCAGCAGGATGCGCCCGCCAGTCGGGTCGAAGAAGCGCGGCACCAGGTTGACCAGCGTGGTCTTGCCGCTTCCCGACGGGCCCACCAGCGCCACCACTTCGCCCGGACTGACGCGCAGCTCAATGCCCTCCAGCGCGGCGCGCGATGCTTCACCGTAGCGGAAGCCGACTTGCTCGAAGGCCAGCTCGCCACGGGCACGACCCAGCATCTTGCCACCGTCCTGCGGCTCGATCGGTTCATCGATCAGCCGGAAGATCATCTCGGCTGCGGTGATGCCGCGTGTCAGCGGCTGGTTGATGTCGGTCAGGTGCTTGAGCGGCGAGATCAGCAGCAGCATCGCCATCACAAAGCCGGTAAAACCGCCCACCGTGGTCTGGTTAGCCTGCGCCTGCACCATCGCAATGGTGATGATCACCGACAGCGCCAGCGCGGCCAGGAAGGCCGTGACCGGCTGGTTCAACCCGCCGGCAACCGCCATGCGCATCGAGTAGTTCTTGAGCCGCTCGGCCACGGTGCGGAAGCGGCCCATCTCGTAGGCCTCGCCGCCGTGCAGCTTGACCACCTTGTAGCCGCCCACGGCCTCTTCCACGACATAGGCAGCGTTGTTGGTAAAAGCCTGGTGATCGCGGTTGAGCTTGCGCAGCCGGCGGTTGATCTTCGACATCAGGTAGCCGATCACCGGCAGGATCACCGCCACGATCAGCGTCAGGCGCCAGTTGGTATAGAACAGGTAGATCAGCAGCGCGACAACCGTCAGCGAGTCCCGCACCAGCGTGATAAAGACGCTGGTCAGGATCTGCAGCACCTGGTTGACCTCGAAGATCACGGCGTTGATCAGCGAAGCCGCCGTGTTGCGGTGGAAGAACGACGCCGGCGCCTGCAGCAGGCGCTCGAACATCTGCAGGCGCATCTTCAGCAGCACGCGGTTCGAGATCAGGTTCAGCAGGTAGCCCGAGGCAAACTGCGCCACGCCGCGGATCAGGGCCACGCCGGTCAGGATGGCGGGGACATGCCACAGCGTGCCGGCGTAGTCGCCGCCGAAGCCCTTGTCGAGCAGGTCATTGACAACCTTGGGGATCACCCCTTCGCTGCCCGCAACCACGGCCATGGCGAGGATAGCGCCGATGAAGATGCGTAACTCGGGGCGCAGGTAAGACCAGAGCCGGCTGGCCATGCTGGACGGCACGGCGGCACCTGGCGAAATGGGCGGTTTGGATGTGGTCACTGATATTTCTTGTGTGTGGAGGCGGCGTGCCGGCCCGGCGCTAGCCCGGCCGCTTCTGCCGGGCTACCCGAAGGAAGGGCCTGACGATGAGCTGGAACAGGAAGCGCTGATAGACGTAGCGGCGCAGATAATAGCCGATGCTGCGCTGAGCCTTGTCGGTGGCGTCCAGGTCGGCGCGATGCGTTTCGAGCGACGAGGTCTCGGCCAGCTCGGTCAGGCCGATGCAATATGGCACCACCGCACTGACCGACACCAGGCCCTGCTTTTCGAAGGCCGACCAGTAGTCGGCCGCGCACCACATCGGCTGCAAGCCCGCCAGCAGCCGTCGCGCTGCGGCACGCGTCACCACGTAGCCGTGCGCGCGCCACCATTCGCCGTAGCGCCTGACCAGGCGTCGTTCACCGCCGAGCCTGCGGGCACCCCAGCGGGTGTACTTGTCGACATGGGACAGCAGCACTACCTCGGCCCGGTCCGGATCCAGGCGCGACTCCAGGTCGGCCAGCACGGTTGCCAGGTCGGGGCCAGGCGAAGCATCGTCCTCCAGCACCAGCGCAAAGGCGGCGCCGTCGTCGAGCATCTTGCGGTATACACCGAGGTGGCTCAACCCGCACCCGACCTCGCCCCGGCTCATTGGCCGGTAGCGCGCGGCGGCGGCCGCGGCATCGTACTTGCTGGCCACTTCCTGCTCCGCCAGCACGCGGCCATCCACGGCCCGGAACACCTGGAACGGGATGCCAAGGCCCGCCAGCTGGCCGGAAATGCGCTCCCGGCGTTCCCGCGCGGAGTCGAGATTGATGACGTAGGCGCCGATCATGCGGCCAGCACCAGTGTGTCCAGTCTTGCCCGGATTGCAGCCGGCAACAGAGAGACCAATGCTGCACGCGCAGGCAGAAGGAAGACTTCTTCCATCCCGGCGGAACGGAACAATTGTGCTCGTATCATCAATTTGAGTTTCAGGGAGCGGCCCGCTAGCCGACTCGATGGCATCAGGGTCCGCGGAGGGCGCCATGCGCCAGTGCGGTAGAATACGCGGTCTCGATCCAGCGCCTGGCGCCGTGGGCGACTCCGGCGGCCCGTCGGTCTTGTCCGACCTGCGTGCCTCCCCTATGTTCCATGAGAGTCTCGGCCGTCATCATTACCAGGAATGAAGCTCACAATATCGGGCCATGCCTCGAAAGCGTGTCCTGGTGCGAAGAGGCGATTATAGTGGATTGGGCCAGCACGGATGACACTGTGGCGATTGCGCGTGCCGCCGGCGCCACCGTCATCCAGACCGACGACTGGCCTGGCTTCGGCCCGCAGAAGAACCGCGCGGTTGACGCCGCCACGGGCGACTGGATCCTGAGTCTCGACGCCGACGAACGTGTCACGCCCGCCCTGCGCGACGAGATCCTGGGCCATCTGAAGCGGTCCGACGCCCACGCGCTTGCGCTGCCGCGCCTGTCAGCGTTCTGCGGCACCTTCGTGCGCCACGCCGGCTGGTACCCGGACTATGTGACCCGCGTCTTCCGCAAGGGCCGCGGCCGCTTCACGGATGACCTGGTCCACGAACACCTGAAAGTGGACGACCCGGTCACCCATCTGCGCGAGCCGCTGATCCATTACAGCTACCGCACATTGTCGGACGTGCTGCGCAAGATCGACAGCTACTCCAGCGCAGGCGCGCAGCAGGCCTACGCGCGGGGCAAGCGTAGTTCGGTGGCGTCCGCCGCGGGCCACGGCCTGTGGGCCTTCATCCGGACCTACCTGCTCAAGCGCGGCTTCCTGGACGGCAGCGCAGGCTTCGGCGTGGCGCTGATGAATGCGCAGGCAAGCTACTACAAGTACGCCAAGCTGGCGCAGTTGCAGGCCGACACCGATCTCAAGGCAGCCGCCCCTGAGGTCACCCGTTGAGGCGCCGGCCGCCCCTCCCCTTTATTCCATGCATCGATGAAAGTTGGCATCTCCTGCAATCGCTTCGGCGCTGGCGGCGGCCTGGAACGCTATGCGCTCGACATCAGCCGGGCCATGGCAGGCCGCGCCGGCACCGAGGTGTCGGTCTACGCGCGCCGCTTCGACGCCGGCGTGGCAGAGTCGGCCGGCATTGTCCCGCACCGGATCGTGGTGTCGTGGCTGCCCGGCAAGCTGCGCGACCGCTACTTCTCGTGGCGGCTGCAAGCGCGCCGTCCCGCGGACGAAGTGCTGATCGGCTGCAACCGCGTGCGCGGCTCCGATATCGCCATCTGCGGCGGCACCCATCGCGGCTATCTCGGCGCGCGCGGCACGACAGCGCGCCGCTCCGACCAGTGGCAGATCGACCTGGAGAGTGCGCAGTATGCTGGCGCGCACCGCGTGGTGGCACATTCGGCGCTGATGCGCCGCGAGGTGATCGAGCTGTACGGGATGCCGCCGGACCGCGTGGAACTGATCTACCCGCCGGTCGACACGCAGCGCTTCACGCCGGTCGACGCCGACGCGCGCGCCGCGTTGCGCCGTGAGTTCGGTTTCGGTGACGATGAGGTCGTATTCCTGTTCCCGTCTTCGGGCCATGCCCGCAAGGGTTTCGACCTGCTTGCCGACTATTTCTCCAAATCGGACCTGCCGATCACGCTTGCCGTGGCCGGCCGTCCGGTCGGGCGCACCATCCCGCGGGTACGGGAACTGGGCTACAGCAGCCGCATCGACGCGCTCTACCGCGCCGCGGACTTCACCATCCTGGCGTCGGGCTATGAACCGTTCGGACTGGTCGGCGTGGAATCGGTGCTGTGCGGCACACCGCTGGTCTTTGCCGACAATATTGCCTGCCTGGAGGTGATCCGGCCGCAGGCGGTGCATGCCTTCGCACGCGATCGCGCCGAGACGCTCGAGCGCGCGATTCACGCCGCGGTCGACGCGGCACGCAGCGGCCAGGGCCGGCTGGCGAATCCGATGGCGATGCTCAACTACGATCCGGGCATCGAGGCCCACGTCGACGCGCTGCTAGCACTGGCGGCCAGCGCGCGCGCCGCCCGGCAGGCGGCCTGAGACCGCCGCTGCCGTCGGCTTATTCGTAGAGGGTACTGACGCTGTCCGGCGACAGTGCCAGCCGCAACGCGGTCAGCGCCTCGTCGGAGGGCACCACCTTCCAGTCCGCTCCGAGCATGGCCTCGCACGAAGCCGCCCCCGACTGGTAGTGGATGCGCACCGGCAAACCCTGTCCACCGCTGGCGCGGGCCAGGTGCGGCATCAGCAGTTCGCGCAGCATCCCGGTCGAGGAATTGCCATTCATCGACAACCGCACGGCGCTGGCAAACTTGACGCGTGCGGCCACCAGGTCCATCACCGATTCCGCCGTAAACCTCACCCCACCGGTAAACGTATCGTGCCGCGCGTTCCCCGTGGCGATCAGCAGCTCGTCCTCGCGGAACATGTGCCGGTTGGCGTCGAACAGCTCGTTGAACACCGTCATCTCGACCAGCCCGGTGCCGTCGTCGAGCGTGACGATCACCATCTTGCCGCGCTGCGTCATCTGCGTGCGGACGCCGCTGATCACGCCGGCGATGGTCTTGCCGCGCACGTCGCGGCCGAAGCCGCCGCCGTTGCCCTGCACTTCCTTTTCCAGCGCGGCCAGCGTGCCCTTGTTGAAGCGGCGCACCTCGTCGCGGTAGGCATCGAACAGGTGGCCTGAGAAGTAGTAGCCGAGCGCCTGCTTCTCTTCCTGCAGCGTGCGCTTGGGACTCCAGCGCGGCTCGTCGAGCAGCTCGGGGCGGTGCGCATCGCCGGCATCGCCCATCAGGTCGAACAGCGACACCTGGTTGGCGGACTCGGCCTTCTGCTCGGCGGCCTCCATCGCGATCGGCACCGAGGCCAGCAGCTGGGCGCGGTTGTCGTTCAGGCTGTCGAAGGCGCCGGCGCGGATCAGCGCCTCGATGGTGCGGCGATTGACCTGGCGGCGGTCGACGCGTTCGCAGAAGTCGAACAGATCGGTGAACGGGCGCTCCTCGCGTGCGCGCAGGATATCTTCGATCGCGCCCTGGCCGCTGCCCTTGATGCCGCCAAGGCCGTAGCGGATGGTCTTGGGGTCGGTCGGCGCGAAGCGGTATTCGCTGGCGTTGACGTCCGGCGGCAGCACCGCGAGCTTGTTGAACTTGCAGTCCTCGTAGAGGATCTTGACCTTGTCGGTGTCGTCCATGGCGAGCGACATGTTGGCTGCCATGAATTCGGCCGGATGGTGGGCCTTGAGCCAGGCGGTGTAGTACGCCAGCAGCGCATACGCGGCCGCGTGCGACTTGTTGAAGCCGTAGCCCGCGAACTTCTCCATCAGGTCGAAGATATCGTCGGCCTGCTGCGCGGAGAGGCCGTTCTTGTCGGCGCCTTCGCGGAACATGACGCGATGCTGGGCCATCTCCTCGGGCTTCTTCTTGCCCATGGCGCGGCGCAGCAGGTCGGCGCCGCCGAGCGAGTAGCCGCCGATGATCTGCGCCATCTGCATCACCTGCTCCTGGTAGACCATGATGCCGTAGGTCTCTTTCAGGACGGGTTCGACGCGCGGATCCGGGTACTCCACCTTCTCGCGGCCGTGCTTGCGCGCGCAGAAGCTGGGGATCAGGTCCATCGGGCCAGGGCGGTACAGTGCCACCAGCGCGATGATGTCCTCGAAGCGGTCAGGCTTGGCGTCCTTCAGCATGCCCTGCATGCCGCGGCTTTCCAGCTGGAACACGGCGACCGTGTTGGCGGTCTTGAGGATATCGAAGGCGGGACCGTCGTCGAGCGGGATATGGCTGCAGTTCCAGTCAGCCTTGCTGGGGTCGAGACGGCGGATATAGCGCTCGGCCCAGTCCAGGATGGTCAGCGTGGTCAGGCCCAAAAAGTCGAACTTGACCAGGCCGGCGGCCTCGACGTCGTCCTTGTCGTACTGGCTGACCACGCCGCTCATGCCGTCGTTCTGCGCGCCCTGCGTGTACAGCGGGCAGAAGTCGGTCAGCCGGCCGGGCGCGATCAGCACGCCGCCGGCATGCATGCCGACGTTGCGGGTCATGCCTTCGACGCGCTGTGCCAGCTCCAGCAGCTGGCGCACTTCTTCCTCGTTGCTCTCGCGCTCGGTCAGCAGCGGCTCTTCCTTCTTGGCTTCCTCGATGGTGACCAGCTTGCCCGGCTTGAACGGGATCAGCTTGGCGATGCCGTCGACAAAGCCGTAGCCGAGATCGAGCACCCGGCCCACGTCGCGCACCGCGGCCTTTGCCGCCATGGTGCCGAAGGTGGCGATCTGCGATACCGCGTCCTTGCCGTACTTCTCTTTCACGTACGTGATCACGCGATCGCGGCCGTGCTGGCAGAAGTCGATGTCGAAGTCGGGCATCGAGACCCGTTCCGGGTTCAGGAAACGCTCGAACAGCAGCGCGTACTTGAGCGGATCCAGGTCGGTAATGCCGAGCGCATACGCGACCAGCGAACCGGCGCCCGAACCGCGGCCCGGTCCCACCGGCACGCCGTTGTTCTTGGCCCAGTTGATAAAGTCCGCCACGATCAGGAAGTAGCCGGGGAAGCCCATCTTGATGATGGTGCCGGTCTCGAATTCCAGCCGTGCGTAGTATTCCGGGCGCTTGGATTCGCGCACCGCCTCGTCGGGGAACAGCACCGCCAGGCGCTTCTCCAGCCCGTCCTTGGCCATGTAGACCAGGTAGTCGTCCAGCGACATGCCGTCGGGCGTCGGGAACAGCGGCAGGCGCGGCTTGCCCAGTTCCAGCGTCAGGTTGCAGCGGCGCGCGATCTCGACCGCGTTCTCCAGTGCCGAGGGGATGTCGGCGAATAGCGCGCACATCTCGTCCTGGGTCTTGAAGTACTGGTCGGTGGTAAAGCGCCGCGTGCGGCGCGGATTGGCCAGCAGCTCGCCCTCGGCGATGCACACGCGCGCCTCGTGCGCGGTGTAGTCGTCCGGCGTCATGAACTGCACCGGATGCGTGGCCACCACCGGCAGTTGCAGTTCCGCCGCCAGTTGCACGGCCTGCTGCACGTAGGCATCGGTGCCGGCATTGCCGGCGCGCTGCAGTTCGATGTAGAAGCGCTGCGCGAATACCGTGGACCAATGCTGTGCCGCGCGGCGCGCACCGTCGGCATTGCCGTTGGCCAGCGCCATGCCGATATCGCCACCCATTGCGCCCGACAGGGCGATCAGGCCGGTCGCGAGCGGCAGGTCGTCTTCGCCGGGTTCCAGGAACCAGGCCGGATCGATCTCGGCGCGGCCGCGGTGCTGGTTGCCCAGCCACGCGCGCGACAACAGCATGCACAGGTTCAGGTAGCCGCGGCGGTCCTGCACCAGCAGCAGCAGGCGCGACGGCTTGTCGCGGTCTTCGGCGTTGGTGAGCCAGACGTCGGCACCGACCACCGGCTTCACGCCCTTGCCGCGCGCCTCCTTGTAGTAACGGATCAGCCCGAAGGCGTTGGCGAGATCCGTCAGGGCGAGCGCGCCCATGCCGTCGGCGGCAGCGGCCTTGACGGCGTCTTCCAGGCGGACGATGCCGTCCACGATGGAGTATTCGGAATGCAGGCGGAGGTGTACGAAGCGGGGTGCAGACATGGGCGACATTGTACCGGCTCGGGCCGCTGGCATGCCTCCGATATTGCGTGCGGGCGGCCTGGCGCGAGGGCCCGGCATAGCTGATCGGAGTGCTTGGGAATGCGCGGCGGCGGCGCCCGCACGCGTTATAATTTCACCTTTCCAATCAGGCAGTTATCGCAAGCCGTCGGCGCCCTTCGGGACGCGGCCGCGCAGGCGCAGTCTCCCATGCAGATCGTCAATATTTCCGCTTACAAATTCGTCTCGCTGGACGACATCGAGACCCTGCGCCCGGCCATGCGCGAGCGCTGCGAAGCGGCCGGCCTGAAGGGCACGATCCTGCTCGCGCCCGAAGGCATCAATATGTTCCTGGCCGGGCCGCGCGCAGCCATCGACGGTTTCATGGACTGGCTGCACGCCGATGCGCGCTTTGCCGATATCGCGCCCAAGGAAAGCCTGTCGGAAAACCAGCCCTTCAAGCGCATGCTGGTGCGCGCCAAGAAGGAAATCATCACCATGAAGATGCCGCTGATCCGCCCCGAGGAAGGCCGCGCGCCGTCAGTGCGTCCGGCCGAACTGAAGCGCTGGCTGGACCAGGGGCACGACGACGAAGGCCGCCCGGTGGTGATGCTGGACACGCGCAATGATTTCGAAGTCGCGGTTGGCACGTTCGAAGACGCCGTGGAATATGACATCGCCAAGTTCAGCGAATTTCCCGAGGCGGTGGCGGCCCACAAGGCGGAGCTGGAAGGCAAGACGGTGGTGTCGTTCTGCACCGGCGGCATCCGCTGCGAGAAGGCGGCGATCCATATGCAGGAAGTCGGCGTCGAGCGCGTGTACCAGCTCGAGGGCGGCATCCTGAAGTACTTCGAGGAAGTCGGCGGCAGCCATTATCGCGGCGACTGCTTCGTCTTTGACTACCGCACCGCGCTGAACCCCAACCTGGAGCCGGCCGGCCCCAAGCAGTGCTTTGCCTGCCGCGCGGTGGTCACGCCGCAGGAGCAGCAAAGCCCGCACTACGTGGTCGGCAAGAGCTGCCCCCACTGCATCGGCAGCAAGGACCAGGCCGCAGCGTAAGAAGCCGGCGGCTCAGGCGGCCAGCAGGTGGTAAAGATTGCGCAGCATGCCCGCGGTGGCGCCCCAGATAAAGCGGTGGCCGCCAGTCTCGCGCGGATAGGGCATGGCGTAGAACACCCGCTCGCCGTCGACCCAGCGGAACAGCCGCCGTTCGTGGTGGGATGGGTCCATCAGAAACGCGAGCGGCACCTCGAAGACATCGGCAACCTCCGAGGCATCCGGGCGCAGCGTGAAACCGTCGCGCACCAGCCCTACCACGGGGCTCACGTGGAAACCGGTGCCGGTAATGTAGTCCGGCAGCGCACCCAGCACTTCGACATAGTCGCGCGCCAGCCCCACCTCTTCTTCCGTCTCGCGCAGCGCGGTGTCGATACGGTTGACATCCCATGACTCCTGCCGCCCGCCCGGGAAGCTGATCTGCCCGGCATGCGCGCTCAGGTTGGCATTGCGCTGCGTCAGCAGCACCGTCAGGCCGTCATGGCGCTCCACCAGCGGCACCAGCACGGCGGCGTCGCGCAGTCCGCGGCTGCGGTCATAGACGCGCGATTCATCGGTCAGCTCCGGCGCCCAGGCCGGCGGCACCCGGAAGCGGTGCCGGATAAAGTCCACCTCAAGCCGCGGCGCGCTCAGGGCGCCGTTGCGCAGGTCGGTGTCGATGACGGGGAGGGATTCGGGATCGAAAGCAGGACGCATAACATCGCAAGTATGACAGAAGCGCGCATTCTGGCGCTGCAGCAAAAAGCGCCTGCCGCTTCCATCGTTGCGCCGCGCCAATGCAAAAAGGGCACCCTGGGGTGCCCTTCCTGAGGAAACGCTGGCCGGGCTGCCCCGGCCGGCATGCCCAGCTTACTGCGCAGCCTTGGCAGCGACAGCAGCCTTCGACACCAGCTTTTCCTTGATACGTGCGGACTTGCCCGAACGCTGGCGCAGGTAGTACAGCTTCGCGCGACGCACGTCGCCGCGACGCTTCACTTCGATGGCAGCGATCAGCGGCGAGTACAGCTGGAACGTACGTTCCACGCCTTCACCCGACGAGATCTTGCGCACGATGAAGGACGAATTCAGGCCGCGGTTGCGCTTGGCAATCACGACGCCTTCGTAGGCCTGCACGCGCTTGCGGTTACCTTCCACCACGTTCACGCTGACAACCACGGTGTCGCCAGGCGCGAATGCGGGGATGGTCTTGTTCGCGGTCAGACGCGCGATCTCTTCCTTCTCGATCTGCTCGATGATGTTCATCGTTTTTCTCCGTAGCCATCGTGCCGGCGTTGTATGCCCCAGGCATTGCCCGGGCCCCGGCAGAGGATGGGGTTTTACCTGGCGGGGGTCTCCCCCCGCCCTTCCTTCGCCGCCCATTCCGACAAGAACTTCTCGTCGGCCCGGGTCAGCAAACCTTGTTTGCGAGCGGCCTCGATCAGATCGGGACGCTTGCTCGCGGTATTGGCCAGCGCCTGCTGGCGCCGCCATTTCTCGATCTCGGCGTGATGGCCCCCGAGCAGGATCTCGGGCACCCGCACGCCTTCATATTCTTCCGGCCGCGTGTAGTGCGGACAATCCAGCAGGCCGTTGACAAAGCTGTCCTGCACGGCCGACTGCGCATCGCCCAGCACGCCCGGCAGATGCCGCACCACGGCGTCGATCAGCGCCATCGCCGGCAGTTCGCCGCCCGACAGCACAAAGTCGCCGAGGCTGATTTCCTCGTCCACGCGGCGGTCGATCAGCCGCTGGTCGATGGCCTCATACCGGCCGCACAGCAAAACCAGGCCCGGCCGTTCGGCCAGTTCCATCACCTTGGCATGCGACAGCGTCTTGCCCTGCGGCGACATCAGCACCACATGCGGCTCTGGCACGCCGGCCTGCGCCTGAGCCGCCACCGCGGCATCGATCGCGTCATCCAGCGGCTTGGCCAGCATCACCATGCCGGGGCCGCCGCCGTAAGGACGATCGTCGATGGTGCGGTAGTTGTCGACCGTGAAATCCCGCGGATTCCAGGTACGCAAGCCATAGCGCTGCTGCTTTGCCGCCCGGCTGGTGATACCCCAGTCGGTCAGCGCGCGAAACATGTCGGGAAACTGCGTGATCACATCGAACTGCATCCGCTCTCTCCCTTCCGAACCCCGCACCGCGAAGGCACGGGTTCAGTAATCGAGCCCCCAGTCGACCACGATGCGCTTGCCCGCGGTATCGACCGAGCGCAGGAACGCATCGACAAACGGGATCAGCCGTTCACCGGCCTTGCCGTCAGGGAGCACGCAGGCCACCTGCAGGATCTGGTGGGCACCGTTGTCGATCAGCCCGGACACCTCGCCCAGCAACTCGCCTTGCTCGTTGCTGACGGTGCAGCCGATCAGGTCGACCCAGTAGAACTCATCTTCTTCCGGCGCGGGAAAATCCGCACGCCGGATCCACACGCGACGGCCCTTGAGCGCTTCCGCAAGATTGCGGTCGGCCACGCCGGACGCTTGCGCCACGACGGTGCCGCTGTGCTCGCGCGACTGCGCGATCTTCACGCAGACGGGCTGGGCACGCGACGCATCGGCCGCCACCAGCCCCGCCTGCGGCGGTGCCAGCAGCCACCAGCGGCGGGCATGCAGCAGGGCCGAAGCATCATCGGCATGCGGCAAGACCTTGATCCAGCCGCGGATGCCGTAGGCAGCGCCAATATAGCCGACCTCCACCAGGTCTTCCGGCAGGGGGTCGGCATACAGGAGCGCCGCGGGCAGTTTGCAAGCCTTTTGCGGCTCGCCCTGGGGCTGAACCAGCGGTCGGTTCAGCGGCCGGGCGGCGCCCTGCTTTCGTTCAGTCACGTGTGCAATAAGAACGCGCCCGGCCGGCCGCAAAAACGGCTCGACGGGGCGCGCTGCAGGCGACTATCAGGCAGCAGCCTTGGCGGCGCCTTGCTTGACCAGGCGGGCAACGGTCGGCGACAGCTGAGCGCCAACACCTTGCCAGTAGGCCAGGCGGTCTTGCGCCAGGCGCAGGCCTTCTTCACCTTCCGTAGCCAGCGGGTTGTAGAAACCAACGCGCTCAATGAAACGACCATCGCGACGGTTGCGCGAGTCGGTGGCGACGATGTTGAAGAACGGGCGCTTCTTGCTGCCGCCGCGAGCCAGACGGATAACGACCATGGAATGATTCCTCAGAAAACGGGGTGTTCGAGGACGTTCGAACACGAAACGCAAGAGTATAGCCCAATTACCGAGGCCAAACAAACACTTAGGTGATTGACGCGCGCCTGCCGTGCAGGCATCGTGGCAAAAACCGCGACAGGAGGCCCGACATGCGCCCCGTTCTGCACTTCATGGCCCGCACCTTACGGCCTGCTTCCCTGCTCGCCATTGTACTGCTGGCAGGCACCGGGTCCGCGCCGGCCGCCCTGCCGCTGGACCAGGTCCGGCTGCCGCCTGGTTTCCGCATCGAGGTGCTGACGCAGGACGTGCCGGGTGCACGCGCCATGGCGATGTCGCCGTCGGGCACGCTCTTCGTCGGCTCGCGCAGCGAAGGCAAGGTCTACGCGGTGACCGACGCGCTGGGGGCCCGGCCGCGCGTGCGCACGGTCGCCACCGGGCTGCGCATGCCGGTCGGCGTGGCGTTGCACGACGGCAGCCTGTACGCATCCTCGGTGTCGAAGATCGTGCGGATCGACCATATCGAGGCCAGCCTCGACCAGCCGCCGGCACCAGCGGTGGTGAGCGACCGCTTCCCGACGGACGGGCATCACGGCTGGAAATTCATCGCCTTCGGCCCCGACGGCTACCTCTACGTGCCGGTCGGCGCGCCATGCAATATCTGCGCGCCGGACGAGAACCGCTACGCCAACATCATGAAGATGAAGCCCGACGGCAGCGACCTGCAGGTGGTGGCACGCGGCGTGCGTAACACCGTCGGCTTCGACTGGCACCCGGCCACGCGCGAGCTGTGGTTCACCGACAACGGGCGCGACCGCATGGGCGACGACGTTCCCGACGACGAGCTCAACCGCGCCACCGCTGCCGGCCAGCATTTCGGCTACCCTTACTGCCATGCCGGCACGGTTGCCGATCCCGAATACGGCAGCCAGCGCCCCTGCGCCGAGTTCGTGCCACCGGTGGCCCGCCTGGGTGCGCACGTCGCGGCCCTGGGCATGCGCTTCTACACCGGCACGCAATTCCCGGCGGCCTACCGCCACAACGTCTTCATTGCCGAGCACGGCAGCTGGGACCGCAGCGAGCCGTCCGGCTACCGCGTGGTCCGCGTGGCGCTGGACGATGCCGGCAAGGCGGTGCGCCAGGAGGTGTTCGCGCAGGGCTGGCTGCGCGGCGGCAGGCCGTGGGGCCGCCCGGTCGATGTCCTGGTTGCGCCGGACGGTTCGCTGCTGGTCAGCGACGACCTTGCCGGGGCCATTTACCGCATCCGCTACCGACCCTGAATCCCGCTGAAAACCCCACGGAACGGGGGTCTTGGTGGCCGAAACAATCCGTTACACCGGTAACGGGATTGGCATAGGCGCCCCGATGGCCCATGCGTACCATGAACCCATCTTCCAACAGCAACACAGTGCGTCAGGAACCTGGGAATCCGCATGCTCACCCGCTCTCTCCTGCGCGACCTGGTGGCTGGCATCCTGGTGGCCTCGGGCCTGGTCGGCGCGGTTGCCACCAGCCATGCCCAGGTCGCGTTCTGGCAACAAGTACGGCCCGATAGCCGGTCCGCACGGATGCAGCCGCAGCCCCGCGACGGCTGGCAGATGGCCAGCGTGCGCGCCGAGAGCCGCGAGCACGTGCAAGCCCAGATCGACCGCATGGAAGCACGTGCCCGTGCCGACGACCGCCTGAGCGGGCGCCGCGCCGCGCTGGCTGGTGCCCGCGACGACAACCGCGGCCGCGGCCAGGAACGCGACAACCCCAATGAAGCCCGCAACGACTCCCGGCCAGGCAACGTCGGCCCCGGCTGGCAGGCACGTGGCCGCGACAATGGCCGATAACGGTCGCTGCTGACGGCTGTCGGCGCAACCCCGCCCATTGCCGCACGGCCCAACGGTCTTTCGGCTGTTCGCGGAACTCCGCCCCCGCTCTCCCTGTCTCTATTTAAGTGTGTGCCCCGCTTTCCGGGTGCCACGCACAGGCTGCCGCCCGGCGCTGTCCGGGGCTCACAGCGTGCCGTCCAGTGCAGACGGCAATCGAACTGACCTGCCTCTGCCCGACACCTCCTGCCGGACCCGATCAAGACGGCACGGGCGCAGCCTCCAGAAAGACAATAACAATAATTCTGTGAGGTTTATCATGCCATCCCTTCTTAGCGACCTGGCCGAACATGCCGGCCAGTTATCGCTGTCGATCCTGTTCATGGGCATCCTGACCCTGGTCCTCTACGGCGAAACACATATCAGCGAGCACGCGGTGGCCTTCCTGGACGGCCTGCAGTCAGGCTGGCATTAGCGCCGTCCTGCGCGTCTTCTGACGCACTTCCCTTTCTTGCGCTGACTGCCGGCGTACAATGTGGGCCGGCCGGTACCCATGTGCCGCCGTTCCTGTGCCGGTGCATTGCCGGCCCGCAACCGCCGGAAATCCGACCATGCCTGCAGCCACGCCAGCCCGCCATTCCTCGACGCTCGCCTCGCCGCCCGCCCGCGGCAAATCGAAGCTGCTGACGGTGGCGCTGGCGTTCCTGTGCGGCAGCCTGGGCGCGCATCGCTTCTACCTGGGCGGCCTGCGCGATCCGTATGGCTGGGTGCACCTGCTGGCGCTGCTGGCAGGCGCGATCGGCGTGGCCTCGATGGCGACCGGCGCGGGCAGCCCGGCGCTGAACTGGACCTTCGCCGTCGCCGGCGGAGCCTCTGTCATCAGCGCCTTCCTGGCGGCCATCGTCTACGGGCTGCGCCCGGACGACAAATGGGACGCGCGCTTCAACCAACTCGGCAAGCCTACACGCTCCGGCTGGCCGGTAGTGATCCTGGTGATCCTGTCGCTGCTGATCGGCACCGGCCTGCTGATGGCCGGGCTGGCATTCAGTTTCCAGACCTTCTTCGAATCGCAGGTCGAGGCCGCCCGCGCGTTGTCGCAATAGCTGCCGCGGCGACATTGGCGCCGTGCATTTCGACCTGCTCGACATCGCCGTCTTCGTCCGCGCCGCGGCGCTGGGCAATCTGTCGGCCGCCGCGCGCGACCTGGGCTTGTCCACCTCCAGCGCCAGCGCCCGCCTGGGCCGGCTGGAACAGTCGCTGGGCAGCCGCCTGCTGCATCGCACCACCCGGCGGCTGGCACTCACCGCCGACGGCGAGCGCTTCCTGCCACATGCGGAGCAGTTGCTTGCCACCGCGGCTCTTGCCAGCGCATCGGTCGGCACCAGCGCCGAGCGCCCGCGCGGGCAGTTGCGCGTGACCGCGCCGGCGTCCTTCGGGCGCCAGCATGTCTCGCCGGCGCTGCCCGAATTCCTTGCCGCCTACCCCGATATCGCGCTTGACCTGCGCCTGACCGACCAGGTGATCGGACTGGTCGATGCCAGCATCGACGTGGCGCTGCGCATGGGCGTGCTGCCCGATTCCACGCTGGTGGCACGCGCGCTCGCACCCAGCCACCGCGTGATCTGCGCCTCACCCGCCTACCTGCAGCGCCACGGCGTGCCGCGCCACCCGGACGACCTGCGCCAGCACAACTGCCTGGTGCTGGCCGACCAGTCGGCGTGGCGCTTCAATACGCCGCTGGGCGAGACCGTGGTGCACGTGCGCGGCAACCTGCGCGTGGATAACGGCGAAGTGCTGCGTGATGCGGTGGTGGCCGGCGTCGGCATCTCGCTCAAGTCGACCTGGGATGTGGGCCCGCTGTTGCGCAGCGGCGCGCTCGTGACAGTACTGGACGAATACCCGGTGGTGCCGGCAGTGTCGATCTGGGCAGTGTTTCCCAGCCGGCACCTGGTACCGCCCAAGACACGCGCCTTCGTGGATTTCTTCGCCGAGCGCTTCGGCAACCCGCCCTATTGGGACCGGCCCGATACCTAGAGCGCACTGCGCGCTTGCGCACGATCAAGGCCGGCGCAAACGGCGGCTCTCCTTTCCGCCAATTCGCCCATACTGTTAGAGCCGACCGATTCCGGCGGCGTCACGCGCGGCGGGGCCACACCCTGGCGCAAAGGAGCAAGCATCGACATGCCAACCTATGAGGAAGGACGCCTGGCGGCGATCGCTGTCAGGCTGGCGCTGTCCTCGGGACTGCCGCCATCGAGCGCGAAGGCCGCGCTGGAACTCGCCAGCAGCATGATCGGCGACCAGCAGGCCACCGAACGCGCCCGGAAGACTCAGAACAGCGAACCCTGCGGATCGTCCTTGCCGCGGGGCCCCCTGACTGGCGGGCGGAAACGCGACGTATCCAGCTCGAACCGGTTGTAACGAAACCCTAGCCGTTCGGCGGCCTTGTAGAAACGCTGGCGCAGCAAGTCCGCCCACACGCCCGTACCGCGCATGCGCGAGGCAAAGCTGGCATCGTAGGCTTTGCCCTCGCGCATGTCGCGCACGCGGTTCATCACCCGTTCCGCGCGCTCGGGAAAATGCGCCAGCAGCCATTCCTCGAACAGAGGCCGCACTTCCCAGGGCAGCCGCAGCACGATGTAGTTTGCATAGACGGCGCCCGCTTCGTGCGCCGCTTCCAATACACGCTCCAGGTCGGGTTCGGTGATGAACGGGATCACCGGGGCGATGCTCACACCCACCGGGATGCCGGCGTCGGTCAGCGTGCGGATGGTGCGCAGCCGGCGTGACGGCGTGGCCGCGCGCGGCTCCAGCGTGCGCGCGATGCCAGCATCCAGCGTGGTGATGGTGACCGCCGCCACCGCCAGCCGCTTCGCCGCCATCGGCGCGAGCAGGTCGATATCGCGCTCGATCAGAGACGACTTGGTAATCAGCGCCACCGGGTGGTCGCACTCGTTCAGCACCTCCAGCACGCCGCGCGTGATGCGCTGTTCGCGCTCGATCGGCTGGTAGGCGTCGGTGTTGACGCCCAGCGCGATGGTCTCGCAGCGGTAAGACGGCCGTGCCAGCGCCTCGCGCAACCGCTCGGCGGCGTTGGCTTTGGCATAAAGCTGCGTTTCAAAGTCCAGCCCTGGCGACAGGTCCAGGTAGGCGTGCGTCGGCCGGGCGAAGCAGTAGATGCAGCCGTGCTCGCAACCGCGGTAGGGGTTGAGCGAGACATCGAACGGGATGTCGGGCGATGCATTGCGCGTCAGGACCGAACGGGCGCGCTCGATATGGACTTCCGTGCGCAGCGGCGGCAGCGGCGCTGCCTCCGGCGACGGTGCGGCTTCGGTGGTACGCGGCGCCTCTTCTGGTGCACTGCTCCAGCCATCGTCGAACGCTTCACGCAGGTCGCGCTCGAAACGCCCCTGCAGGTTGCTCACGGCGCCTCGGCCCTTGCGCGCCACGGGCGGCCGCGGGCCTGCCTGCGGCGCGAGTGCGTCGGGGTCGGCATCGGGCCGCGTCGGGCGGCTGCCGACAGGCTTGGGTTTCGGCGGGGGGCGCTCCATGCTGGCCTTGGTCACACTGCCTGGCTCTTCTCCTCGACGGAAATCGCCAGCGTCTCCTTGATCTCTTCCATCACCACATAGCTCTTCGACTGCGCTGCGCCGGGCAGCTGCAGCAGGATGTCGCCCAGCAGCCGGCGGTATTCACCGATCTCGCGGATGCGCGCCTTGATCAGGTAGTCGAAATCGCCCGATACCAGGTGACATTCCAGCACTTCCGGGATACGCAGCACCTCGCGCCGGAACTGCTCGAACATATTGCCCGACTTGTTGCCCAGCGAGATCTCGACGAACACCAGCAGCGCGCTGCCCAGCAGCGCCGGGTTCAGCCGTGCGTAGTAGCCCATGATGACACCATCGCGCTCCAGGCGCTTGACGCGCTCGATGCAGGGCGTGATGGTCAGCCCGACCGCTTCGGCCAGGTCCTTCATCGACATCCGGCCGTCGCTCTGCAGCGCCGTCAGGATCTTGCGGTCGAGCCGGTCGAGGGTGCGCATGGGCTGGCGACTCGTTCTCATGAGTTTTTCCTGTTTTCCTGAGAAATTCGATAACAATGACTGGATTGGTTTCAATAGTATAGAGATAAATCCTTTATCAACTTGTCACCGCAGTTGGAGCCCCCGGACATGCGCGTTCTCGTACTAGGCAGCGGCGTTATTGGCGTCACCAGTGCGTGGTATCTGGCCAAGGCCGGTCACGAAGTGACCGTCGTCGACCGCGAGGCCGGGCCCGCGCTCGGCACCAGCTTTGCCAACGCGGGGCAGATCTCGCCCGGCTATGCGTCGCCGTGGGCGGCGCCGGGCGTACCGCTGAAGGCGATCAAGTGGATGTTCCAGCAACATGCCCCGCTCAGCATCCGTCCGGACGGCACGCTGTTCCAGCTGCAATGGATGTGGCAGATGCTGCAGAACTGCAGCGCCGAACGCTACGCCGTCAACAAGGAGCGCATGGTACGGCTGGCCGAATACAGCCGCGACTGCATCCGCGCGCTGCGCGCGGAGACGGGCATCGCTTATGAAGGCCGCCAGCAAGGCACGCTGCAGGTGTTCCGCACCGACGAGCAGCTGCAAGGCGCGGCCAAGGACATCGCCGTGCTGGAAGAAGCCGGCGTGCCTTACCAGTTGCTTTCGCGCGAGGAACTCGCCGCGAGCGAACCGGCGCTGGCCGCCGTCCGCCACAAGCTGGCCGGCGGCCTGCGCCTCCCCAACGATGAAACCGGCGACTGCGCGCTGTTTACGCAACGGCTCGCGGGCATGGCCGAGCTGCTGGGCGTGAAATTCCTGTACAACCGCTCGATCGACAGACTGATGACCCAGGGCGATGCCGTCACCGGCGCCGTGGTCGACGGCCAGCCGATGGATGCCGACCTGGTGGTGGTGGCGCTGGGCAGCTGGTCGACGCAGCTGGTCAAGCCGTTCCTGCGTGGCATGTCCAACCTGCCCGTGTATCCGCTCAAGGGCTTCTCGATCACGGTGCCGCTGAGCGATCCGTCGCGCAGCCCGGAGTCCACCGTGCTGGACGAAACCTACAAGGTTGCCATCACCCGCTTCGACGACCGCATCCGGGTGGGCGGCATGGCGCAGATCGTCGGCTATGACCGCAGCCTGGATCCGGCCAAGCGCCGCACGCTCGAACACGTGGTCACCGACCTGTTCCCGGGCGCCGGCGATGTCAGCCAGGCCACCTTCTGGACCGGCCTGCGCCCGATGACGCCGGACGGTACGCCGATCGTCGGCCCGACCCAGGTGCGCGGCCTGTGGCTGAACACGGGCCACGGCACGCTCGGCTGGACCATGGCCTGCGGCTCGGGCAAGCTGCTCTCGGACCTGGTCTCTGGCACGTCGCCGGCGATCCGCGCCGACGACCTGTCGGTGGGCCGCTACCTGAAGCCGGCGCGCCATCACCTGGCGCCCAGGCCGGCCACTGCCTGAAGCAGGCTGCCTCGATAAGCAAAAAGGGCGGCCCCGCGGGGCCGCCCTTTTTCTTTCCGGCGACTGTCAGACCACTCAGAACTGCTCGGCCGTCATCGCATTCACCGGTGCCGCACCACTGACGATGGCATCGCGCAAAGCCGACGCCTGCGACAGGATGTGCTCCGCAAAGAAATGCGCGGTGGCGATCTTGGCGTCATAAAAGCCCGGATCCTCGGCCCGCTTCGCATCGGCGGCCAGCATCGCACGGCCGAACTGCCAGCCGGAGAACACGATGCCGCACAGCTTCAGGTAAGGCACGCTGCCGGCAAAGACGGCGTTCGGGTCGGACTTGGCATTGGCCACGACAAACGCCACCACGTCTTCCAGCGCCGCGCGACCCTTGGCCAGTTGCGCCTGTACCGCGGTGAACCCGGCGCAGCTGTGATTGCCCAGCGCAGCCTCGGTCTCGGCGATCTGCGCGCAGATCGCACGCGCCACGGCGCCGCCGTCGCGCACGGTCTTGCGGCCGATCAGGTCGTTGGCCTGGATTGCCGTGGTGCCTTCGTAGATCGGCAGGATACGCGCGTCGCGGTAGTGCTGCGCCGCGCCGGTCTCCTCGATAAAGCCCATGCCGCCGTGCACCTGCACACCCAGGCTGGTGACGTCGATCGACAGCTCGGTGCTCCAGCCTTTCACCACCGGCACCAGGAACTCGTAGAAGGCCTGGTTCTGCTGGCGCACCGCTTCGTCGGGATGCTGGTGCGCCGCGTCGCTGGCGGCCGCGGCCACGTAGGCCACGGCGCGCGCGCCTTCGGTCAGCGCGCGCATGGTCATCAGCATGCGCTTGACGTCAGGGTGGTGGATGATGGTCACCGCCTCGCGCGCCGAACCATCGACCGGGCGGCTCTGCACGCGCTCGCGCGCAAAGGCCACCGCCTGCTGGTAGGCGCGTTCGGATACGGCGATGCCCTGCATGCCGACCGAGAAGCGTGCCGAGTTCATCATGATGAACATGTACTCGAGGCCACGGTTCTCTTCGCCGACCAGCGTGCCAATGGCGCCGCCATGGTCGCCGAACTGCAGCACGGCCGTGGGGCTCGCCTTGATGCCCAGCTTGTGCTCGATCGAGACGCAATGCACGTCGTTGCGCTCACCGGTGCTGCCGTCGGCGTTGACCATGAACTTCGGCACGATGAACAGCGAGATGCCCTTGACGCCCTCGGGCGCGGTGGGCGTGCGGGCCAGCACGAGATGGACGATGTTCTTCGCCATGTCGTGCTCGCCGTAGGTGATGAAGATCTTGGTGCCGAACACTTTGTAGGTGCCGTCGCCCTGCGGCTCGGCACGGGTGCGCACTGCGGCCAGGTCCGAGCCGGCCTGCGGCTCGGTCAGGTTCATGGTGCCGGTCCACTCGCCCGAGATCAGCTTGGGCAGGAAGGTGGCCTTCTGTTCATCCGTACCGGCCGTCAGCAGCGCTTCGATGGCACCATCGGTCAGCAGCGGGCACAGCGCGAACGACAGGTTCGCGGTGTTCAGCATCTCGTTGCAGGCGGTGGCGACCAGCTTGGGCAGGCCCTGGCCGCCAAACTCCTGCGGATGCAGCACGCCCTGCCAGCCGCCCTCGCCGAACTGGCGGAAGGCCTCCTTAAAGCCGGGCGTGGTGGTGACCACGCCGTCCTTCCAGCTGCTCGGGTCCAGGTCGCCGGCGCGGTTCAGCGGCGCGACGACCTGCTCGTTGAACTTGGCGGCCTCGTCCAGCACTGCCTCGGCCGTTTCCGGCGTGGCTTCCTCGAAGCCCGGCAGTTTGCTCACGGCCTCTAGCCCGGCCAGCTCGTTCATGACGAACAGCATGTCCTTGATCGGCGCACGGTAAGTCATCGATGTCTCCCAACATGTATGAAAAAGCCGTTCGCGGGTCACCCCCGGAACGGCTCGTACTTGCTACCAGTGCCGGCCGCCTGGCGGCCGGCAAGGCATCAGCCCAGTGCTGCCACCAGCTCCGGCACCACGGTGTTCAGGTCGCCTACCAGGCCGTAGTCGGCCACGGAGAAGATCGGGGCTTCGGCATCCTTGTTGATCGCAACGATCACCTTGGAGTCCTTCATGCCGGCCAGGTGCTGGATCGCGCCGGAGATACCGACGGCGATATACAGCTGCGGCGCGACGATCTTGCCGGTCTGGCCGACCTGGTAGTCGTTCGGCACGAAGCCGGCGTCCACGGCGGCGCGCGAGGCACCCAGCGCGGCGCCCAGCTTGTCGGCCAGCGGCGTCAGCACCTTGGTGTAGTTCTCGCCCGAACCCACGCCACGGCCACCCGAGACGATGATCTTGGCGGCGGTCAGTTCCGGACGGTCGCTCTTGGCCACTTCGCGCGAAACAAACTGCGAAACGCCTGCGTCGGCCACGGCCGGCAGGGTCTCGACGGCAGCCGAGCCACCTTCGGCGGCGGCGGCGTCAAAGGCGGTGCCGCGCACGGTGATGACCTTGATCTTGTCTTCCGACTTGACCGTGGCGATGGCGTTGCCGGCGTAGATCGGGCGCTCGAACGTGTCCGGGGCGTCGACCTTGGAGATTTCCGAGATCTGGGCCACGTCCAGCTTGGCAGCCACGCGCGGCAGGATGTTCTTGCCGTACGGGGTGGCCGGAGCCAGGATATGCGAGTAGTCGTTGGCGATGGCCAGCGCCTGCTCGGCCACGTTCTCGGCCAGGCCGTCACCGAAGTACGGGGCGTCGGCCAGCAGGACCTTGGTCACGCCGGCGATCTTGGCGGCCGCATCGGCCGCGGCCTTGGCGTTGGCACCAGCCACCAGCACGTGCACGTCGCCGCCGCACTGGGCAGCGGCAGTCACGGTGTTCAGCGTGGCGGCCTTGATGGATTGATTGTCGTGTTCAGCAATGACGAGTGCAGTCATGTTATTTCTCCCCCGCGCTCAGATAACCTTGGCTTCGTTCTTCAGCTTCTGCACCAGCGTCGCAACGTCCGGCACCATCACACCCGCGCTGCGCTTGGCAGGCTCGACCACCTTCAGGGTCGACAGGCGCGGCTTGACGTCGACGCCGAGGTCTTCCGGCTTGACGATATCGAGCTGCTTCTTCTTGGCCTTCATGATGTTCGGCAGCGTCACGTAGCGCGGCTCGTTCAGGCGCAGGTCGGTCGTCACCACGGCCGGCAGCTTGAGCGACAGCGTTTCCAGGCCGCCATCGACTTCACGCGTCACCGAGGCCTTGCCGTCGGCAACCACCACCTTGGAGGCGAACGTGGCTTGCGGCAGGCCAGCCAGCGCGGCCACCATCTGGCCGGTCTGGTTGGAGTCGTCGTCGATGGCCTGCTTGCCCAGGATCACCAGTTGCGGCTGTTCCTTGTCGATCAGCGCCTTCAGCAGCTTGGCCACGGCCAGCGGTTGCAGGTCTTCGTTCGATTCCACCAGGATGCCGCGGTCGGCACCGATGGCCATCGCGGTGCGCAGGGTTTCCTGGCACTGCGTGACACCGCACGAGACGGCGATCACTTCGGTGACAACACCGGCTTCCTTCAGGCGCACGGCCTCTTCCACGGCGATTTCGTCGAAGGGGTTCATGCTCATCTTCACGTTGGCCAGATCGACGCCGCTGCCGTCCGCCTTGACGCGGACCTTGACGTTGTAATCCACCACCCGCTTGACTGCGACGAGTACTTTCATGCGCTCACTCCACTGATAGCTGATAGTCAGAAATTTTGTTCGCTCGTCATTATAACCACCGGGTTGGCGGCTCTCCTGTTTTTCGAACGATCGTACTATTTTATCGGCAAAATGATGCCGGGCATAGCCCGGCAGATCCCAGCCGTCCGACGATTGTGCCGCAAACCGGGGCTTGCGGGCATCGTCTGATTGGATGAAACCCTCAAAGTGACGTCGGATTACCAGGCGGTAATGACCGAGTCCTTGAAGGTCGATGTGA
This sequence comes from Cupriavidus sp. GA3-3, assembly GCF_000389805.1. NCBI lineage: Bacteria > Pseudomonadati > Pseudomonadota > Betaproteobacteria > Burkholderiales > Burkholderiaceae > Cupriavidus > Cupriavidus sp. GA3-3. The sequence continues at coordinate 47,511 of NZ_KB944469.1, forward strand.
CGTATTGCTTGATTTCCGGCGAGTGATAAGCCTTCACCAGCTTGGCCACCCAGGGCTTGCTCTTGTCAGCCTCGCGGATCGCGATCAGGTTGGCGTACGGACCCTTCGGGCCTTCGATGGCGATGGCATCCTTGACGGGCGACAGGCCGGCCGATTCCGCGTAGTTGCCGTTGATGGCGGCGGCATCCAGGTCATCCAGCGAGCGCGGCAGCTGCGCGGCGTCCAGCTCGACGATGCGGATCTTCTTCGGGTTCTCGACGATGTCCAGCGGCGTGGCCTTCAGGCCGGCGTTAGGCTTGAGCTTGATCACGCCCTTGCTCTGCAGCAGCAACAGGCCGCGCCCGCCGTTGGTGGGATCGTTGGGCACGCCCACGCGCGCACCCTGCTTGAGCTGGTCGAGCGACTTGATCTTCTTCGAGTACACGCCCATCGGGAACGTCACCGTATAGGCGATATGCGTGAACTTGTAGCCGCGGTCCTTGATCTGGGCTTCCAGGTACGGCAGGTGCTGGTAGCTGTTGGCGTCCAGGTCGCCGGCGGCCAGCGCGGCGTTGGGCTGGATGTAGTCGCTGAACTCGACCACCTGGATGTTCAGGCCGTCCTTGGCGGCGACCTTCTTCACCTGTTCCATGATCTGGGCGTGCGGGCCGCCGGTCACGCCGATCTTGATCGGCTTTTCCTGGGCGACGGCGCCCGTTGCCAGCGTTGCGCCGATCGCGGCGCCGAGAATCCATTGCAGCAGGTTGCGACGTTGCATGATATGCGTTCCTGTTTCAGAAAATAATTGACTTGGCGTTGACGGATTAGCGGTGGCTGATACGGCGGACAAGCCAGTCGCCGAAGCTCTGCACGGCCTGCACGAACACGATCAGGATCACCACCACCGCCACCATGACCTCGGTGATATAGCGCTGGTAGCCGTAGCGGATGCCCAGGTCGCCCAGACCGCCGCCGCCGATCGCGCCGGCCATGGCCGAATAGCCGACCAGGCTGACAAAGGTGATGGTCAGGCCGGCGACGATGCCGGGCATGGCCTCGGGCAGCAGCACCTTCCACACGATCTGGCGGGTGGTGGCGCCCATCGACTGAGCGGCCTCGACCAGGCCCTTGTCGACCTCGCGCAGCGCGCTTTCCACCAGGCGCGCGATAAACGGGATCGCCGCGATGGTCAGCGGCACGATCGCCGCGGTGGTGCCGATCGACGACCCGACGATAAAGCGCGTGAACGGGATCACCACCACCAGCAGGATGATGAACGGGATCGAGCGCACCGCATTGACCACCACGCCGATGCTGCGGTTGAACAGCGGATGCGACAGCACGCCGCCGCGGTTGGTCAGGTGCAGCAGCACGCCCAGCGGCACGCCCAGCAGCGAGCCGACCACGCCCGAGATCGCCACCATCAGCAGGGTCTCGTTGAACGAGGTCAGGAACAGGTCAAACATTTCAGACCACATGCTCGAACTCCTCCACCACGACGCCTTGCGCCTGCAGGTATTCCATCGCAGCCTTCACGTCGGCCAGTTCGCCCGTGGCCATGATCGCCAGCGAGCCGAAAGCCTGCCCCTGGATCTCGTCGATATGGCCGTGCAGGATATTGAAGTCCAGCCCGTAGCGGCGGATCGCCTGGGCCAGCACCGGCTGGTCCACGCCCTCGCCGGTGAAGGCCAGGCGGTAGACATGGTCGCGCCCGTTGCCGAGCCGGCTCTCCACGCGCTTGAGCACGCTGGCCGGCAGTTCCTGCGAGATGACGTCGCCGATCATGGCGCGGGTGACGTCGTGCTGCGGGCGCAGGAATACGTCGATCACGCGCCCGGTCTCCACCACCTGGCCGGCTTCAAGCACGGCCACGCGGTCGCAGACCTGCTTGATGACTTCCATCTGGTGCGTGATCATCACGATGGTCAGGCCCAGGTCGCGGTTGATCTGCTTGAGCAGTTCCAGGATGGAGCGGGTGGTTTCCGGGTCCAGCGCGGAAGTGGCCTCGTCCGAGAGCAGCACCTTGGGCTTGCTGGCCAGGGCGCGCGCAATGCCCACGCGCTGCTTCTGCCCGCCGCTGATCTGCGCCGGATAGCGGCCCTTCAGCGCCGACAGGCCCACCAGGTCCAGCAGCGGCAGCACCGTCGCGGCAATCTCAGCCTTGGGCTTGCCGGCCAGTTCCAGCGGCAGCGCCACGTTCTCATACACCGTGCGCGACGACAGCAGGTTGAAGTGCTGGAAGATCATGCCGATCTCGCGGCGTGCCAGGCGCAGCGCGCCCGTGTCCAGCGCGGTCAGCTCCTGGCCCGCGACGATCACGCGGCCGCTCGAGGGCCGGTTCAACAGGTTGATGGCGCGTACCAGCGTGCTCTTGCCGGCGCCGCTGCGGCCGATAATGCCGAAGACCTCGCCCGCCGCTATCGACAGGCTGACGTCCCGTAATGCATGCACGTCGCCAGACGCGCCCGGGAAGCGCTGCGACAGTCCTTGCAGTTCGATCATGGAAAGGTGACCAAAAGAAAAACGGCAACAGGCGAGGGATCTCCAGCGCTGTTGCCGCTCGTTATTTTTCTGAAGCGCGTATTTTATGCGATTCGCTTCATACCATAAACGACTTTTTACCGATGTCTTTATACGTTCCCGGCATATAAGGGGCAAAAAAGTCGATCATGAACCACGCCAGGACGGCGAACGCTTGTCAATGAAGGCCTGCACCCCCTCCAGCGCCGACTCGTCCATCATGTTGCAGGCCATGGTCTGGCCGGCCAGCTGGTAGGCGGCCTCGATGCCCATTTCCAGCTGGCGGTAGAACAGACACTTGCCGGCGGCCACCGCGGCGGCCGGCTTGGCGCAGATGCTGGCGGCCAGGCGCGCCACCTCTTCGTCGAGCTGGCCAGCGGGCACCACCCGGTTCACCAGCCCGCGCTCACGGGCGGTTTCGGCGTCGATCATGTCGCCGGTCAGCAGCATCTCCATCGCCTGCTTGCGGTGCAGGTTGCGCGTCAACGCCACCCCGGGCGTCGAGCAGAACAGGCCCAGGTTGACGCCGGACACCGCAAAGCGCGCATCGTCGGCGGCCACCGCAAGGTCGCACATGGCCACCAGCTGGCAGCCCGCCGCCGTGGCAATGCCCTGCACGCGCGCAAGCACCGGCTGCGGCATCTTCTGGATCGCCATCATCATGCGCGTGCAGCGGTCGAACAGGCGCCGGTAGTAGTCGTGCGACGGCGAGGCCCGCATCTCGCGCAGGTCGTGCCCGGCGCAGAAGGCCTTGCCGGCGCCGGCCAGCACCACCACGCGCACGGTATGGTCCGACGCCAGCCGGCCGAGGGCTTCGGTCAGCGCGTCGAGCAGCGCTTCTGACAGTGCATTGAACGCCTGCGGCCGATTCATGGTCAGCCGCACCACGCCCGCGGTGTCGCGCGATTCGGTCAGCAGCGGCGCGTCCACGCGCGCATCGGTCTCGGCCATGGCCATGCTCTCCTATCGTTCCAGCAGCACCTTCAGGTGCGCCAGCACGCTGCGGCCCAGCGCGCTCAGGTTGTAGCCCCCCTCCAGGCAGCTGACGATGCGGCCCTGCGCATGGGCGCGCGCAACGTCCACCAGCTGGCCGGTGATCCAGGCGTAGTCCTGCTCCACCAGGCCCATCTGGCCCAGGTCGTCCTCGCGGTGCGCGTCAAAGCCGGCGGAGATAAACAGCATCTGCGGGCGGAACTCATTGAGCCGCGGCAGCCAGATGGTCTCGACCACTTCGCGCACGGCCATGCCGTTGGTATAGGCCGGCAGCGGTATGTTGACCATATTGGGCGCGAGATGCTCGGTGCCGCTGTACGGATAGAACGGGTGCTGGAAAATGCTGCACATCATCACCTGCTCGTCGCCGCGGAATGCCGCTTCGGTGCCATTGCCGTGGTGCACGTCGAAATCGATGATGGCCACGCGCTCCAGCCCGTGCGCCCGCAGCGCGTGGCGCGCGGCGATGGCGACGTTGTTGTAGAAGCAGAAGCCCATCGCGCGGTCGGGCTCGGCGTGGTGGCCGGGCGGGCGCACGCAGCAGAACGCGTTTTCGAACTCGCCGGCGATCACCGCATCGGTGGCCGCCACCGCCGCGCCCGCGGCCAGCGTGGCGGCGGCAAGCGTGTGCGAGTTCATCGAGGTATCCGGATCGATCGCGTGATAGCCGCTGGCCGGGCTGGCGCGCTCGAGTGAATCGACATAGTCGGGCCGGTGCACGCGCTCAAGCTGCTCGCGCGTGGCGGGCGGGGCTTCGCGGCGCTCCAGCAGCCCGTCCAGGCCGTGCGAAATCAGGTGATCCTCGATCGCCTGAAGGCGTTCCGGGCACTCCGGATGGAAATGCCCCATCTCGTGCCGCTGGAACTCGGGGTGCGTGTAATAGCCTGTCGGCATCTCTTATCGTCGCGATGTTGTCTCCAATCGCTACGTTAGCACACGCCAGCCCAAGCCACCCAGCGGCGCCGGCGCGCCATCTCGTGACGACTTGCCGGCAGTTGCCGCAGTGGCATCCGCTATACTCGGTGCGACTTGCAAAGGACATCATGACCGACACCCAGCGCTCACTGCGACGCCCCCTGCTGGGCGCCGCGCTTTCCGCTGCCGCACTCGGACTCTGCGGCCTCTCCCCCAGCCTGCTCGCCGCGGGCAAGCGCCGCGTCAGCATGCGCGAGGAAGAGATCGAACCCGGCCGCTACCGCGACAATCCGCAGACCCGCGCATTTATCGACGAGATGGTGGCCCGCCACCGCCTTGACCGTGGCATGCTGCAGGAGTGGTTTGGCCAGGCGGTCTATTCCGCCACCGTGGTGCGTCTGATCATGCCGCCCGCCACCACCGGCCGCAAAAGCTGGCGCACCTACCGCTCGCGCTTTATCGAGCCGATCCGCATCAACGCGGGCGTGCGCTTCTGGCAGGACAACCGCGACACGCTGCGCCGCGCCGAAGCCGAGTTCGGCGTGCCGGCATCGGTCATCGTCGGCATCATCGGCGTGGAAACCATCTATGGCCGCGACATGGGCACCTTCCGCGTGCTCGATTCGCTGTCCACGCTCGCCTTCGACTACCCGGACACGCCCAACCGCGAAGCCCGCACCACGCTGTTCCGCAACCAGCTGGCCGACTACCTGCTGTGGTGTCGCGACACCCGCACCGACGTGTACTCGGTGCTGGGCTCCTTCGCGGGCGCGATCGGCATCCCGCAGTTCATGCCGACCAGCCTGCGCGAATACGCCATCGACTACGACAACAACGGCCGCATCGACCTGCGCAACAGCCCTACCGACGCCATCGGCAGTGTCGCGCGCTTCCTGCAGCTGCACGGCTGGGAGCCGGGCCGCCCGGTGGTGTGGCGCATTGCCGGCGACGCCGGCAGCCTGGGTATCGCCACCGCCGCGGCCGACGGTGAGCCGTGGCCCACGCGCACGCTCAACCAGCTGACCCGCGCCGGCCTGCGCGTGGACGAGCCGATCGACCCCGCGCGCGAAGGCGAGACTGGCGTGCTGGTGGTGGACTTGCCCACCCCCGACCAGCCGACCGAGTACCTGCTCGGCCTGCGCAACTTCTACGTGCTGACGCGCTACAACCGCAGCTTCTTCTATGCGCTGGCGGTGTACCAGCTGGGCGAGGCGGTCAAGGCGGCGATGGGCTGACGCCAGCTGCCCGCCAAAGCAAGAAAGGCCTCGCATTTGCGAGGCCTTTCTTGTTGGCACCGGTTCAGGTCACGCCGGGAACACGCCGGTCGACAGGTAGCGGTCGCCGCGGTCGCACACCACGAACACGATGGTGGCGTTCTCCACTTCCTCGGCAATGCGCAGCGCCACGCAGAGCGCGCCCGCGGCCGAAATGCCGCAGAAGATGCCCTCTTCGGACGCCATGCGCCGCGCCATGTGCTCGGCATCGCCCTGGCTCACCGGCTCGGTGCGGTCGATGTAGCTGGCATCGTAGATCTTGGGCAGATACGCCTCGGGCCACTTGCGGATGCCCGGGATGCGCGAGCCTTCGGCCGGCTGCGCGCCGATGACCTGGATCTCCGGGTTCTGTTCCTTCAGGTAGCGCGACACGCCGGTAATGGTGCCGGTGGTGCCCATCGCCGAAACGAAGTGGGTGATGCGGCCGTCGGTATCGCGCCAGATCTCCGGCCCGGTGCCCTCGTAGTGCGCCTGCGGGTTGTCCGGGTTGGCGAACTGGTCGAGGATCACGCCCTTGCCATCGCGCTCCATCGAATCCGCCAGGTCGCGGGCGTACTCCATGCCGCCCTTGACCGGGGTCAGGATGATCTCGGCACCGTAGGCCGCCATGCTCTGGCGGCGTTCGAGGCTCAGGTCCTCGGGCATGATCAGCACCATCTTGTAGCCGCGGATGGCGGCCGCCATGGCCAGCGCGATGCCGGTATTGCCGGAAGTCGCCTCGATCAGGGTGTCGCCCGGCTTGATGCGCCCGCGCGCCTCGGCCCGGGCGATCATCGACACCGCGGGGCGGTCCTTGACCGAACCGGCCGGGTTGTTGCCTTCGAGCTTGCCGAGGATCACATTGCCGCGCGCGTCGTTGGCGGCACCGGGGATGCGCTGCAGTCTGACCAGCGGCGTATTGCCGATGGTGTCTTCAATTGTCTTGTAGGCCATGGAGCGAGGGGTCGCGAAAGGGGGTCGCAAACGGGGGATTCCAATTCGCCGGCCATTGTAATCCAGACACCTATCCCTCGCCGGCAGGCGGGATTTACGCAGCCACCCGCCCGCCTGCGCCCATCCTGCCCTGGCTCAGCCCTCTTCGTGGTTGCCTTCGCCCAACAGGTGGTACAGCAGGATGCAGCCGAAGGTGGCAGTCCCGATGCCGCCCAGCGTCATGCCGCCCAGTTTCAGCGTCAGGTCGCCGGCGGCCACCGTCAGCGTGGCGCCAACCGTGATCAGGTTGCGCGAGCTGGAGAAGTCCACCTTGTTCTGCACCCAGATCCGGCCCGCCGTCGCCGCGATCAGGCCGAACACGACGATGGTCAGCCCGCCGATCACCGGACCCGGGATGGTCAGGATCAGCGCACCGAACTTGGGCGAGAAGCCCAGCAGGATGGCCACCGCGGCCGCGACCACGAAGATCAGCGTCGAGTAGATCTTGGTGACCGCCATCACGCCCATGTTCTCGGCATAAGTGGTCACGCCGGTGCCGCCGCCGCTGGCCGACAGCATGGTCGCGATGCCGTCGCCGATGAAGGCACGGCCGATATACGGGTCCAGGTTGCGCCCGGTCATCACGCCGATGGCCTTGATATGGCCCAGGTTCTCCGCCACCAGCACAATCGCCACCGGGGCGATCAGCAGCATGGCGCTGAGCTCGAAGGTCGGCGCCGTGAACGCCGGCAGCCCGAACCAGCTGGCCGCTGCCACGCTGGAGAAGTCGATCGGCTTGCCCAGCCCCATCATATTGGTGCCCAGGTAGTAGGCGAGGTAGCCGGCCAGGCCGCCGATCAGCACCGGCAGGCGCCCGATCATGCCGGGCGCACGCACCGCCACCAGCCCCACGGCCACCACCGTCAGCAGGCCCACCCAGGTATCGAGGGCCGCCCCGCTGACCGCCTTGACCGCTACCGGGGCCAGGTTCAGCCCGATCGCCGCGACGATGGCGCCGGTCACCACCGGCGGCATCAGCTTTTCGACCCAGGCGTAGCCCACCGCCTGCACGATCAGGCCGATCACCGTGTACAGCGCGCCGGCGGCGATGATGCCGCCCAGTGCCACCGGGATATTGAGGTTGGGGCCGCTGCCCGCGTAGCCGGTGGCGGCGATCACCACGGCGATGAAGGCAAAGCTGGAGCCAAGATAGCTCGGCACCCGCCCGCGCACGCACAGGAAGAAGATCAGCGTGCCGATGCCGGAAAACAGGATGGCGATATTCGGGTTGAAACCCATCAGGATCGGTGCAATGGCGGTCGAGCCGAACATCGCCACCACGTGCTGGATGCCGGCCAGCAGCGTCTGCCCGGCGGGCAGCCGCTCATCCGGCCCGATCACACCTTCGGTCTTGAGCCGCCATTGCGGCAGGAATCCCGCGTCCTCGCCATTCGCCATATTGTTCTGCTCCCTGTGGTCCGGGCTGGCCGCCTGGTCGGCGGCCGCCGCGTTTGTGCCTGGTTGTTTGGTAGATGCGTGCCTGTCGGCAGTCACGCGCGGCAGATCCTGCCGGCGCGGCGTCCGCATGATACTCCGCCGCCACGGGGCGTGCGAAGCGGCAAGGGTCTAGCACAACCCATACCAGCAAGGAGAGCGCCCGGCCACGCGGCAGCCGGGCGCCAGCCCCTGCGCCTGCTAGCGCGCCGGCTTGGTGGCCGCCGCGGGCGCTGCCTTGGCGGCCTTGGCCGGGGCCGCTGCTGCGGCTCCCTTCGGGCCAATGGCGAGGCCAGCGTCCTGCAGCTTCGCCACGGACTTCGGCCCGATGCCGCTGACGCGCTCGGCCAGGTCCGCGGCGTCCTTGTAGGGCCCACGCTTGTTGCGTTCGTCGATGATGTTGCGGGCGGTGGCGGCTCCCACGCCCTTGACCGAGGTCAGCGCCGCCTCGTCCGCCGTGTTGACATCGATGGCGGCATGCGCGGCACCGCCTGCGAACAGGCAGATGGTTGCAGCAAGGAATACCAGGGAAAAACGCCGGGCAAGTTGCCGGACCCAATGCTTGAACATGAAGGCTCTCCTTTCCTGTGGATGGTCTGAGGTACCACCCCCGCCGGGGCGGCGAGGTCAGGTCAGGATAGGGGCGGGCCGCAGCGGCGGCCCATGCGGCAACAAAAGTTGACACCGGCCGCACGAAAGCGTGTCGGCCGGCTGCGCGCCGATTGTCAGCCGGCGCGTTCGATCAGCCAGCGGCAGTAGCGCGCCACGCCTTCCTCGACGCTCAGGAACGGCTCGCTGTAGCCGGCGCTGCGCAGCTTCGACACATCCGACTGCGTAAAGCACTGGTACTTGCCGCGCAGCGCATCGGGGAACTTGACGTACTCGAGCAGGCCTTCCTGCACCAGTTCATCGAGCGACAGGCGCGGCTTGCCTTCGGCCTCGCGCAGGGTGTTGACCACGGTGGCGGCGATGTCGTTGAACGGCTGCGCGCGGCCGGTGCCGAGATTGAAGATGCCGGACTTGTCCGGATGGTCGAAGAAGTGCAGGTTGACCTTGACCACGTCCTCGACCGAGATAAAGTCGCGGCTCTGCATGCCGGGGGCATAGCCACCGTACTCGCCGAACAGCTTCACCGTGCCGTCGGCGCGGAACTGGTTGAAGTTGTGGAAGGCGACCGAGGCCATGCGGCCCTTGTGCGTTTCACGCGGGCCGTACACGTTGAAGTAGCGGAAGCCCACGATCTGCGACAGCGCCGACGGCAGCCGGCGCCGCACGATCTGGTCGAACAGGAACTTGGAGTAGCCGTACACGTTCAGCGGGCGCTCAAACTCGCGGTCTTCGCGGAACACCTGCGAAGCACCGTAGGTAGCCGCCGACGACGCATACAGGAACTGCGTGCCCTGTTCCAGGCAGCTCTCCATCAGCGACAGCGTGTAACGGTAGTTGTTCTCCATCATGTAACGGCCGTCGGTCTCCATGGTGTCGGAGCACGCGCCCTCATGGAATACCGCCCGCACCTTGCCGAACTCGCCGCGGGCAAAGCGCGCGAGGAAGTCCTGCTTGTCCAGGTAGTCGGAGATCTCGCAGTCGACCAGGTTGTGGAACTTGTCGGCACGGGTCAGGTTGTCGACAGCGATGACGTTGGTCTCGCCGCGGTCATTCAGGCCTTTGACGAGGTTGCTGCCGATAAAGCCAGCGGCGCCGGTGACGATGATGGTCATGGTCGGATCAGGATGGGGGCGCCACGCCTCACGGGGCGGCGCCGAACAATTCAGAATAAGAGACGACGGCGGTACCAAGCTTGCCCACCACGATGGCGCCGGCACGATTGGCATGCTGCACGGCTTCCTTGAGCGGCACGCCGGCACCCAGCATGGTGGCGAGCGTGGCGATCACGGTATCGCCCGCACCCGATACATCATAGACCTCGCGCGCCTGGGCGGAGACGTGCAGCACCTCGGCCTCGGTGTAGAGCGTCATGCCCTCTTCCGAGCGCGTCAGCAACAGCGCCTCCAGCTGCAGCCCGCGGCGCAGGTTCTGCGCGCGGATGGTCAGGTCGGCCTCGGTCTTCCAGGCGCCGACCACGGCACGCATCTCGGCCCGGTTGGGGGTGATCAGGGTGGCGCCGCGGTAGCGCGAGTAGTCGTCGCCCTTGGGATCGATCAGCACCTTGCGCCCGGCCGCGCGGCTGGCGTCGATCATGCGCGTGACGTGGGTCAGACCGCCTTTGCCGTAATCGGACAGCACCAGCACCTGGTAGTCGTTGATCAGGGCCAGGAAGCGGTCCTGTACCGCGGCCAGCACTTCATGCGCCGGCGCGCTCTCGAAATCCACGCGCAGCAACTGCTGCTGGTGCGCCACCACGCGCAGCTTGATGGTGGTGTTGAGCTTGGGATCGCGGTGCAGGTAGGGCTGCACATGGCTCTCGCCCAGCAGCGCTTCAAGCGTGCGGGCCGGCTCGTCGTCGCCGACCACGCCCAGCATGCCCACGCGTGCGCCCAGTGCCGCGGCATTGCGGGCCACGTTGGCGGCGCCGCCCAGGCGCTCGTCGCTGCGCTTGACCTGGACCACCGGCACCGGTGCTTCCGGCGAGATGCGCTCCACATCGCCGAACCAGTAGCGGTCCAGCATCATGTCGCCGACCACCAGGATATGGGACTGCCGGATCTGCTCCTGCGGAATGACGGTCTTGTTCATGAAGATCCTTGGCAATATCGCGCCGGCCGCGGCCGCCGCGTTAGCTTATCGGTTGATGAGTCCGTTGACCCGCCGGCGCCTCATTCGTTCACGGCCTGCCGGGTCGGGCGGCCGATGGCGTGGTACTCCACGCCGGTCTCGACCATGGCCTCAGGCTCATACAGGTTGCGCCCGTCGAAGACCACCGGGGCCTTCAGGCGCCGCTTGATCTGACCGAAGTCTGGGCTGCGGAACACCTTCCATTCAGTCACGATCACCAGCGCGTCGGCGCCGTCCAGCGCATCCATCTGGTTCTCGTGGAAACTCACGCGCGCGGCGCCGCCCGGCAGGTCGGCCAGGTCGGCATCCAGCACGCGCCGGGCTTCGGCCATCGACACCGGGTCGTGCATGCGCAGCGACGCGCCGCGCGACACCAGTTCGCGTGCCAGCACCCGCGACGGTGCCTCGCGCATGTCGTCGGTGTTGGGCTTGAAGGCCAGGCCCCACACCGCAAAGGTGCGGCCAGTCAGGTCATCGCCGAAGCGGCGCACGACCTTGTCGCCCAGCACGCGCTTCTGTGCGCCGTTGACCGATTCCACCGCTTCCAGCACGCGCATCGGCTTGCCATGGTCGGCGGCGGTGCGCATCAGCGCCTGCACGTCCTTGGGGAAGCATGAACCGCCATAGCCGGCGCCGGCATACAGGAAGCTGTAGCCGATGCGCGGGTCCGATCCGATGCCCATGCGCACCAGTTCGATATCGGCGCCGACCTCGTCGGCCAGGTTGGCCAGCTCGTTCATGAACGAGATGCGCGTGGCCAGCATCGAATTGGCGGCGTATTTGGTGAACTCGGCCGAGCGCACGTCCATGTAGAAGGTGCGCTCGTGGTGCCGGTTGAACGGCGCGTAAAGCTGGCGCATGGTGGCCTGCGCGTGGCGGCCGGCGACGTCGGCGTTGCAGCCCAGCACGATGCGGTCCGGGCGCATGAAGTCCTCGACCGCGGCGCCCTCCTTCAGGAACTCGGGGTTCGACACCACCGAGAACTGCAGGTCTTCCAGGCTGCGCGCGGCCAGCTCCGCGCGGATCGTGGCGGCCACGCGGTCGCCGGTGCCAACCGGCACGGTGGACTTGTCGACCACGACCTTGAAGCCGGTCATATGGCGGCCGATATTGCGCGCCGCCGCCAACACGTACTTCAGGTCGGCAGAGCCGTCTTCGTCCGGGGGCGTGCCCACGGCGATGAACTGCACGTCGGCGTGCTCGACGCTGGCCGCCACGTCGGTGGAAAAGGTCAGCCGCCCGGCGGCCCGGTTGCGCTGGATCAGCTCCTGCAGGCCCGGCTCGTAGATCGGCACCCCGCCTGCGTTAAGCAGCGCGATCTTCTGCTCGTCCAGGTCCAGGCAGAACACGTCGTTGCCAAGTTCCGCCAGGCAGGCGCCGGTGACAAGGCCGACATAGCCGCTGCCGATGATCGTGACTTTCATAGCGTCAATTCAATTCTGTTGCACAGGCCGCCCGGGATCAGCCGAGCGTCTCGGAACGCCGCGGGGCGTAGGTTTCCCAGCGGTTGCATCCCGGGCATTGCCAATAGAAAAGCCGGGCGCGGAAGCCGCACTCGCGGCAGGTGTAGCGCGCGAGGTTGCGCGTGCGCAGCTGCAGCAGGTCACGGATGGCGGTGGTTTCCTGCGCTTGCTCGCCGTTGCCGTCGGCGCCCTCGGCACCCTCTGCCGGGGCATCGGCACCCGCCGGCTGCGCGGACGGGGCGCCGGCCGTGACCACCGCCGCCTGCGCCTCGAAATACTTGGTCAGCGCCAGCAGCGTGGGCTGGCGGCGCAGCTGTTCGCGCATCAGGCGCGCGGCGGCTTCCGGGCCGTTTACTTCCAGCTCTGCCTTGTAGGCGGTATCGAGCACCTCCGGCGCCAGCTTGCCCTTGAGCAGGCCGCGCAGCCATTCCAGTGCGGCGCCCTCCTCCTGCAGGCTGGCGTAGGCCTTGACCACGCGGTCCGCCACCAGCGGCAGAAAGGATGCATCCTGCCGTTCGATGCCAAGCCAGTGGCCAAGCGCCGCGCGGGCATCGCCCGCCGCCGCGGCCACGTCGCCCAACAGGATCGGGGCACGCACGTTGGCAGGATTCTCGGCAACGGCCTGGTTCAGCCACTTCACCGCATCTTCGGGGCGCTTGCGCTGCAGCGCGTCCTGCGCCAGCTCGCAGCAGAACTGGGCAATCTGCAGGCTGTAGCTGGTCTGCTCCAGCGTCTGCAGCTCGCGCGCAGCCTCGATCGCCTTCTGCCACTCCTTTTCCACTTCATAGAGCTCAAGCAGCACGCGCTTGGCCGACGCCGCGTAGGGGCCCGACATCAGCCGGCGCAGCGATTCCTCGGCGCGGTCCAGCAGGCCGGCGCGCAGGAAGTCCTCGCCCAGTTCAAACAAGGCATGCTCACGCTCGGGCTCGGGCAGGTCGGGGCGGGTCGCCAGGTTCTGGTGCACGCGGATGGCACGCTCGGTTTCGCCGCGGCGGCGGAACAGCGCGCCCAGCGCGAAGTGCAGCTCGGTGGTTTCCGGGTCCAGCCGCGCGACCTCGATAAAGGCGTCGATGGCCTTGTCGGGTTGCTCGTTGAGCAGGAAGTTGAGGCCCTTGAAATACGAGCGCGGCAAGGCGCCCTGCTCGCTGATCAGCTGGCGCACATCGAAGCGCGCCGCCATCCAGCCAAGGCCAAAGACAAGTGGCAGCGCCAGCAGCCACCAGGTTTCAAACATCATGGATCAGACCTTCGGGCCGACTACGTTATAGGGAACAGGTTTGCCGTCGCGCGGCGCGGCGGCGGCTGCCGACGTTGGCGACGGCGGCGATGCCGCTGACGCGCTCGCCTGCGCGCCGGCATCGGCCAGGGCGCGGCGCAGCCGGGCAAGCTCCATGCGCTGGCGCATCAGGTTGGGCGCGATCGATGCCAGTGCCGCGACCGCGCCGAGCACGAAGGCCGCGAACAGGATCAGGATCAGCGGGGCATGCCAGACGGCGTTGAAGAACAGCTGCAGCGAGGCTTCGGCGGTATTGCGCAGCGCCAGCACGAACAGCAGCACGAATACGACGATGCGGACGATCCAGGCGAACAGTTTCATGCGGTTGGCAGCGTTTCAGCGTGACGTGGAAGCGGCACCGGCGCACTCGCGCGAGGTCCGGCAAAGACCCCGGCATTGTAACGGATACGCTTCACCTATTCGGTAACCGGGCCGTAATGCGGCCCGGGCTGCGGCCCGGCGCCAGACGCCGGCAAGCCGCTTGCGCACGATGCGCCACCCGTCTCGGTGCGCACGCAAGGCCGGCAGCAATAAAAAAAGCGCCCCTAAGGGGGCGCTTTTTTCAACCACACAAGCAGCAGGCAAAACCCGGCAATCAGGAAGAGCGGACAAAATTCAGCCCACCCTCGTGCAATCCCGCCGCTGCGGCGGGAGCGCTGCCCTGGCCTACCTTGCCCGGCACGGCCTGGGCCGTGCCGGCGGCATGACCGTTGCCATTGGCGCCCGGAGGCGCCGGCTGGCTGCGGTCAACCCGTTCGCGCAATTCCTTGCCCGCCTTGAAGTGCGGCACCCGTTTTTCGGGCACCAGCACACGCTCGCCGGACTTGGGATTGCGCCCCACGCGAGGCGGACGCTTGTTCAGACCAAAACTGCCGAATCCGCGAATCTCGATGCGGTGGCCATCGGCCAACGCCTCGGACATCGCGTCGAGTATCGTTTTGACCGAGATGTCCGCGTCCCGCAGCAGCAGCTGGGGGAAGCGGGCAGCCAGTTTTTCGACGAGCTCCGACTTGGTCATGGGCATACGCGCAAGCGCGGGGGCCTGCGATTACTGGTTGTCCTGGCCGAGCTTGGCCTTCAGCAGGGCGCCGAGGTTGGTCGTGCCAGCCGTGCCAGTGTCAGCCTGGAACTTCTGCATCGCTTCTTGCTGCTCTGCGCTGTCCTTGGCCTTGATCGACAGGTTGATGTTGCGCGACTTGCGGTCGACGTTCACCACCAGGGCGGTGATCTGCTCGCCTTCCTTCAGCACGTTGCGGGCGTCTTCCACGCGGTCAGCGGAGATTTCCGAAGCACGCAGGTAGCCTTCCACATCGTCAGCCAGCTGGACCACGGCGCCCTTGGCGTCAACCGCCTTGATGGTGCCCTGAACCAGCGAACCCTTGTCGTTGGCCGAGATGAAGTTGTTGAACGGATCGCCCGACAGCTGCTTGATGCCCAGCGAGATGCGTTCCTTGTCGACGTCGATGCCCAGAACCACGGCTTCGACTTCGTCGCCCTTCTTGTACTTGCGAACGGCTTCTTCGCCAGTCTCTTGCCACGACAGGTCCGACAGGTGCACCAGGCCGTCGATGCCGCCCGGCAGGCCGATGAACACGCCGAAGTCGGTGATCGACTTGATCTGGCCGGCCAGCTTGTCGCCCTTCTTGTGGTTACGCGAGAAATCGTCCCACGGATTGGCCTTGCACTGCTTCATGCCCAGGCTGATACGACGCTTGTCTTCGTCGATATCCAGCACCATGACTTCGACTTCGTCGCCCAGCTGGACAACCTTGGACGGGGCAACGTTCTTGTTGGTCCAGTCCATTTCCGACACGTGCACCAGGCCTTCGATGCCGGCTTCGATCTCGACGAACGCGCCGTAGTCGGTCAGGTTGGTCACCTTGCCGAACAGGCGGGTGCCTTGCGGGTAGCGACGCGAGATGCCGACCCACGGATCTTCGCCCAGCTGCTTCACGCCCAGCGAGACGCGGTTCTTTTCCTGGTCGAACTTGAGGATCTTGGCGGTGATTTCCTGGCCAACCGACAGCACTTCGCTCGGGTGGCGGACACGGCGCCAGGCCAGGTCGGTGATGTGCAGCAGGCCGTCAATGCCACCCAGATCCACGAACGCGCCGTAGTCGGTGATATTCTTGACGATACCGTTGACGATGGCGCCTTCCTTCAGGGTTTCCATCAGCTTCTGGCGCTCTTCGCCCAGGGTCGCTTCGACCACGGCGCGGCGCGACAGCACCACGTTGTTGCGCTTGCGATCCAGCTTGATGACCTTGAATTCCAGGGTCTTGCCTTCGTACGGGGTGGTGTCCTTGATCGGGCGCACGTCAACCAGCGAACCCGGCAGGAACGCGCGGATGCCGTTGACCATCACCGTCAGGCCGCCCTTGACCTTGCCGGTCACGGTACCCGAGATGATCTCGCCGTCTTCCAGCGCCTTCTCGAGGTTCAGCCACGATGCCAGGCGCTTGGCCTTGTCGCGGGAGAGGATGGTGTCGCCATAGCCGTTCTCGAGCGCATCGATGGCCACGGAGACGTAGTCGCCGGCCTGCACTTCGAGTTCGCCCTGGTCGTTCAGGAACTCCTCCACCGGCACGAATGCCTCGGACTTGAGGCCGGCATTGACGACCACGAAATTGTGGTCGATGCGCACGACTTCAGCGGAGATCACTTCGCCAGCCTTCATATTGGAGCGGGCGACGGATTCCTCGAACAGTGCGGCAAAGGATTCGTTAGTTTGCAGGTCGGACATAAACGTAAGGTGAAATCCGCAATACGCTGGCCGGCGCGACTATCGCGCTCAGTCTGCCAGTGCAGCGGGGTCAGGTTTGACACAAGCCAGCCACAAGTCTTGCCCGGGCTGGCGCCATCTGGTGCCGTCGGGGTACGCCGCTTCTACTGATGCGCCCGCATGCATCTCATGCATCGGGCCGCACAGCGGCAAACCACTCCAGCACCTGCGCCACTGCCTGGTCCACCGTCATATCGGAGGTATCCAGCAGCTTTGCATCCTCGGCGGGACGAAGCGGCGCGGCGGTGCGGGTGCGATCCCGTACATCGCGCGCTTCAAGGTCACGCAAAAGGTCTTCAATATTAGCAGAAATTCCCTTATCAATCAATTGTTTATAGCGCCTGCGAGCGCGCGCCTCAACACTTGCGGTCAGGAACACCTTGAGCGGCGCATCCGGGAAGATCACGGTGCCCATGTCGCGGCCGTCGGCGACCAGCCCGGGCAGCTTGCGGAAGCTGCGCTGCAGCTGGGTCAGCGCATCGCGCACCGGCTGGTGCACGGCGATGGCCGAGGCCCGGTTGCCGATCGCCTCGGCACGGATTGCCAGGCTGACTTCCTCGCCTTGCAGCCAGACGCGGTCAGGGCCGAACTTCACATCGAGGCGGGAAGCGATCTTTGCAAGCGCGTCCACGTCCGCCAGGTCAATCCCGGCGCGGTCGCTGGCCAGCGCCACGAGCCGGTACAGGGCGCCGCTGTCGAGCAGGTGAAAGCCCACGGCGTCCGCAACCTTGTGCGCGACAGTGCCCTTGCCCGAGGCAGTCGGCCCGTCAATGGCGATGACGTTGACGATAGTCATTGTTTATAAAGCCAAAAGAAACGATTGATTGTGAATTCAATTGAGAATCATTATTATTTGATTCATGGCGCTTGACCGCAGCCGCGGCACGGTGCCCTTCCCGTCCCAGTCGCGAGGCAATCTAACATGGCAAAAACCCTGACGTTCGGCATCATGCACCTCGGCATCGCGTTCAGCGTGACGTATGCGCTGACCGGCAGCCTCGCCATCAGCGGTGCCATCACCTTCATCGAGCCGGCCGTCAATACCGTGGCCCACTACTTCTTCGACCGCTACTGGGAGAAGCGCGAGCGCCGCCAAGCCGGGACTGCCCGCAATCATGCCCCGGCGCAGCGCAACCACGCCAACCTGGCCGGCGCCTAGCCGGTCACGCCCGCAAACACGCTGAAGTAATCCGGGAACGTCTTCGCCACACAGCCCGGATCATTGATCCGCACCGGCAGCGGCCCGAAGGCTGCCAGCGAGAAGCACATCGCCATGCGATGGTCATCATAGGTGCCAATGCCGTCGGCCGGAGTCTGCCACGGCTGCGGCGGCGTCACACGCAGGTAGTCTGCCCCCTCTTCCACGACTGCGCCGAGCTTGCGCAGTTCCGTCGCCATCGCCGCGATACGGTCCGTTTCCTTGACGCGCCAGCTGGCGATATTGGTCAGCGTGGTCGTGCCTTCGGCAAACAGTGCTGCCACCGCCAGCGTCATCGCCGCATCGGGGATATGGTTGCAGTCCAGTTCGATGCCGTGCAGGCGCCCGTCGTCGCGTTCCGTGCCGCGCACTTCGATCCAGTTGTCACCTGCCATCACATTGGCGCCCATGCGGTTGAGCGCCTCGGCGAAGCGCACATCGCCCTGGATGCTGGCCATGCCCACGCCTTCCACCCGGACCGGGCCACCGCCGATCGCGCCGGCCGCCAGGAAGTAGGAAGCGGACGACGCATCGCCCTCGACAAAGATCTCGCCCGGCGAGCGGTAAGCTGCGCCGGCCGGCAGCACGAAGCGTTCCCAGCCCTGCCGCTCGATCTCGATGCCGAAGCGCGCCAGCAGGTTCAGCGTGATCTCGATATACGGCTTGGAGATCAGCTCGCCCACCACCTCGATCTCGATGCGGCCGCTGTCGGATTGCGCCATCGGCAGGCTCATCAGCAGCGCGGTCAGGAACTGGCTCGACACATCGCCGCGCACGCGGATCGGCGCATCGATGCGAATGCCGGCCGGCTGGATATGCAACGGCGGAAAGCCTTCATTGCCAAGGTAGTCGATCACGGCGCCCACCTGGCGCAGGCCGTCGACCAGGTCGCCGATTGGCCGCTCATGCATGCGCGGCACGCCCGACAGCTTGTAGTTGCCGCCCTGCAGCGCAAGCGCGGCAGTCAGCGGGCGGATCGCGGTGCCGGCATTGCCCATGAACAGTTCGGCCGACTTGTTCGGAAAATTGCCCCCGGCGCCGGTGACGATGTAGTCGTCGCCCTCCTGCCGCCACGCCACGCCGAGTGTGCGCAACGCTTGCAGCATCACGCGGGTGTCGTCGGAATCGAGCAGGTCGCGCACGCGGGTTTCGCCCGTGGCCAGTGCGGCCAGCAGCAGCACGCGGTTGGAGATGCTCTTCGAGCCCGGCAGCCGGACGGTGCCGTTGGCGCGGGTCAGGGGGCCTAGCGTCAGGTGTTCCATGGTTTTCGTAGGCGCCGGGGCGCCGCGGTCAGGCGATTGGTTCAGGGTTCGGTATGGTTGCCCGCGGCACGCTCTGCGCCCCAGGTCAGCCGGGTCTTGCTGGCGCGCGCGAAGATGCGTTCGAGCGCGTCGCCGTCGCCCTTCTCGATCTGCGTCTTCAGGTGCGCCAGCACCGACTGGTAGGTATTCAGCTCACGCAGCAGCGCGTCGCGGTTGGCCACGCAGATGTCGCGCCACATCTCGGGCGACGAGGCCGCGATGCGCGTGAAATCGCGGAAACCGCCGCCGGCGAAGCCCAGCTTCAGCGCGGCATCTTCCGCATTGGCGACCTGCGCCACCAGCGCGTACGACAGCACGTGCGGCAGGTGGCTGACCGCGGCAAACACCGCGTCGTGCTGCACTGCCGACATCACATGGCATTCTGCGCCGGCGCTTTCCCACATGGCGCGCACCGCGGCGACATCGGCGCGCGAGTTTTCCTGCAGCGGGCACAGCACGGTCTTCTTGCCGAGGTACAGGTCCGGCAGCGCCGCCTCCACGCCGTTGAGCTCGCGCCCGGCGATCGGGTGTGCCGGCACGAACTGCGCGACCTTGTCGCCGAGCGCCGTCTTGGCCGCCATGATCACGTCTGACTTGGTGCTGCCGGCATCGGTGACGATGGTGCCCGGCTGCAGGTGCGGCTCCAGCGCGTGCAGCAGCGCAAAGTTCTGCGCCACCGGCGCGCACAGCACGATCACGCTGGCGCCGCGCGCGGCATCCGCCAGCGTCGCGGCCTCGTCGATCACGCCAAGGTCCAGCGCCTTCTGCAGCGACGCCGGCGAGCGCCCCACCCCGACCACCGTGCCCACCACGCCGGCGCGCTTGAGCGCCAGCGCGAGCGAGCCGCCGATCAGGCCGACACCGACAATGACAACACGGGAAAAATGCAATGCACTCACAATCTCAGGCCGCTAGGGGCAGTGGCTCGGACCAGGCCGAGGTAAATCGATGATTGGCAACGAGGCAGGCAAGCAGCCTGCAGCGAAACGCCGCGATTGTAGCCGCGCTCACGCCAGCGCCCGCTCCAGCGCCGCGATGAAGGCCGCGTTCTCCTCGGCCAGGCCGATGGTCACGCGCAGCCAGCGCGGCAGGTTGTAGTTGCCCACCGGCCGCACGATCACGCCCTGCTTCAGCAACGCCAGGTTGACGCGCGCGCCGGCGCCGTCGTCATCGCCCACGCGCACCATCACGAAGTTGCCGGAAGACGGCACGTATTCCAGCCCGAGCCGGTCGAAGGCATCGGTCAGCTGGCGCTTGCCGGCACGGTTCAGCTCGGCGCTGCGGCGCAGGAACCCGGCATCGCCCAGCGCGGCGATGGCCGCGGCCTGCGCCACGCTGTTGACGTTGAACGGCTGGCGGATGCGGTTCAGCAGGTCCGACAGCTCCGGCTGCGCCACCGCGTAGCCGATGCGCAGGCCCGCCAGGCCATAGGCCTTGGAGAACGTGCGCGACACCATCAGGTTCGGGTAGCGGCGCACCCAGGCGAGCGAATCGTATTGCTGGTCGGCATCCAGGTATTCGTTGTACGCCTCGTCCAGCACCACCACCACATTGGCCGGCACCCGCTGCAGGAAGGCTTCGATCTGCGCGGCCGGCACGAACGTGCCGGTCGGGTTGTTCGGGTTGGCGATAAAGACCAGGCGCGTATCGGGCGCGATCGCCGCGGCCATCGCCTCCAGGTCATGGCCGTAGTCGCGCGCGGGCACTTCGATGGCGCGTGCGCCGATCTCCTGCGTGGCCAGCGCGTAGACCGCGAACGAGTACTCGGCATAGACGATCGACTGACCCGGCTCCACCAGCGCATGCGCGGCCAGCTCCAGGATGTCGTTGCTGCCATTGCCCAGCGTCAGCCAGTCGGCGGGCACGCCGAAGCGCGCCGACAGCTCGCCCTTCAACGCAAAGCCGTTGGAATCCGGGTAGCGGCCGAGTTCAGCCACCGCATCGGCCACCGCGCGGCGGGCCGACTCGGGCATGCCGAGCGGATTCTCATTGGAGGCGAGCTTGACGATGCCGGCCTCGTCCAGGCCGAACTCGCGCGCGACTTCCGAAATCGGCTTGCCGGCCACGTACGGCGAAATCGCCCGCACATAGCCGGGTCCGAACACCGTGCCGCCTTGCTTACCCTGCTCTGCCATCTCGTCTCCTTGTTCTTGCCTGGCTGCCTTACTTGCTCGACGGATACGAGCCCAGCACCTTCAGGTAAGCCGCGTTGCGCCGCAGCTCTTCGATGGCGCGCGCCACTGCCGGCTCATGCTGGTGCCCTTCCACATCGACGTAGAAGTAGTACTCCCACGCGCCGCTGCGCGCCGGGCGCGACTCGAAGCGGCACATCGACACACCGTTCTCCGCCAGCGGCGCCAGCAGCTGGTACACCGCGCCGGCCTTGTTAGGTACCGACAGGATCATCGAGGTCTGGTCGCTGCCCGACGGCTCGGTCTCATAGCGGCCAATCACGGCAAAGCGCGTGCGATTGTGCGGATCGTCCTGGATATGCGTGCGCACGATATGCAGGTGATAGCGGTTGGCGGCGGACTCGCCGGCAATCGCGGCCACGGTCGGGTCTTCGCTGGCCATGCGCGCGGCCTCGGCATTGCTCGACACCGCCTGGCGCTCCAGGTGCGGATAGTTGGCGGTCAGCCAGTGCTGGCACTGCGCCAGTGCCTGCGCATGCGCGCGCACCACCGTGACGCCCTGCATGTCGGGCGTGGATGCCATCAGGTTGTGGTGCACCTTGAGCGCGATCTCGCCGCTGATCTTCAGCGAGGTCTGCAGGAACAGGTCGAGCGTGCGCGACACCGCGCCCTCGGTGGAGTTCTCGACCGGCACCACGCCGTACTCGACCGTGCCCGCCTCGACGGCACGGAACACCTCGTCGATGCTCGGGCAAGGCACGCCCGACACCTCATGGCCGAAGTGCGCATACAGCGCCTGCTCGGAGAACGTGCCGGCCGGGCCGAGGAAAGCCACTTCCAGCGGCTTTTCCAGCCCGCGGCAGGCGGACATCACCTCGCGCCAGATCGCCGCAACGCTTTCGCCCAGCAGCGGGCCGGGGTTGGCGCCCTGCACCTTGCGGATCACCTGCAGCTCGCGCTCCGGGCGGAACACCGGCGCACCGTACTTCTTCTTGACCTCACCGACCTCGAGTGCCAGTTTGGCGCGGCGGTTCAGCATCGCCAGCAGTTCGCGGTCAACGGTGTCGATCTGCTCGCGCAGCGGGCTCAGCTCGACCGACAGCTTGCGCTCGGCTTCGCTCAGGTGGCTGTCGTTCTGCTGCTCGTTGGGCGGCGTCTCCTCGCGCGCGGGGGTGCGGTCTTGGCTTGTCATTTTGTATGAATCCGGTGGGCCGCCGGGGCGCGGCGGCCGGAGAAAAACTGACCTCTGCCTGCCGGCGCACTGTGCCTGAGGTGCGCGGGCAGCCAGCGGGAATGCGCGTCAGGCGGACGTACGCTCGAACTCGCGCATGAAATCGACCAGCGCCATCACGCCTTCCAGCGGCATCGCGTTATAGATGCTGGCGCGCATGCCGCCAACGGTCTTGTGTCCCTTGAGTTGCACCAGGCCGTTGGCCCGCGCCTGTTGCAGGAACACTTCATTGCGCGATTCGTCGCCCAGGAAGAACGGCACGTTCATGCGCGAGCGGCAGCTCGGATGGATCTCGTTGCGATAGAAATCGCTCTGGTCCAGGTAGTTGTACAGCGCCGACGCCTTGGCGATATTGCGCTGCTCGATCGCGGGCACGCCGCCCTGGCGCTTGAGCCACTTGAAGACCAGGCCGGCGATATAGATCGCATAGGTCGGCGGCGTGTTGTACATCGAGTTGTGCTCGGCCACCAGGCGCCAGTTGAATGCCGACGGGCACAGCGGGTGGGCATGGCCGATCAGGTCGTCGCGCACGATCACGATGGTGACGCCGGCCGGGCCGATATTCTTCTGCGCGCCGCCGTAGACCACCTGCACGCGCGACCAGTCGATCGGGCGCGACAGGATATGGCTGGAAGCATCCGCCACCACCACGCGGTCGCCCTTGACCTGGCCGATATCGGGAATGTCCTGAAACTCCACGCCGACGATGGTCTCGTTGGTGCACAGGTGCACGTAGCCGGCATCGTCCGACAGCTTCCAGTCAGCAATGTCGGGGATGCGGTGGAATTTCTCCGCCTCGCTGGTGGCCGCGATATTGACCGCGCCATAGCGGCGGGCTTCCTGCTCGGTCTTGACCGACCAGGTGCCGGTGACGACGAAATCGGCCTTGGGCTGCTCGGCGCTGCGCAGCCGCATCAGGTTCAGCGGCACGATGGCGTTTTCGCCAATGGCGCCACCTTGCAGGAACAGCACCTTGAAATTGGCGGGGATGTGCAGCAACTCGCGCAGGTCAGCGATCGCTTCGTTATGGATGCTTTCGAATTCGCGGCTGCGGTGGCTCATTTCCATCACCGAAACCCCGGTCCCGTGCCAGGACAGCATCTCCTCGGCAGCCTGCTGCAGCACTTCGGCGGGCAGCGCCGCCGGGCCAGGGGAGAAGTTGTAGACACGTTCGGCTAATGCACGCTGCATCATGCCGGCAAGAGCGGGATTCTGGGGATCGTTCATGAGACGGGGAATGGAAAAATGGCTGCCGGTGTTACCCAAGCAGCCATTATCCCTCAAACCCGCGCCCCGTTGGGCACCCGGGGCCAGGCCCCGGGGCCGCACTTGCCTGCAAGGCTGCAGGCGGACGGCGGTCTGATTCAGTGGCGGATCACGCCAGCATCACTTCGAAGCGGCGGTGATTTCCTTCTCTGCGGCGTCGCGCATCGACTTGCCGACCTGCGGGCCGTACTTCTGCATCATCGAACCCCAGATCTCCTGGGTCGCCTTGCCCTGGTTGGCCATGAACTTCTGGCCGGTCGGCGACTTCAGGAAGGTGGTCAGGTCCTTGAGTTCCGCCGTCGAGTAGTACTTGCCGAAGGCATCGTAGTGCGCCTGGATCGCGTCCTTGCGGAAGCCATCGGTGCTGAAGGCCGAGCCGGCGCCGTCAACCATGCGCTGGACCGCGCCGTTCTTCTTCAGCTTTTCGACAGCGGCCTGCTTCTGCTTGTCGTTCAGGGTCTTGTTCTCGACCAGCACTTGTTCCAGCACCAGCGGAGCTTCCTGCTTGGCGCCTTGCTGCCAGTTTTCGGCCTGGCCCTTGACAGCCTGGTCTGCCTGCATGACGGAAAGCAGTTCCTTGATGGCTGCTGTCTTTTCCGCATCCTGCGCATGGGCGTGCTGCGCCATCATGAAGGTCGGAACGAAAGCGGCCAGAACTGCGATACGTCGATAGGTTTTGAGCATTGTGACTCCCTGGTAAATACGTCCGTTTTAGTCCGGACAGCCGCGACGCGAGTTCCGGCGGGCGTCCTATTGTTGCAACAATTTACGATTTGTCTTACGGATTAGCGTCCAAGTCGGCCCCGGCAGCACCTTCTGCACCGTCGGCGTCTTCAGCCTCGTCGCCACCGGCACCGTTATCGGCATCGCTTTCGACGATGCGCTGCAGCCCGGACAACTTGGTGCCTTCGTCAACGTTGATCAGCGTGACACCCTGCGTGGCGCGGCCCATTTCGCGGATTTCAGCCACGCGGGTACGGATCAGCACGCCACCGGTGGTGATCAGCATGATCTCATCCTCGGGCGAAACCAGTGCTGCCGCCACCACACGGCCATTGCGCTCGCTCGTCTGGATCGCAATCATGCCCTTGGTGCCGCGACCGTGTCGAGTGTACTCAGCAATGGGGGTGCGCTTGCCGTAGCCGTTCTCGGTCGCGGTCAGCACGCTGCCGCGCATGCCCGCCTCAGCCTCTTCGGCGGTCTCGGCCGGCGCCACCAGCATGGCGATCACGGTCTGGCCGTCTTCCAGGTTCATGCCGCGCACGCCGCGCGCCTGGCGGCCCATCGGACGCACGTCGTTCTCGTCGAAGCGCACGGCCTTGCCGGCATCGGAGAACAGCATCACATCGTGCTGGCCGTCGGTCACGGCCGCGCCGATCAGGTAGTCGCCCTCGTCCAGGTCGACCGCGATGATGCCGGCCTTGCGCGGATTGGAGAACTCGGTCAGCGCGGTCTTCTTGACCGTGCCGCGGGCGGTGGCCATAAAGATGAAGTGCTCGGCGTCAAACTGCTTGACCGGCAGGATCACATTGATCTTCTCGCCTTCGGACAGCGGGAACATGTTGACGATCGGGCGCCCGCGCGAGTTGCGCGAGCCCTGCGGCACCTCATACACCTTCAGCCAGTAGAGCCGGCCGCGGTTGGAGAAGCACAGGATGTAGTCGTGGGTATTGGCCACGAACAGCGTGTCAATCCAGTCGTCTTCCTTGGTCGCTGCCGCCTGCTTGCCGCGTCCGCCACGCTTTTGCGCGCGGTACTCGGAAATCGGCTGGCTCTTCATATAGCCGCTGTGCGACAGCGTGACCACCATGTCCTGCGGGGTGATCAGGTCTTCGGTGTCCAGCTCGGTCGCGTTCAGCTCGATCTGCGAACGGCGCTCATCGCCGAATTCGGCGCGGATAGCGGTGAGTTCGTCGACGATGATTGCAGTAATACGCTCCGGCCGCGCCAGGATATCCAGCAGGTCGGTGATTACCGCCATGATGTCGCGATATTCCTGGACGATCTTGTCCTGTTCGAGCCCGGTGAGGCGTTGCAGGCGCATTTGCAGGATTTCCTGCGCCTGGCCATCCGACAGGCGGTACAGGCCGTCTGCCTGCATGCCGAACACCGGCGGCAGCCCGTCCGGACGATAGGAGGCGCGGCCGCCCGGGGTCTCGCCTTCGGCGCGCGCAAGCATTTCGCGGACCAGGGCCGAATCCCATGCCTTCGCCATCAGTTCCTGCTTGGCGATCGGCGGAGTCGGTGCGGCCTTGATGATGGCGATGAATTCGTCGATGTTGGCCAGCGCGACGGCCAGGCCTTCCAGCACGTGGCCGCGCTCGCGCGCCTTGCGCAGCTCGAATACCGTGCGGCGGGTGACGACTTCTCGCCGGTGCGCCAGGAAGTACTCCAGCATCTGGCGCAGGTTCAGCAGGCGCGGCTGGCGGTCGACCAGCGCCACCATGTTCATGCCGAAGGTGTCCTGCAGCTGGGTGTTCTTATATAGGTTGTTGAGAACAACCTCGGGCACCTCGTTGCGCTTGAGCTCGATCACCACGCGCATGCCGGACTTGTCCGACTCGTCGCGGATGTCGGAAATGCCCTCGATCTTCTTTTCAGTGACCAGTTCGGCGATGCGTTCGAGCAAGGTGCGCTTGTTGACCTGGTAGGGCAGCTCGTCGACGATGATCGCCTGGCGCTGGCCGCGGTCGATGTCCTCGAAGTGCGTCTTGGCCCGCATCACCACGCGGCCGCGGCCGGTGCGATAGCCTTCGCGAACGCCCTGGATGCCATAGATAATCCCGGCGGTCGGAAAATCAGGCGCCGGAATCAATTCAATCAGTTCATCCACCGTCGCCTGCGGGTTGCGCAGCAGGTGCAGACAGCCATCGACGATTTCATTCAGGTTATGCGGCGGGATATTGGTGGCCATGCCCACCGCAATACCGGACGAACCGTTGATTAGCAGATTGGGAATACGCGCCGGCAGGATCGAAGGCTCTTTTTCAGAGCCGTCGTAGTTGCTGTCGAAATCGACGGTTTCCTTGTCGATGTCGAACAGCATCTCGTGGGCGATTTTCGCCAGGCGGATTTCGGTATAACGCATGGCCGCGGCGTTATCGCCGTCGACCGAACCGAAATTACCCTGGCCGTCGACCAGCATGTAGCGCAGCGAGAAGTCCTGCGCCATGCGGACGATGGTGTCGTAGACTGCGGTATCGCCGTGCGGGTGATACTTACCGATCACATCACCGACGATACGGGCCGACTTCTTGTAGGGTCGGTTCCAGTCGTTGTTAAGCTCGTGCATCGCAAACAGCACGCGCCGGTGCACCGGTTTCAGGCCGTCCCGCACATCAGGAAGCGCCCGGCCCACGATCACGCTCATGGCGTAATCGAGATAGGAGCGGCGCATTTCCTCTTCGAGGGAGACCGGAAGGGTTTCTTTTGCGAATGGATCCATTGCGGCGTGGTTTATGCGGCAGGTTTAAGCGAATGACAGGCCCTTTAGCGCGCGGCACAGTGGGCGCCTGACGGCTGGGCAACGTGTCATTCTAACATGCCGCCACCCCCCGCCTGCCGCTCTCCGGACAGCCCTTGCGCACACCTCCCGAGGCCCTCGCTGAAACCCGGAATCCCTGATGCCACAAGGCTTTGCGGGCGACACAAGACCTATGTTGCACAAACACCACAGGCCCAAAACCCATGCGGCGAATCGAATATATTTACTTCTTAGGAAACGACCCTTGTGGCACAATTCCCCAGCGAAGAGCCAGACATTGTTCGAAGTGGAGCATCCACCACATCGAGAATGTTATACTCCGAAGAATGTATGACTTGTTTTCGTCCATTTGCTCGCAGTAACCCTGCGGTGATCTCATCCTGAGAGGAGAAATATGAAAAAATTTGCCAAGCTCGCGCTCGTTGCAGCTACCGCAGTAATGGCTGCATCCGCTCAAGCTCAGTCCGTCCCTTATGAAAAGAAGGCAGTGAACGACAACTGGGGCAACGGTACGAGCGAGTACGTGTGGAAGAATGGCACGAACGAGCTCTGCTGGCGCGACAGCTCCTGGACCCCGGCCACCGCCAACGCGCTGTGCGACGGCGCCCTGGCCCCGGCCGCACCGGCACCGGCACCGGCTCCGGTGGCTCCTCCGGTCGTCTCGAGCGAGAAGGTCACTTTCGCTGCTGACACCCTGTTCGACTTCGACAAGGCTGTCCTGAAGCCGGAAGGCAAGGCCAAGCTGGACGACCTGGTCTCGAAGCTGCAAGGCATCACCCTGGAAGTCATCATCGCCGTTGGCCACACCGACTCGTTCGGTTCGGACAAGTACAACGATCGCCTGTCGATCCGTCGTGCTGAATCGGTCAAGGCTTACCTGGTGAGCAAGGGCGTTGAAGCCAACCGCGTCTACACCGAAGGCAAGGGCAAGCGCCAGCTGAAGGTCGATCCGAAGTCGTGCAAGGGCAACCGCAAGTCCCAGATCGCCTGCCAGCAGCCGAACCGCCGCGTGGAAGTCGAAGTGGTCGGCACCCGCAGCGCACGTTAATCGGATTCTTTCCGACGACGAAAGGCCCAGCGCAAGCTGGGCTTTTTTTTTGGTACAGTTGCCCGGACTGTCCCTCTCTTCCCTTCACACCGCCGGCGCGGCTAGTGCCGCCGGCCCCGCATACGATGACGTTGCAATCGCAAACCCTTTCCGCAGCCGGCGCCGCCAATCAGGACCTGCCGCGCGGCAATGCCGATCCGAAGGAAATCGACAAGTTCAGCGAACTGGCCCACCGCTGGTGGGACCCGGAAAGCGAGTTCAAGCCGCTGCATGAGCTGAACCCGCTGCGCCTGCGCTGGATCGACGGCATCGCCGGTCTGGCCGGCAAGCGCGTGGTCGACGTGGGTTGCGGCGGCGGCATCCTGTCCGAAAGCATGGCACGCCTGGGCGCCACGGTGCGCGGTATCGATCTCTCGACCAAGGCACTGAAGGTAGCGGACCTGCACAGCCTGGAGACCGGGGTTGCCGTGACCTATGAAGAGATCGCCGCAGAAGCGCTGGCCGCACGTGAACCGGCCAGCGTCGATGTGGTGACCTGCATGGAGATGCTGGAGCACGTGCCGGATCCGGCGTCGATCGTGCAAGCCTGTGCCACGCTGGTCAAGCCCGGCGGCTATGTGTTCTTCTCGACCATCAACCGCAACCTGAAGGCCTACCTGCTGGCCATCGTCGGCGCGGAATATGTGCTCAACATGCTGCCGCGCGGCACGCACGACTACGACAAGTTCATCACGCCGTCCGAGCTCGCGCGCTTTGCCCGCCAGGCCAGGCTGGACCTGGTGGAAATGCGCGGCATGACCTACAACCCGCTGTCGCAGGTGTATGCGCTGGGCAGCGACACCGATGTGAACTACATGATGGCGTTCCGCCGGGTGGCAGCATGAGCGCCGGCATCGCAGGGGTCTTCTTCGACCTGGACGGCACGCTGGCAGATACCGCGCCGGACCTGGCGGCGGCGGCCAACCGGCTGGTCGTCGAGCGCGGCCAGGCGCCGGTGGCCTATGAAAAACTGCGTCCCGTCGCCTCGCACGGCGCGCGTGGACTGCTGGGTGCAGCCTTCGGCCTGCGTCCGGAGGATGCAGAGTTCCCGGCGCTGCGCGATGTCTTCCTGGACTACTACGAGGCCGACATCGCGGTGCACACGCGCCTGTTCGACGGCATGCCGCAAGTGCTGGCCGCGCTCGAGGCAGCGGGCATCCCGTGGGGCATCGTCACCAACAAGATCGCCCGCTTCACCGTGCCGTTGGTCGCCGCGATCGGCCTGGCCCCGCGCGCCAGCGCGGTCGTCAGCGGCGACACCACGCCCCACGCCAAGCCGCACCCCGCCCCGCTGCTGCATGCCGCGGCAAGCGCCGGCGTCGACCCGCGCCAGTGCGTCTATGTGGGCGATGACCTGCGCGACATCCAGGCCGGCAAGGCCGCCGGCATGATCACCGTCACAGCCGCCTATGGCTATTGCGGCGACGCCGAGCCGCCCGAGACCTGGGGCGCCGACCACCTGATCCGCCACCCGGCCGAGCTGATCCCGCTGCTGTTGCCCGCCGTGGTCGCCTGATTGTGTCGCAGGGGTATCCTGGCCGTTCCCGGAACTCCCCGCGACAGCTTGCGTCCAACCGGGTACAATCCAGCTTCCTCACTGGGGCCGACCTGGTTTCGACGTGGGTTACAAAGCAGTGGAGGGCATACCGAGGACCCGTCACCTCGTTAATCAATGGGAATGCAATAACTGCTAACGACGAACGTTACGCACTGGCCGCTTAATTGCGGCCGTCCTCGCACTGGCTCGCTGACGGGCTAGGGTCGCAAGACCACGCGAGGTCATTTACGTCAGATAAGCTCCGGAAGGGTCACGAAGCCGGGGACGAAAACCTAGTGACTCGCCGTCGTAGAGCGTGTTCGTCCGCGATGCGCCGGTTAAATCAAATGACAGAACTAAGTATGTAGAACTCTCTGTGGAGGGCTTACGGACGCGGGTTCGATTCCCGCCGGCTCCACCAGTATTCAGTCCGATGCAGCACCTGCAGGTCTAGAAACCCGCGATAGCCGAAGGCTTCGCGGGTTTTTTCTTTGGCAGCGGATACCCCGCCATCTGTTTTCCAGGACGGTAACCAAATCGCACCGCAGCCTTTGCAGTTGTTTACAGTCATGTCCCCAGCCCTGGCCTACGCTGGAATCGCTGCAGGCCGGGCCATGCACGGCATCAGCATCACAGTGCTCCACAGGCGGACGCCTGGCACCGGCTCCCCGTTGCCAGGCCCTTTCTCCACGCCGGCGCGACCGCACATCGTCCACAAGAAACGGAGTTGGCGATGCCAATCAAGTCCATCGAGGTCATCCTCACCCGAGACGCGCAGTGGGCCCTCGAATACGACCCCGACAACCCGGGACCGGTCTACCCGTCACGCGATGCCGCGATTGCCGCAGGCCTGCAGCTGGCGATGACCCACGATGCCGTCCTGACCATTCATGGCATCAATGACAAATCGGACGCGTTCGATTTCAGGGAATTGCACGTCCCTTTGCTCCATTGATGGTTGGTGCTGTCAGCGCGCAGTGGAAAGCAACATCCCCAGAATTGGGGATGCCCGGATCGCGTAGCGGCGCCATCATGGTATGCGGGCGTACTGCGACTCGCCCGCTACCACTTGTGGCCCTCGTCCTCCCTGGCCGAGGGCTCTTTCTTTGGGTGACGCACCGGTACAACGCAGCGTCACCGGGAAGCGCCGCCGGCGCCGGGCGCCGCGCGCTATACCCCCAGCGCCCGGCCATCGCTGCGCGGGTCGTGCGCGCCGCTAAGCTGCCCGCCGGTATCGATCCGGATCGCGCCCGGATGACCGGCCAGCTGGCTTTGCGCAGGGATCGGGCTCAGTTGATGGCCGCGCGCGGCAAGCTCGTTGAACACCGGCAGGCCGGCATCCTGTTCCAGCTTGAGGCTGTCGCGGCTGTCCGAGAAGGTCTTGCCCAGCAGGAAGCGCGGGCGGCGCAGAGCCGTCAGCGGATCCATGCCGTAGTCGATCATCCGTGTCAGCACCGCGGCCAGTGTCTGCGGCTGGCCGTCGGCGCCTTGCGTGCCGTACAGCAGGTGCGGCCGGCCCTGCTTGAGGTAGATGCCGGGATTGAGGGTATGGAATGGCCGCTTGCCGCCGCGCAGCACGTTGGGGCTGGCGGGATCGAGGCTGAACGATGCGCCGCGGTTGTGCCAGAGCACCCCCGTGTCGCCGACGACCAGGCCGCTGCCCCAGTCGAAATAGACGGTCTGCAGCATGCTCACGCAGCGGCCCTCGCGGTCGGCGGCGCCGATGTAGACGGTGTCGCCGGGCTTGAACACATGCGGCCACGCCATGGCGCGGTCCATGCGGATGCGGCGCGCGTGGGCGTCGAGATTGGACCTGGACAACAGCCGCTCCAGCGGCACGTCGACAAAATCGGGATCGGCGACGTAGCGGTTGCGGTCCAGGAACGCCAGCTTCACGGCCTCGACCAGCAGGTGGTAATAGTCTGCGCTGCCTTCCTGGATACCGGACAGATCGAACCGGTCGAGGATGCCCATGATCTCCAGCGTGGTCACGCCTTGCGTGGGCGGACGCAGGCCGAGCAGTTCGCCGTCGCGGTAGGCCACGCGCAGCGGCACTTCTTCGCGCGCCTGGCAGCGCGCCAGGTCCTGTTCGCGCAACGGCGAGCCGGCCTTGGCCAGCCCGGCGGCAAGGCGACCGGCGAGGTCGCCCTCGTAGAATTCGCGCCCGCCCTGTGTCGCCACCCGGTCCAGGGTGCGGGCCAGCTCAGGCTGGCGGAACATTTGGCCGGGCCTGGGCATGCGCCCGTCTGGCATGAAGACCTGTCCGAAGCCATCCCAGCCTGACAGGTCCGCCGAGCGGAACTCCTGCCAGAAGCACTGTGACGGCGTGACCGGGAATCCGTTGGCGGCGTACTCGGTGGCCCGCGCCAGCAGCGCCGACCACGACTGCGTGCCGCCCCACTGGTCCCGGCTGAAGGCAAAGGCGCGGTCCCAGATCGCAACGGTGGCGGCGGCAGTGAGTGCCGCTGCCGGGCCCCGCAGCGGAATCGTGCCGGCATAGCCCGAGGTCTCGGACGCCGCCTGGCCGATGCCGGAGAACGTGCGCACATTGCCGCCGCGGTCGCTGACCACCAGGAAGGCGTCGCCCCCCAGGCCGGTAAAGTGCGGGTATGTCACGCTCAGCACCGCGCCGATGGCAATCGCCGCCTCGATGGCGTTGCCCCCGGCCTTCAATACCTCCAGCCCCGCCTGGCTGGCCAGTCCATGCGGGCTGGTGACCATGCCCGCGGACGAATGCGCCAGCCCTGCGCGCCCGGATTGCGCCGGCTCCTGCGCCAGTTCCTGGCCGACGGCAGGCAATATGGTGCTGCCCGCCAGCGCGGCCGAGCCGGCCAGGAATGCCCGGCGCGACGTGCCGGTGCCGCAAGGATCCACTTCACCCAGAAATTCCATACCCACTTCCCCCGGATACGCGCGGCCGGCCCACGCTGGCAGCCGCGATAACGATTCGATGATGGCGCCGGGTCATGCTGCGCCTGGCACGCAAACCCGGCAGGACGCGTCGGCTCAGGTCTCGGTCTTCCAGCCTTGCCATGGGCGTTCGGCAACGGATTCCGGTGCCGCGTAGTGATGCTTGATCCAGGCATAGGCCGGTCCGAGCGCATTCATGGCGATCACCGCGCCAAGCGCGACAACGGGATCGCCCGGCACCGGGCCGAAGCCGCCGAACAGCGTGGCGAAATACGAGGCAAAGCCAAAGAACATGCCGGGGATGAAGCGCAGCGTGACGAACACGCGAGCGAGATACATCATCGAAGCGTTGAGCGCGAACAGGATCACCATCTCCGCCACGATCAGCGCTGGCCCGGAGAACTGCTCGGCCGCCTGGCGGAAGCAAAGCACGATGACAAAGGCAAAGAGCGAGCCCACCGGCAGTGTCGGCCAGATCTTCTTCAGGTTCTCCGGCGTGGGACCGCCCATGGCAAAGGTCGCGGCCCAGCTGATGAAGATGGCCCATGGCGGCAGGTGCGAGGCATGCGCGGCGATGGGAACGGTTGTGATGGCAAGCAGTGAAGCCACGACTTCGGCGGGCAGCTTTCTCATGATCGACTCCTTGATGGACGGGGAACGGGCATTGCGGTCAGTGTGGGCAGCACCGGTGCCGATGGATCTCGCAGCGATGCTGCGTGACTACGGTGATCTTGCCGCGCTTGACCACCCACAGCCGCGGCGGGATGTCGATCAGCGCATCGGCCACCTGGAAGGTATCGAGCACGACCAGGTCAGCCTGGCGCCCGACCTTGAGGCCATAGGTGTCGTGCAGGCCCATCGCGCGCGCGGCGTTGTGCGTGCCCATGTCGAGCACCGCGAGCTGGTGCTCGGGCACGCCGAACTGGGCCACGTGCGCCAGCATGTTGCCGATCTGCAGCATGTCGGCCTTGCCGAACGGCGTGAAGGCGTTGCGGATATTGTTCGAGGAATACGCCACGTTGACGCCGCCGCTGTGCAGGGCCTTCACCGGCGCCAGCCCGCGGCGCTGGTTCTGGACGTCCTTGCGGCCGCCGAGATAGAGATCGGTGGCGGGCAGCGTGACGATGTTGATGCCGGCCTCGCGGATCTGCTCGATCAGCGGCTGCAGCTGCGCCGCGTCAAGCGCGCCCAGGCTCGTGACATGGCCCAGCGACACGCGCCCCTGGTAGCCGGCTTCGATGGTCTTCTGCGCGATATATGACACTGCGGCAAAGCGCTGGTCGCCGGTGTCGTCGGCAAAATCGGCATGCATGTCGACCGGCGCGTCATAGCGTTGCGCCAGTTCGAAGACCATGTCGATATGGCGCATGGTGTCGGCCCAGCTCAGCTCGTTGTACGGGCAGCCGCCGACCACATCGGCGCCCATGTCCATGGCTTCTGTCAGCAGCTCGCGGGTGCCCTGCGATTTCAGGATGCCCTCTTGCGGGAAGGCCACGATCTGCAGGTCGAGCAGATCGTGGTACTCCGATTTCAGTTCAAGCAGCGTCTCCACCCCGATCAGCCCCTGGATCAGGTCGACATCGGGATGCGCGCGGATCGCCACCGTGCCGTTCCTGACCGCCATGTCCAGCACCTGGCGCGAGCGGTCCAGCACATCCTGGCGCTGCTGCTTGCTTTTCAGGATGCCGGTGACGCGGATGGCTTCGTCCAGCGTGCCGAAGCGTGCCGGCAGGCGGCGGTGCAGCAGAGCCTTGTCCAGGTGCAGGTGCGCTTCGACCAGCCCCGGGATGACCGCGCGGCCGCCGGTCTCGATCACTTCATGCGCCGGCACGTCGATGCCGGGCTCGATGGCGGCGATACGGCCGTCGCGGATGGCGATATCGGTCAGGGGCGCGTCGTCGCGTACACAGGCGTCCCGGATCAGCAGGTCCAGCTGCATGGCTTGTCTCCTCAGGTCTTGTTATGCAGGCGAAGTCAGGGCTTCGCTACCTGAAGCGTAGGTGCCGGGGCGGCATCACTACATCAGGATTGGCTGAATTCGACCTAAGGATTTTCCTAGACGCACCGCAGCAGACTAGGCCGCGTCCCCGGCTTCGGCGAGCAGGCCGTGGCGGATGGCGTAGTGCACCAGCCCGGCCGTCGAAGCGATATCCATCTTGCCGAGAATGTTGGCCTTGTGGGTGCTTACCGTCTTGGCGCTGAGCGACAGCGCCGCGGCGACCTCGTTGATGCCCAGCCCCTCGGCCAGCATCTGGAACACCTGCAGTTCACGCGCCGTCAGGCGTGCATGCGGCAACATGGCATCGGGCTGCCGGGCCTGGCTGAGGAGCTTGTCGGCAATCGCCGGCGAGACCGCGGTACCGCCGCGCGCCACCTTGCGGATGGCACCGAGCAGCTGGTCGGACTCCACATTCTTGGTCAGGTAGCCAGCCGCGCCCGCGCGGATAGCCTGCACCGCATATTGCGACTCGCGGTACATGCTCAGCACCAGGATCGGTAGCGCCGGATAGCCGGCCCGTATCTGCTGGATCAGCAGGATGCCGCTGCGCCCCGGCATCGACATGTCCAGCAACAGCACGTCCGGCGTCTGCGCGCGCAGCAGCGCCAACACTTCGCAGCCGTCGGCGGCTTCGGCCACCACCTGCATGTCGGGCACGGTGGAGAAGATCTTCTTGAGCCCGTCGCGGATGATGGTGTGGTCGTCGGCAAGCATCAGGCGGATCATCTTGCGCCTCCGTTGCCGGCAGCGCCGGCATTGGGGATCTGCGCCTCGACCCGGGTGCCGCCGCCCTTCTCGCTGGTTACCGCCAGCTTGCCGCCCAGCATCAGCGCACGCTCGCGCATCCCCAGCAAACCCAGGCTGCGGCGATGCCCGGCCCTGGACGCATCGATGCCGCGGCCGTTGTCGGCAACCACCAGCCGCAAGGTCCCGCCGGCCGCGCTCAGCTCCACCCGCACGCGATCGGCGCGGCCATGGCGGCAGGCATTGGTCAGCGCTTCCTGCGCGATGCGAAAGACCGCGGTGCTGAGTTCGGCGCTGAGCTCGCCGACGGGCTGCAGCGCCAGCTCGCAGGCGATGCCGCCGCGCTCGGAAAAAGACTCGGCCAGCCACTCGATCGCCGCGGTCAGCCCCAGCTCATCCAGCAGCGGCGGGCGCAGGTCTGCCGCGATGCGCTGCACCGCGTCCACCGTCGAATCCGCGATCTGCTTGAGCATCTGCAAATGCTTGCGGCACGCGTCGCCGGCATCGGGGCCCTGCTGCGCTTCGATAAAGCTGAGTCCCAGGCGCAATGCCGTCAGGGACTGCCCAAGCTCATCGTGCAGCTCGCGTGAGATCCGGGTGCGCTCCGCCTCGCGCACGGACTGCAGGTAGGCGGACAGCTCACGCAGCTGCGCGCGCGATTCCAGCAACTCCTGCTCGGAGCGCTTGCGGTCGGTAATGTCGCGCGAGATGCCAACCGTGCCGACGACCGCGCCGTCCTGGCCCCGAATCGGCATCTTGATGGTATCGAACCAGCGCAGGCTACCGTCCTGGCCGTGACGGCATTCCTCATAACGCCGGCGGATGCCGCTGGCCACCACCGCCTTGTCGGTGTCCAGGTAGACCTGTCCCCATTCCTCCGACCACACCTTGTCCGGCGTGCTGCCCAGAATCTCGGCCTCGGACCGCCCGCATGCGGCCATGAAGGCGTCATTGACCAGGACGTAGCGGGAGCCGGCGTCCTTCAACCAGGCCTGGTCCGGTATGTTGTTCAGTATGGCCCGCTGCAGGTCGACATACGTATCCATGACTTCTCCTTGCCGGGCTTTTGCCTTGTCGGCAGGCGCCCGATTCATGACGGGCAAGAATTGATTCATGCCTTGCACGCATCAGACCGCATGGCCTGCCTGCAGCCCCTCGCAGACTATAGCCAGCAACCGGCGGCAATGCGCTTGTCGTTTTCCTCAATGCCTGCACGAAAGCGGGAAGTCCGGATCACAGAGCCTTGCGACACGGTGTGGATCATGGGGTTGTTGGGCAGTTCTTCCGTTCCGGTGGCATGAAATCTCTGACCCAGATTTAAGGCAAGCCTTATTGCTGCCGGGAATGCGCCACACGTATCGTAGTAGCGCAACTTTAACCGGCATGCCGGAAAGCCGGAAAGCCGGAGGGCCGCACAACCTGGCCGTTTGTGCGCGCCGCACATGCCATCACCGCGAGCCCTGCCATGAACGGAAAACAGCTAATCAGCACCCTGCGCCACTGGCTGGTGGTACTTGCATGCTTTGCGGTCC
Organism: Cupriavidus sp. GA3-3; assembly: GCF_000389805.1. NCBI lineage: Bacteria > Pseudomonadati > Pseudomonadota > Betaproteobacteria > Burkholderiales > Burkholderiaceae > Cupriavidus > Cupriavidus sp. GA3-3. The sequence continues at coordinate 84,276 of NZ_KB944469.1, forward strand.
CGCATTTGGCTCATGCGGCCTGCAGCTCCACGCCGGCGATGCCATATCTGCAGGCACTCAGCAACATGGCAGTCGCCGCCAACCTCGCCGTCGGCAGCACCATTCCCGGAACAGTGCATTACTACTCATTCAGCGGCACCTGTACCAACGTGCCGCCGTACGTGGTGGCCGGTGCTCCCATCATCTCCTGCTACTACGGCAGCGGCACTGAAGTCATGCCCGGCGTCTACTCCACCGGAGTCGCCGGCATCGGCATCCGGCTGCGCAATGCAGCGGGCCAGCCCATGACCAACGCAGCCGGCTTGAACTGCGATACCCGCAGCGCAAACCTTGGCTACCTGGACGCCAGCCTGAACTATTCGGTGTCGGTATCGGTGGAATTCGTGAAGACCGGGACGATCACTTCAGGCAATCTTGATCCCACCCAGACCCGCTTCGGCTTCGGCGTCTACAAGGGCAGCACGGCAGGGGGACTGGGTGGCGTCGACAACTATATCGGCTTCAGCGGCAACGTGACACCGCGGGAAATTGCCTGCAACACCAACTATCCCCCCGTGGTCAACCTGCCTGCAATCAGTGCCACGACGCTCGCAAACCAGGGCGCGGGCGGCAATACGCCCTTCGCCATCCAGCTGACCTGCAGTGGCGCGGCGATTGTTGGCATGACACTGGACGGGGCCATAGGCACGCCGGTAGCCTCGGCCGCGAATGGCATCCTTGGTATCGTCACTGCCGGGACGGGCGGCATGGCCAGCGGCGCAGGCGTGCAGATCGTCAATGCGAGCGGCACCGAGCCTGTACCCCTGCAGGTGCGCAATGCGATGGGCAACATCACGGCCAACGTCCCCGCCACATACCGCTTCGGCGCGCGCTACATCGGCCTTGGCGGCACGCCCTCCCCGGGGACGGTATCAAGCGCGATGATCTTTACCATGGATTATCAGTAGCGCGCACGGAAGCCGCACGGCGAAGGACTACAATAGGCGGTTGCAGTCCTTGAAGGCTTTCGCCATGTCTGACCATCCCCGCTTCACCATCAACCGTTCCATGGTCGCGCTGGTCCCGGAACAGCCGTTCCTGGACTGGATCCAGGCGGTCGATCCCCAGCCGGTGGCCGGCCTCACGCTAGAGCAGGTGCGCGAGGACCAGAGCGTGTTTCTGCTGCCGGAAGAGCTGGCCGATACGCACGACAACGCCTTGCGCTGGGTCGAGAAGCGCTGGCAGGAATTCTTTGAATTCATGCTGGGCGAGTGGTTCGATGACTCGATGTGGCCCGAGGAACTGTCGCTGCAGATGTTCCGCGAGTGGTTCAGCGTGCGCTACCACTCGATGGTGTTCGACATGGCGCCTGACGTGCCGGTCATGCACGATGACTGGGACGACGAAGACGACGCATCCGAGATGCTGCACTAGGAACAAGGATCAGGAACCCGGCCGGCAGCGCGCCGGCCCGGGTTTCGGCGTCGCCAGCGACGCCTCAGAGGAAGCGGTCGAGGATCTTGCGGCTGTGCTTGTCCAGCGCCGTCAGGTCGCGGATCAGGTAGTGGATGCCGTGCGTGTCCGATATCAGCAGCGTGCTGCCGGCCAGGCGCCGGATTGCCTCTTCGCCGCGCAGCACCAGCTCGGTCTTGCCGCGATCGGTTTGCACCGTCCACACGCTGGGCGTGGCGTAGGTCGACACGCTGACGATACGCTGGATCTCCGGCATGAACTCGCGCGAGGCGAGTTCCGCTTCGATCATGTCGCGCTCTGCCTGCGGCACATCCTCCAGCCGCGGAATCCACACCACCTCATGCCCGTCGGTGCTCATCAGGCCGATGCCGCCCTGCGGCGCGGAAATCGGGAAGGCGCGCACCGGCACCACGCCTTCGTGGACGGTGCCGTCTTCGGCGATCAGGACCAGGCGGCCAAAACGATTGCGATCTAGCGTAAACATGGGTGTCGGCGTGGTGGCGGGAACGTCATTGGGCATTGGCGGCCTCCGGCGTTTCGATCGCTTCGTCTTCGCCGTCCTCGGTGTCGACATTGCGCGCCTGCGCCTGGTACAGCTTGTAGTATGCGCCTTCGCGCAACAGCAGATCATCATGGCTGCCGACTTCGACGATCTGGCCGCGGTCCATCACCACCAGCCGGTCGGCCTTGCGCAGTGTCGACAGGCGGTGCGCGATGGCGATGGTGGTGCGGCCCTGCACCAGGTTGTCGAGCGCCTTCTGGATTTCCTTCTCGGTGGCGGTGTCGACCGACGAGGTGGCCTCGTCCATGATCAGGATGCGCGGGTTGATCAGCAGCGCGCGCGCGATCGAGATGCGCTGGCGCTCGCCGCCTGACAGCGCCTGGCCACGCTCACCGACCAGCGAGTCATAGCCGTGCGGCAGGCGCAGGATGAACTCGTGCGCATGCGCGGCGCGCGCGGCGGCGATGATCTCCTCGCGCGTGGCGTCGGGCTTGCCGTAGGCAATATTGTCGGCAATCGTGCCGAAGAACAGGAACGGCTCCTGCAGCACCAGGCCGATATGGCGGCGGTACTCCGACACCGGCAGCGAGCGGATATCGACGCCGTCGACGCGGATCGCGCCCTCGGAAACATCGTAGAAACGGCAGATCAGGTTGACCAGCGTGCTCTTGCCCGAGCCGCTGTGCCCCACCAGGCCAATCATCTCGCCCGGCTCGATCGACAGGTTCAGCCCGCGGATCACCGCGCGGTTGCCGTAGCGGAAGCCCAGGTCGCTCATGTCGATGGCGCCTTCGACCTTGTCCAGCTTCGCCGGGCGCACCGGCTCCGGCACGCTCGACACATGGTCGAGGATGTCGAAGATGCGCTTGGCGCCGGCAGCGGCCTTCTGCGTCACCGAGACGATCCGGCTCATCGAATCCAGCCGGGTATAGAAGCGGCTGATATAGGTCAGGAACGCCACCAGCACACCCACCGTGATGGCGCTGTGCGACACCTGCCAGATACCGAACACCCACACGATCAGCAGGCCGATCTCGGTCAGCAGGGTCACCGTCGGCGTGAACAGCGACCATACCGCGTTGACGCGGTCGTTGATCGCCAGGTTGTGCTTGTTGGCCTCGCGGAAGCGCGACACCTCACGCTTTTCCTGGGCAAAGGCCTTGACCACGCGGATGCCGGGGATGGTATCGGCCAGCACATTGGTGATCTCGGACCAGATCCGGTCGATCTTCTCGAAGCCGTGGCGCAGGCGGTCGCGCACCAGGTGGATCATCCAGGCGATGAACGGCAGCGGCACCAGCGTGACCAATGCCAGCCACGGGTTGATCGACACCAGGATCACCGCCGTCATGAGGATCATCAGCACGTCGGTGGCAAAGTCCAGCAGGTGCAGCGACAGGAAGACGCAGATGCGGTCGCTTTCCGAGCCGATGCGCGCCATCAGATCGCCGGTGCGCTTGCCGCCGAAGTATTCCAGCGACAGCTTTAGCAGATGTTCGTACGTGGTAGTGCGCAGATCGGCGCCGATACGCTCCGATACGCGCGCAAGCAGGTAAGTGCGCGCCCACCCCAGCGACCAGGCCACCAGCGCCGCCCCCAGCAATCCCGCGAGGTACAGACGCACCAGCCCGTAGTCGATCGGCACCCCGTTCTGGAACGGGATCAGCACCTTGTCCATCAGCGGCATGGTCAGGTACGGCGGCACCAGCGTGGCCGCGGTGGACAGCAGCGTCAGCAGGAAGCCCGCCAGCAGCTGCCACTGGTACGGCCGGGCAAAGCGCCACAGGCGCAGCAGCGCCCAGGTCGACGGCGGGGTTTCCAGCTCCCGGCTGCATTGGGGGCACTGTTCCTCGTCCGGCGGCAGCGGCGCCTTGCAGGTCGGGCACAGCACTTCGCCCGCCCCGCCCGCCGGGCGCGCGCCGGCGGCATCGCGCTGGAATTCGAACTGGTCGGCCAGCCGCAGCGCGGCCGGATTGTAACCAAGCGTGTATCGCCAGCTCGCCAGCCGGCCTTCTGGACCGCTCAGTTCCAGCGCGCCCACGCCCGCGTGGTCGGTGTGCGACAGGCACAGGGAGGTCCCGATGTTCCATTCCCGCACATTTTTTTCACCGGGAGCCCGGGCAACGATGCGCTGGTCGGTCACAACCAGCCACCCTTGGGTAAAATGCAGCTTCGCGTCGAGGTCCAGAGCCAGTCCGGCCAGGACGGTCTCGCCGGGTCGGAGCCACGATCCGGATTCGGTACGCCAGGGCTCGTCGGCAGCAGGGGCGGTAGGGACAGGCAGGGAGGACTGGGTCATGGATGGCGCGGCGTGCGTCCAGGGGGTACGGACATAACTTGAAACAAATTTAGGCCGGGCACGCTCTGGCGGCCCGCGAATTCGCCCGCAGTATACATAACGACGAACGCGCGGGTACTCCTGATGCACTGCACAATCACTTTTACACGAAGAAAGTCAACCCGCTCTGTGCTGTAACGTTACTGAAAGGTTAGGCTTCCATTTCTCGGGCGGTTCCGCCCACTGCCTCAAGCTAATTCAATGAAAAAGAAGGACATTGAGATTTTCGATGTCATGTCGCTGCGCGGCCCGAATATGTGGACATATCGGCCCGTACTGGAGGCATGGGTCGATATCGGGGAACTGGAGGACTTTCCCTCCAACACGATTCCGGGGTTCCACGAGCGCCTGTCGGCCTGGCTGCCGTCGCTGATCGAGCATCGCTGCAGTATCGGCGAGCGCGGCGGCTTCCTGCAGCGCGTGAAGGACGGCACCTGGCCCGGCCATATCCTGGAACACGTGACGCTTGAGCTGCAGAACCTGGCGGGCATGCCCGGCGGCTTCGGCAAGGCGCGCGAGACCCCGGTGCGCGGCGTCTACAAGGTGATCGTGCGCGCCTGGCACGAGCAAGTCACCCGCGTCGCCCTGTTCACCGCCCGCGACCTGGTCATGGCCGCGATCGAGGACCGTCCCTTCGACGTCCCCGCCGCCGTGGACAACCTGCGCCGCCTGGTGGACGAGCATTGCCTGGGCCCCAGCACCGCCTGCATCGTCGATGCCGCGGACGACCGCGACATCCCGGCGATCCGCCTGTCGGACGGCAACCTGGTGCAGCTGGGCTACGGCGCGCGCCAGCGCCGCATCTGGACCGCCGAGACCGACCGCACCAGCGCCATCGGCGAAAGCATTTCGCGCGACAAGGACCTGACCAAGAGCCTGCTGGAGTCCTGCGGCGTGCCGGTCCCCGAGGGCCGCATGGTCGATTCCCCGGCAGACGCCTGGGACGCCGCCGAGGACATCGGCGTGCCGGTGGTGGTCAAGCCCTATGACGGCAACCACGGCCGCGGCGTGTTCACCAACCTGATGACCCGCGAGGAAGTCGAGACCGCCTACGGCGTGGCCATCGACGAAGGCAACGGCGTCATCGTCGAACGCTTCATCCCCGGCAACGAGCACCGCCTGCTGGTGGTGGGCGGCCGCCTGGTGGCCGCCGCCATGGGCGAGACCGCGAGCGTGGTCGGCGACGGCAAGTCCACCATCGACGAGCTGATCGAGCTGCAGATCAATTCCGATCCGCGCCGCGGCACCACCGAGGATCATCCGCTGAACCGTGTGCGGCTGGACTCGGCCGCGCGCCTGGAACTGAAGCGCCAGGGCATGGACGCCAGCTCGGTACCGCCCGAAGGCCGCACCGTGCTGATCCAGCGCAACGGCAATGTCGCCTTCGACGTCACCGACCGTGTGCACCCGAGCGTCGCCGCGCATGCGGCGCTCGCCGCGCGCGTGGTCGGGCTGGACATCGCCGGCGTGGACCTGGTGGCCGAGGACATCTCGCGCCCGCTGGCCGAGCAGCGCGGCGCCATCGTCGAGGTCAACGCCGGCCCCGGCCTGCTGATGCATATCAAGCCGGCCGAAGGCACGCCGCGCCCGGTCGGCCGCGCCATCGTCAACCACCTGTTCCCTGAGTCCGATGACGACCAGGGCCGCATCCCGGTGGTGGGCGTGACCGGCACCAACGGCAAGACCGTGGTCGCGCGCCTGGTGGCGCGCCTGCTGCAGCTGTCGGGCAAGCATACCGGCCTGGCCTGCAGCGACGGGCTGTTCCTGGACCGCCGCCAGGTGGAAAGCGGCGACCGCGCCAACTGGGAATCGGGCCATCGCATCCTGATGAACCGCGCGGTCGAGGCCGCCGTGTTCGAGAACGACAGCGGCAGCATCCTCTCCGAAGGCCTGGCCTATGACCGCTGCCAGGTCGGCGTGGTCACCAATTTCGACCAGCCCGACCACCTCGGCGACTACTACGTCGAGGACGAGGACCGCATGTACAACGTGCTGCGCACGCAGGTCGACGTGGTGCTGGAGACCGGCGCGGCCGTGCTCAACGCGCGCGACGAACGCCTGGTGGAGATGGCCGGGCTGTGCGACGGCGACGTGATCTTCTTCGGCCTGACGCCGGAACTGCCTGCTATCGTGTCGCACCGCGCCGCCGGCAAGCGCGCGGTGTACCTGCGCGAAGGCAAGATCGTGCTGGCCACCGGCAGCAGCGAGACCGCGCTGGTGGACGTGGCCGCGGTGCCACTGACCTATGCCGGGCGCGTCGCGTTCCAGGTCGAGAACGTGCTGGCGGCCGTGGCCGCGGGCTGGGCGCTGGGCATTTCCAACGACCTGATCCGCGCCGGCGTGGTGACCTTCGATGTCGGCCAGGTCGACGTGCCGGGCCGCTTCACGCTGTTCGAGCGCAACGGCGCCACCGTGGTGGTCGACGACGCCCACAACGCGCCCGCGCTGGAAGCCCTGGCGACCGCGCTGGAGCGCTTCCCGGCCGAGCGCCGCATGGTGGTCTACGGCGCCGGCATGCAGCGCCGCGACGAAGACCTGGTGCGCCAGGGCATGGCGCTGGGGCAGCATTTCGACCGCGTCTTCCTGTGCGAGGACCGCAGCGTCAAGCGCGCCCTGCCCGATGCCGAGGCGCGCGCGCTGCTCAAGCAGGGCCTGTACGAAGGCCGGCGCGTGACCAAGATCATCGACGAAGGCACGCGCGCCAGCGCCATTGAAACCGCGCTCAGCCAGCTGGTGCCGGGCGACCTGCTGGTTCTGCAGTGCGACGAGGCCGCCACCGGCGCCACCGTCGACCTGGTGCACCACTGGATGGGCCAGCCTGCGCGCCGCGCCTGACGCGGCCCCAAGCTCAACCGCGCATAGAAGACACGGAAACCGTTCTATGGAAGTCTCACGTATCCGGGCCCTGCGGGGCCCGAACCTGTGGTGCCGCCACACCGCCATCGAGGCGATCGTGGCCTGCCAGGATGCCACCAACATGCTGTCGGCGCTGCCCGGTTTTGAAGACCGGCTGCGCGCCCGTTTCCCCGAAATCGGGCCGCTGCGCCCGGACGAGGAGTCGGGTGAGCTGTCGCTGGCCCACGTGCTGGAAGTGACCGCGCTGCGCCTGCAGGCCGCCGCCGGCTGCCCGGTCACCTTCAGCCGCACCGCGCAGACGGTCGAGCCCGGCACCTACCAGGTGATCGTGCAATACAGCGAGGAAGAAGTCGGCCGGCTTGCGTTCGAGCTGGCCGAGGCCCTGTGCCGCGCCGCGCGCAACGACACCCCGTTCGACCTGGCAGACGCGCTGCACCGCCTGCGCGAGCTGGACGAGGACGTGCGCCTGGGGCCCAGCACCGGCTCCATCGTCTACGCCGCCGTGGCGCGCGGCATCCCCTACCGGCGCCTGACGCAGGGCTCGATGGTGCAGTTCGGCTGGGGCAGCAAGCAGCGCCGTATCCAGGCCGCAGAGACCGACCGCACCAGCGCCGTGGCCGAATCGATCGCGCAGGACAAGGACCTGACCAAGACCCTGCTGCACGCCGCCGGCGTGCCGGTGCCGCTGGGCCGCTCGGTGCGCAGCGCCGAAGAGGCCTGGGCCGCAGCGCAGGAAATCGACGCCCCGGTGGTGGTCAAGCCGCGCGACGGCAACCAGGGCAAGGGTGTGGCGGTGCGCATCCGCACCCGCGAGGAAGTGATGACGGCCTACGAGGTCGCCTCGGACATCAGCTCGGACGTAATCGTCGAGCGCTATATCCCGGGCCATGACTTCCGCCTGCTGGTGGTCGGCAAGCAGCTGGTGGCGGCCGCGCGCCGCGACCCGCCGCAGGTCATCGGCGACGGCGTGCATACCGTGCGCCAGCTGGTCGAGGAAGTGAACCGCGACCCGCGCCGCGGTGAAGGCCATGCGACCTCGTTGACCAAGATCCGCTTTGACGACATCGCGCTGGCCACGCTGGCCAAGCAGAACCTGACCGCCGATTCCGTGCCGGCCAACGGCACGCGCGTGGTGTTGCGCAACAACGCCAACCTGTCCACCGGCGGCAGCGCCACCGACGTCACCGATGACGTCCACCCGGACATCGCCGCGCGTGCCGTGGCGGCGGCGCAGATGGTGGGCCTGGACATCGCCGGCGTCGACGCCGTGTGCGAGACCATGCTCAAGCCGTTCGAGGAACAGGCCGGCGGCATCGTCGAGGTCAACGCCGCGCCGGGCCTGCGCATGCACCTGCAGCCGTCGTACGGCAAGGGCCGCGCGGTCGGTGAAGCCATTGTCTCGACCATGTTCTCCGATGGCGACGATGGCCGCATCCCGGTGGTGGCCGTGTCCGGCACCAACGGCAAGACCACCACGGTCCGGCTGATCACCCACATCATGGCCACCAGCGGCCTGCGCATGGGCATGACCGGCACCGACGGCGTGTATATCCAGGGCGAGCGCATCGACACCGGCGACTGCAGCGGCCCGCGCAGCGCGCGCAACGTGCTGTTGCACCCGGACGTGGACGCCGCCGTGTTTGAAACCGCGCGCGGCGGCCTGCTGCGCGAAGGCCTGGCCTTCGACCGCTGCGACGTGGCGGTGGTGACCAACGTGGGCGAAGGCGACCACCTGGGCCTGTCCTACATCAATTCGGTGGAAGACCTGGCGGTGCTCAAGAGCGTGATCGTGCAGAACGTCGCGCCGCACGGCATGGCGGTCCTGAACGCAGCCGACCCGATGGTGGTGCGCATGGCCGACGCCTGCCCCGGCAGCGTCACCTTCTTCGCCCACGATCCCAACCAGCCGGCCATGGCCACGCACCGCGCGCAGGGCAAGCGCGTGGTGTTCGTGGACGGCGCCGACATCGTGGCGTCCGAAGGCGATACTGAAGTGCGCATCGCGGTAGCCGAGATCCCGCTGACGCGCAACGGCACCATCGGCTTCCAGGTCGATAACGCGATGTCGTCGATTGCCGCCGCGTGGGCGCTGGGCATCGACTGGCCGACCATCCGCCGCGGCCTGGCCACCTTCGTCAACGACGCGCAGACCGCCCCGGGACGCTTCAACGTGTTCGACTACCGCGGCGCCACGCTGATCGCCGACTACGGCCACAACCCGGATGCCATCCTGGCGCTGTGCAACGCTGTCGAGACCATCCCGGCCAAGCGGCGCATGGTGGTGATCAGCGGCGCGGGCGACCGCCGCGACGACGACATCCGCCGCCAGACCCAGATCCTGGGCGGCGTGTTCGATGAAGTCATCCTGTACCAGGACCAGTGCCAGCGCGGCCGCGCCGACGGCGAGGTGCTGGCGCTGCTGCGCGAAGGCCTGCAGGGCGCGCAACGCGCCGGCCAGGTCGAGGAGATCCGTGGCGAGTTCCTCGCCATCGATACCGCGCTGTCGCACCTGCAGCCGGGCGACCTGTGCCTGGTCCTGGTGGACCAGGTGGAAGAGGCGCTGGGGCATATCGCCAGCCGCATCGCGCAGGGCTGACCGGCCCGGCGATAAAAAAAGGCCAGCTCCGCAGAGCTGGCCTTTTTCTTTGCGCGCCGATCAGTGGCGTCCGGGCAGCGACAAGCGCCGCTCCAGCATATGCTGCACCCCCGACAGCCCCGTGCTCAGCACCCAGTAGATCGCCGCCACCGCCAGGTACAGAGGCAGCGGCTGGTAGGTGGCCGCGATCACCTCCTGCGCCGTGCGCAGCAGCTCGGTCACGGTGATGACCGATACCAGCGAGGTGTCCTTGATCAGGCTGATCAGGCTGTTGGACAGGCTTGGCACCGCCAGCCGCAGCGCCTGCGGGCCGATCACGTAGCGCAGTGCCTGCGCCGGCGTCAGGCCCAGGCTGTAGGCTGCCAGCCATTGGCCGCGCGACACGCCCAGGATGGCCCCGCGCATGCTCTCGGACAGGTAGGCGCCGACGTTCAGGCTCAGCGTCAGCACGCCCGCGGGCGTGGGCTCCAGCGCGATGCCGATGCCCGGCAGCCCGTAGTAGACGACAAAGATCTGCACCAGCAGCGGCGTGCCGCGCATGATGCTGACGTAGGTGCGCGCCGCCGCCTTGAGCACACGGCTATGGCTGATGCCCATCAGCGCCACCACCGTGCCCAGCATCAGCCCGAACACCATCGACCACAACGCGAACTTGATGGTCAGCAGCGTGCCCTGCAGCAGCACTGGCAGGGAATCGGTGACAAGCTGGAGAGCGGACATGGGCGTGGCGGCGGCAGAAGAATGAAAAAGAAAACGGCGCGGCAGCCATGCAGACCGCGGCGCCGCGACATGATACCGCCCGGCTTGCTGGCCGGCTTACCTGACTGGCTTACTTGATTGGCTTACCGGCGGGCCTGGTCACGTCGGTGCCGAACCACTTCACCGAGAGCTTGCCAAGCGTGCCGTCCTTGCCCAGGTCATCCAGCGCGTGGTTGATGGCCTGCGCGAACTTGGGGTTGTCCTTGCGGAACGGGATGGCCACCTGCGTGGTGGCACCCGCCACGATCGCGCCCGGTCGCAGCGGCAGGTTGGCGGTCTTGACCAGGTAGGCGACCATCAGCCGGTCGTTCAGCGCGGCGTCGACGCGCTGTGCCGCGAGGTCGCGCAGGTACTCAGGCGCGCCGGGATAGGTCTTGACGTCGATGCCCGGCACCGACTTGGCCAGGTCGTTGAAATTGCTGCCCAGGCTGACGCCGAGCTTGTGGCCCTTCAGGTCTTCCAGCGACTTGAACTGGCGCTTGTCGTCCTTGCGCTGGATCAGCTGCGCATCCGAGTAGACGTAGGGCGTGGAGAAGTCCAGCACTTGCTGGCGCTGAGCCGTGACGTTGACCTGGTTGACGATCACGTCGAACTTGCCCGCCTGCAGGCCGGCAATGATGCCGCTCCACTCGGTGGTGACGAACTCCGGCTTCACCCCCAGCTTGCCCGCCACCGCACGCGCCACGTCCACGTCAAACCCTTCCAGCTCGTTCTTCGCGCCGCGGAAGCCGAACGGCGGATACGTGCCCTCCAGGCCGATCTTTAGCACGCCGGCCTGCTTGACGGTATCGAGCAGGTCGGCGGCCTGCGCCGCGGTGGACGCCAGCCCGGCGCCGGCAAGCAGCGAGGCAGCCAGCAGGGATTTGAGCCAGCCAGTACGAATCGATCGCATATGTTCTCCAGTGGATGCGGATAAGCAGTGTGGGGGGCAGACAGCGCCGGAGGCCGCTTGTGAGGGCCGCCGGCCAGTTGTGCTGCTATGAGCCTATATCGGGCTCAACACTACCGCAAACACTATCGAGCGCTAAATACTGATTCATTATGGCTAAATAACCGCCGGACCTGATACGGCCCGGCCGTGGCGCCCTGCCCTTACTGGTAGGCCTTGTCGTTGGGCGCCGCGAACAGCGCCTTCATGTCGGCCGAGAGCGGGTAGTTCATGTTGATGCCGCGCGGCGGGATCGGCGACATGAACCACTTGTTGTACAGCTTCTCGGCACGGCCGCTGGTCTGCAGGTCTGCGATCACGCCGTCGGCCAGCTTCTTGAACGAGGGATCGTCCTTGCGGAACATGCAGGCGTAGTTCTCGGTCTGCAGCGGCACGCCGACCACCACCCAGTCGGCCGCGCTCTTGGCCTTGGTGCGCTCGCCGTACAGCAGCGGCTCGTCCATGACGAAGGCAGCGGCGCGGCCGGTCTCCAGGATCAGGAAGGACTGGCCGTGGTCCTTGGTGCTGATCAGGTTCATGTTCATGGCCTTCTCGCCGTTCATCTTGACCAGCAGGCGCTCGCCGGTGGTGCCGGCGGTGGTGACCACATTGCGGTCCTTCAGGTCGGTGAACTCCTTCACGCCCGAATCCTTCCTGGTCAGCATCTTGATGCCGTAGACGAACATGCTGTTCGAGAACGCCACCTGCTTCTGGCGCTCCAGGTTGTTGGTGGTGCTGCCGCATTCGATGTCGATGGTGCCGTTCTGCACCAGCGGGATGCGGTTCTGCGAGGTGATCGGGGTCAGGCGCATCTGCAGGCCGGGCATCTTCAGTTCGCTCTTCACCTTGTCGACAATCTGCAGCAGGATCTCGTGCGAATAGCCCATGACCTCCTTGCCGTCGGTGTATGAGAACGGGATCGACGATTCGCGATAGCCAAGCGAGATCACGCCGCTGTCCTTGATCTTCTTCAGCGTGTCGCCATCGGCGGCATGGGCGCCGGCGGCGGCCAGCAGCAGCGTGGCGGCCGCAAGCGCGCGGCGGGTGGCGGATCGGTGGGGGTGCAGTGATTGCATGTGGCGCTCCTTGTAGTGGGGCTTGGTCATTGAGGCATGTTTCGTGGACGGCGTCGTGGCTTGCGGACGCACGGGTACGGCATGAGCCAACACTTGCCTGCGGCGCTAGCGGGACAGGACGCTAGGCGCACGCAGCATCAAAATCCTCTGCTTCGATGGCCGGACGGCGCCCTGCCAGCCGGTCGGCCAGCAGGCCGGCGCTGCCCATTGCCAGCGTAAAACCGAGCGCGCCATGGCCCAGGTTCAGCCATAGCCCGGACACCCGCGACGGCCCCACCAGCGGCAGGCCGTCCGGCGTGGCCGGGCGCAGCCCGGCCCACGGCTGCAGCTGCGCCAGCGGCAGCTCGGGCACGATGCCCTCGAACAGCGCGCGTGTCTGTGCCACCAGCGTGCCGACCCGCTCCGGGTCGATGCGGGTGCCGCCGCGCACCAGGTCGGCCATGCCCGCCACCCGCAGTGTATTGCCGATGCGCGCGTAGACGATCTTGTTGGCAAAGTCCGTCACGCTGATATGCGGCGCGCGCGTGCCGCTGGCCAGCGGCACCGTGATGCTGTAGCCCTTGAGCGGCCACAGCATCGGCCGCACGCCCAGCGGGCGCAGCAGCGGCACGCTGCCGATGCCGCCGGCCACGATCACTACGTCGGCCGGCACCACGCCGCTGGCGGTCCGCACGCCGGTCACGCGCCCACCCTGCTGCACCAGCTCTTGCACGACGGTGCCGAAGCGCATCGACACCCCGGCGTGCGCCCCGTCTTGCAGCAACCGTGCCAGCGACAGGCAGAAGCGGTGGCAGTCGCCCACTTCCTCGCTCGGCGTGTAGATGGCGCCGGCAATCTCGTTGCGGATGCCGGCCAGCGCGGGCTCCAGCGCCACGCAGGCATCGCGGTCCAGCGCCTGCTGCTCGCAACCCAGGCTGGCCTGGTAGTCCAGCAGCCGGCAGGCCGCATCGAACGCCGCCGCATCGCGGTGCACAACCAGTTTGCCGCGCCGCGCAAAATCGAAACCGGCGCCAACATCGTCATGCTGGTGCCGGGCCACGAAAGCCTGCATCAGGTCGCGTGAATAGAACCCCAGCCGCAGCAGCTTGCGCGTGGTGGCTTCACTGGTGGCGGCATTGCAGGCGCCCATGAAGGCTGCCAGCCAGCGCCACTGCGCCGGGTCGGCCGCGGGCCGGAAGCGCATCGGCGAATCGCGCCGCAGCAGCCAGCCCGGCACCTTGGCCATCACGCCCGGCCCGGCCAGTGGCGCCACATAGCTGTAGCTGAGCTGCCCGCCATTGGCAAAGCTGGTCTCCTCGGCCGGCCCGTCGTGGCGCTCCAGCACCATCACCTGGTGGCCGTCCTCGGCCAGGCGCCACGCCGTCGTCATGCCGACCACGCCGGCGCCCACGATCACTACCTGCATTGCCATCCCTTGATTGCTTTTTCCCGATCCGGCAAAGCGTAGTGCAGGCGGCGCGGATTGCCCAATGCGAATACGTGCCAGAATATGTCATCAGGCTATGGATGCCTGCCCGCTTCCCGGATTGCCATGCGCTTGCGCCAGATCGAAGTCTTCCGCGCCGTGATGCTGACCGGCACCGTCAGCGAGGCCGCGCGCCTGCTGCACGTGTCCCAGCCGGTGGTCACGCGCGTGCTGCAGCACGCCGAGGCCTCGCTCGGCTTTCGCCTGTTCGAGCGGGTGCGCGGCCGGCTGCAGGCCACGCCCGAGGCCAATGCGCTCTATGGCGATGTCGAAAGGCTATATGGCGAGATCGAGCGCGTGCGCCGGGTCTCGGAAAGCCTGCGCCACAAGGGCGCCGGGCGGCTGCGCGTGGCCGCCACCCCCAGCCTGGCCAACCCGCTGCTGGTGCCGGCGGTGCGGCGCTTCTGCGCGCGCCACCCGGACACGCAGGTGCAGGTGCTGACCCACCATACCGACGAGATCGTCGGGGCGCTGCTGGCCAACCAGATCGACCTGGGCTTTGCCTTTGCGCCGCCGGGCCACGAGGCCATCGCCAGCGAGCCGGTGGCCAGCGGCCGCATGCTGCTGGCGGTGCCGCGCGGCCAGCCGCTGCCCGCCGGCGGGCGCCGCCAGGTGGTGCCGATGCAGCGGCTGATGGAGCGCGCCTTCATCGGCTATGACGACAACAGCTCGCTCGGGCTGCTGGTGCGCCAGACCCTGGCCCGGCACGCGCTGGAGCCGCGCTCGACGCTGGAGGTGCAGACCTATTCGCTGGCGCTGGCCCTGGTCGATGCGGGGCTGGGCGTGACCCTGCTGGACCAGTACACCGCGCTCAGCGCCAGCCCCGAGCGGGTCGCGCTGCACGACGTGGCGCCAGTGCTGCCGTTCGAGGTCCAGATGCTGCGCGCCAGCCATCGCGCCGGCTCCAGCCTGGCCGACGACCTGCGCGCGCAGTTTGCGCTGGCCGCCGCGGAACTGGCCGCAACGCTGCCGCAGCGGCTGGAAGCGCCAGCCGCCAGCTTTGACGCCACGCCCCGGAGCCGCGATCGAGGTCCGCCTGATGTCTGACTGATGTCCGATTGACAGCCGCGCGCGGCGTGCACCATCATCAAGCCGCCTGCAGGCACAACCTGCGTGCGCCAAACCGCCTATGTTCGTCCTGACCCTGATCGCCCTTGTCCTTGTCAGCGCCTTTTTCTCGGTCTCCGAGATCGCGCTGACCGCCGCGCGCCGCACCAAGCTGCAAGTCCTGTCGGAGCGCGGCGATGGCCGCGCCACGCGCGTACTGCGGCTCAAGGAAGAGCCCGGGAATTTCTTCACGATCGTGCAGATCGGCGTCAACAGCGTGGCCATCCTGGCCGGTATCCTCGGCGAGAAGCATGTATCGGACCTGCTGCTGGAAACGCTGTCGCCCTATATGCAGGTGGTCCACGCCCAGCGCGTGGCCAATATCGGCTCGTTCCTGATCGTGACGCTGCTGTTCATCCAGTTTGCCGACCTGATCCCCAAGCGCATCGCCATGACCTTCCCCGAGCGGTGCGCGGTGGCGGTGATCGACCCGATGCTGACGCTGCTGCGCGTGCTCAAGCCGCTGGTCTGGATCTTCAACGCCGCCGCCGATGCCACGCTGCGGCTGCTGCGCCTGCCGACCAAGCCGGTCGACCAGATCACCACCGAGGACATCGCCGCGATGGTCGATGCCGGCGCCGAAGCCGGCGTGCTGCACAAGCATGAACTCCACCTGATCGAAAACGTGTTCGAGCTCGAGTTCAAGAGCATTACCGCGATCATGACGCCGCGCGACGACGTGGTCTACCTGAGTCTCGACGAACCCGCCGACAGCGTGCGCCGCAAGCTGGTCAACCAGCCGCACGCGCAATACCCGGTGTGCGGGCACGACCTCGACGACGTGCAGGGCTATATCGATTCCAAGGACATCCTGCAGCTGCTGCTGGCCGACGAGAGCGCCACCGTGATCAACAATATCGGCCGCCACCACGACAAGAACGTGCTGGTGATCCCCGACACGCTGACCCTGTCCGAGGCGCTCACGCGCTTCCGCGAGATGCACCAGAACTTTGCCGTGGTGATGAACGAATACGGGCTGGTGGTGGGCATCGTCACGCTGGACGATATCGTCGGCGCGCTGATGGGAGACATCCTGTATTCCAGCGAGGACGAGCAGATCGTGCGGCGCGACGACAGCTCCTGGCTGGTCGACGGCCTCACCCCGCTGGTGGACCTGAAGAAGGCGCTGGATCTCGACACCCTGCCCGGCGAGGACTATGTCGACACCGCGGCCGGGCTGGTGATCTATTCGCTCAAGCGCATCCCGAAGAAATCCGAGTCGATCACCGTGGCGGGCTATCGCTTCGAAGTGCTGGACATCGACCATCACAAGATCGACCAGCTGCTGGTGTCGCGCCTGCCGCAGGCGCCGGAAGCCGAAGCGCCGCCACGGCTGGCGTAGGCGCGACGGCCTGCCGGTAGCGCTCCAGCGTATCCGGCAGCCGGAACCACGCCACATAGCTGAACGCCACCACCACCGCTGCCGCCGCCACCGCGCCCAGCCGCCATGGCGCCACCGATTCCTTCGGCGCCGGCACGTGCAGCGTGCGGTAAGCCGTGCCGAGCAGCGCGATCCATGCCAGCCCCAGCGCATAGCCTGCAGCGACATCCGACAGCCAGTGCATGCCCAGGTACAGCCGCGATACCCCGATCGCCGCCACCGCCACCACGGTCAGTGCCAGCACCGGGATGCGCACGCGCCACGGCTGGCGCAGGCACATCAGGAAGGCCAGGAAGCCATAGGTGACCATGCTGCTGGTGGCGTGCCCGCTGGGGAAGGAATACGATTCCAGGCCGCTGTAGATGCTGGCCGGGCGCATGCGCGCCATGCCCAGCTTGAGCGCCATCACGCAGGCGCGCGCCCCTAGCAGCGCGGCGGCCCAGTACAGGGCCACGGTCCAGGCGCGCCGCCAGCACAGCCACGCGAACACCGCCACGCCCACCGTCAGGGAAATGCGCGCGCCGCCCAGTTCGGTCACTGCCACCATTGCGATATCGAGCCAGTCGGTACGCAAGGCACGCAGCCATGCAAACACGATCTGGTCGATGCGCACCACGCCCCCGCTTTCTGCGACCTCGCCGGCCAGCCAGAACAGGGCGCTGCCGCAGGCCAGCAGGACCACCAGCAGCTCGGCCATGTCGCGCTCGAGCATGCGCAGCGTGAGCGTGCTCAGCCGGCGCGGCTGTGCGGCCACGCGCGCGGACAGTGCGCCGGCCCCCCACACGCGCCACCGGTCCAGCCAGCGCACCACCGGCCGCAACAGCGCCACCAGCAGCGGCACCAGGCTCAGCAGCAGCACCGTCACCAGCGTGAACAGCGCCAGCAGCCCGAGCGCCGTGCCCGGCGTGAGCCAGGCCTCGGCGAAGGCGCTCGCGCCTGCCGGCACGTCAATCACGGGACCCACCCGCGGCGCCGACGATGCGGGCGATATTGGCGCGCGCCGGCGCCTCGCAGTCGGCAAAGGCGTCGGTCAGGAATAGTCGCGGGCGCTGCGCCAGCTTGCCCAGGAACGCCGCGCGGCGGCGCATGAATTCAGTCTCCAGCGCCTCCCCCTGGAGACCGGTGCGGGCGGCCAGCATGGCGCGGTTCTCGGCGAACACATCCAGGCTGTGGGCATCGAACATTTCCGAAGCCGCGGCCAGCCTGAGCAGGTCGAGATCGAGCACGGTGTCGGCGCCGGCAATGCTCGGGCCATGGCCGCGCGTATCGAGCACGATCTGCGCGGCACGCTCCAGCACCGCGCGGTCCTCGCCGGGCGCCACCGTTTCGATCAGCGCGGCTGAGGCGGCTTCGTTGTGCTCGCACCCCGCCACATAGACCGCGTCGTGGCACAGCACCGCCAGCGCCTGCGCGCGGTCCAGCGCAATGCCGCGCGCGTGGGCGGTCTCGAACATCTCCAGGATATGGCGGCTGTCGTGGTAGTGCCGGTACGGCGTATCGTGCAGCGCCAGCACATCGAGCACCGCCTGGCGCGGCAGGAAGTCCAGGCACGCCAGCGCCGCGGGCCAGGCGGGCGCAAAGCGCGGCACCTCGCCCTGCGGCGTGGCCACCGGTTCACTGAACACATCGGCGCGGCGCACCCACAGCAATGAGGGATCGCGCATCGCGCGGTAGACCACCACGGGCGCGAGATCGGCCTCGAAGCGGCCGATGCCGACTGCCGTGTAGGCGCCGCCCTTGTAGTGCCGGTACGGCATGCCGGCGACCAGGTTGGGGTCGGCCGGCAGTTCGGCCGGATCGCCGTGGAAGGCCGGTGCTGGGGGTTGGCTGGCGGGTGGCTGTGTCATGGTGCGGCATCCTGCGTTGCGGATCGCCATGATAGTGCACCCGGCAGCGCGTCCGGTACGCGGGCCAGTGCCGCGGCCCATGCCCGCCGCATGAAAAACCGGCCGCGGAAAAAACAAAACCGACGCGCACTGTCGTGGGCGTCGGCCTGAGTTTTACTACACTGTTGTTGCCTGCCGGTGGTCGATTCCGACAGCTTCTTGTTTTGGCGGAGAGGGTGGGATTCGAACCCACGGTACCGTCGCCGGTACGCCTGATTTCGAGTCAGGTACATTCGACCACTCTGCCACCTCTCCGGTAACTTGTTGCCGTGTGGCGAAACCGAAATTATAGCCATGTCCGGCCAGCCGATGCAATAGGCTGGCAGCGGATTTTTTCGGTTCGCTTTACATCTCCGGTTCCAGGCGGGTGATGCCGCCCATGTACGGCTGCAGCGCGGCCGGCACGGTGACCGAGCCGTCTGCGTTCTGGTAGTTCTCAAGGATCGCCACCAGCGTGCGGCCCACGGCCAGCCCGGAGCCGTTGAGGGTGTGCACCAGCTCCGGCTTGCCCTGCCCCGCGCGCATGCGCGCCTGCATGCGGCGCGCCTGGAAGTCGCCCATATTCGAGCACGAGCTGATCTCGCGGTAGGTGTTCTGCGCGGGGATCCACACTTCGAGGTCGTAGGTCTTGGTGCTGCCGAAGCCCATGTCGCCGGTGCACAGCACGATGGTGCGGAACGGCAGCTCCAGCTTCTTCAGGATTGCCTCGGCGTGGCCGGTCAGTTGTTCCAGCGCCTCGAACGACTGCGCGGCCGGCACCACCTGCACCAGCTCGACCTTGTCGAACTGGTGCTGGCGAATCATGCCGCGCGTGTCCTTGCCATACGAGCCGGCCTCCGAGCGAAAGCACGGCGTATGCGCGACAAAGCGCAGCGGCAGCTTCTCGCCGGCGACGATGGCGTCGCGCACGATATTGGTCAGCGGCACCTCGGCGGTCGGGATCAGGTAGAAGTTCTCGATGCGCTCGCCGTCTTCGCTGCCGACCTTGCGCGGCACCTTGAACAGGTCTTCCTCGAACTTGGGCAGCTGGCCGGTGCCGCGCATCGAGGCGGCGTTGACCATGTACGGCACGTACATCTCGGTGTAGCCGTGTTCCTGCGTATGGGTGTCGAGCATCAGCTGGACCAGCGCGCGGTTCATGCGCGCCAGGCCGCCGCGCAGCATCGAGAAGCGCGAACCGGTGACCTTGACCGCGGTGTCGAAGTCCAGGCCCAGCTTCTCGCCCACGTCGACGTGATCGCGCACGGCGAAGTCAAACTGGCGCGGCTCGCCCACGCGGCGCACTTCAACGTTCTGGGTTTCGTCGTTGCCCACCGGCACGCTTTCATGCGGCAGGTTGGGGATGGCCAGCATCAGCTCGGCCAGGTGCGCCTGGATCTCGTCCAGCCGCGCGGCCGAGGCCTTGAGCGTGTCGCCGATGCCGCCAACTTCCGCCATCACGGCCGAGGCGTCCTCGCCCTTGCCCTTGAGCATGCCGATCTGCTTGGACAGGCTGTTGCGGCGCGCCTGCAGTTCCTCGGTCTGGGTCTGCAGTTGCTTGCGTTCGGCCTCAAGTGCCTGGAACGCCGCAACGTCGAGTTGGTAGCCGCGCGTGGCAAGGCGTTGCGCCACGGCGTCGATGTCTTTGCGGAACAGCTGGATGTCGAGCATGTTGCTTTGGTGAAGTGCAGGGCCAGCGACATGCCGGCGGACCCGCCATTTTACTGCACCGGCCCCGTCCGGCGCGAACCGGGCGATGCCAGGCCAGCGCCGTGTTGCCGGCTCACGCCACCGCTCACTCCCCGCCCTTGCCGCCGTCCTTTGGCTTGGCCACGCGCTGCTCGCGATGCCAGGCGGCATCCAGCTCGCGCAGGTGGCGCAGCTTCTCGGCGATCTTGCCCTCCAGCCCGCGCGGCACCGGCTGGTACCAGTCCTGGGCCTTGAGGTCGTCCGGGAAGTAGTGCTCGCCGGCGGCGTAGGCCTCGGGCTCGTCGTGCGCGTAGCGGTAGGCGTGGCCGTGGCCAAGCTCCTTCATCAGCTTGGTCGGCGCGTTGCGCAGGTGCACCGGCACCGCGCGCGACTTGTCCTTGGCGACGAAGGCGCGCGCCGCGTTGTAGGCGTTGTAGCCGGCGTTGGACTTGGGCGCCACGGCCAGGTAGATCAGGGCCTGGCCCAGCGCCAGCTCGCCCTCGGGCGAGCCAAGGCGCTCATAGGTCTCGGCCGCGTCCAGCGTGATGCGGGCGGCACGGGGATCGGCCAGGCCGATATCCTCCCATGCCATGCGCACGATGCGCCGCGCCAGGTAGCGCGGGTCGGCGCCGCCGTCGATCATGCGGCAGAACCAGTACAGCGCCGCGTCCGGGTCCGAGCCGCGCACGGACTTGTGCAGCGCGCTGATCTGGTCGTAGAAGGCGTCGCCGCCCTTGTCGAAGCGGCGCAGGTTTTCCGACAGCGCGCTGCCCAGCAGCGCGGTATCGATCTGCGCGGCGCCGGCGGTGCGCGCGGCACGCGCCACGATCTCGATATTGTTCAGCAGCTTGCGCCCGTCGCCATCGGCCGAGGCCACGATCAGCTGCAGCGCTTCGTCCTGCCAGCTCAGGTCGCCCGCCTGTGCGCCGAGTTCTTCGCTGGCGCGCAGCGCCAGCTGGGTCAGCTCGGCATCGTCCAGGCTCTTGAGCACATAGACCGCAGCGCGCGACAGCAAGGCGCCGTTGACTTCGAACGAGGGGTTCTCGGTGGTGGCGCCGATAAAGGTGAAGAGCCCGCTTTCCACATGCGGCAGGAAGGCATCCTGCTGGCTCTTGTTGAAACGGTGGACTTCGTCGACGAACACCAGCGTGCGCCGGCCGTGCGCGCGAAACTGCTCGGCGCGCTCGACCGCCTCGCGGATGTCCTTGACCCCCGACAGCACCGCCGACAGCGCGATGAACTCGGCGTCGAAGGCACTGGCCATCAGCCGCGCCAGCGTGGTCTTGCCCACGCCCGGAGGGCCCCACAGGATCATCGAATGCGGCTCGCCGGACTCGAACGCCACGCGCAGCGGCTTGCCCGCACCGAGCAGGTGCTGTTGCCCGATCACCTCGTCGATGGTGCGCGGGCGCAGGCGCTCGGCCAGCGGTTGCCGGGAACGGTCGGGAGTATCGGAAAACAGCGTGTCCGCCACGGTATTCAAGCCTTGTGAATGCAGAACGCCACAGTGTAGACCATCGGCGCCCTGCCCCTGCGTGGCACGCTAGGCGGCAAATGCCACCACATCCTCGATCTCGACACGGATGCCGATGCGCTCGCCCACGGCATGGTTGTGGTGGGACGGCACCAGCGCCAGTACGCGGCCGCCGCTGGCCAGGCGCAGCGTGTACAGGATCTCGGCGCCGCGGAAGGCCTTGTGGACCACCTCGGCGCGCATCGGGCTGGCGTCGTCGTGGATGATGTCATCGGGGCGCACCAGCACGTCTACGGCGGCGCCAGCGGGCAGCGCCAGCGGCGCCGCGGGGCGCAGCAGGCCCAGTTCCAGTTCAATCTCCGCGGTCTCGCGCAACCGCCCCGCCATCAGCACGCCCTGCCCGATAAAGCCCGCGACAAAGCGCGATATCGGCCGGTGGTAGAGGTCGTGCGCGCTGCCCCACTGCTCGATCACCCCGTCGTGCATGACCCCGATCTCGTCGGCCATGGCAAAGGCCTCGTGCTGGTCGTGGGTGACCAGGATCGCGGTGGTGCCCTGCGCCTTCAGGATCGCGCGCACCTCCAGGCTCAGGCGTTCGCGCAGGTCGACATCGAGGTTGGAGAACGGCTCGTCGAGCAGCAGCAGCTCCGGGCGCGGTGCCAGCGCGCGCGCCAACGCCACGCGCTGCTGCTGGCCGCCGGAAAGCTCATGCGGATATTTGCGGCCCGCGCCGGCCAGTCCGACCAGCTGCAGCACCTCGTCCACGCGCGCCGCGCGCCCGGCGCGGCTGGCGCGCACCAGGCCGAAACCCACGT
Source organism: Cupriavidus sp. GA3-3 (assembly GCF_000389805.1). Classification (NCBI taxonomy): domain Bacteria; kingdom Pseudomonadati; phylum Pseudomonadota; class Betaproteobacteria; order Burkholderiales; family Burkholderiaceae; genus Cupriavidus; species Cupriavidus sp. GA3-3. The sequence goes on from NZ_KB944469.1 coordinate 106,579, forward strand.
TGGCCGCCACGTCCAGGTGCGGGAACAGTGCATAGTCCTGGAACACCATGCCGATGCGGCGCTGCTCCGGCGCCAGCATCGCCCCGGACGACGACACGACCTGCCCGTCCAGCACGATGCGGCCGTCCTGCAGCGGCTCGAAACCGGCGATGGCACGCAGCACCGTGGTCTTGCCGCAGCCGCTGGGCCCCAGCAGGCAGGCGATATTGCCGCGCGCCACCGAGAACGACAGCCCCTTGACCACCACATGGCGGCCAAAAGCGTGACGGATATGGTCGACCTCGATGACAGCGGCGCCAGCGCCAGTGACGTCAGCAACGCCTGCGCGAGTCGCCGGCCGGCTGCGGGCCTGGGCGCCGGACAAGCGTGAATAGGAATCGGTTCGCATGTGCGCATTATAGGGACGCGGCCGGGGGCCGTGAGCGCCTTTCGGGGCAAATGCGTGCCCCACATTGCTAGAATGCGGCAGCCCGCACGCTGTGCGCGGCACTTCCGCCCACTTTCCGACGCATGCTCCTGTCCAGCCGCCGCCGCTTCCATCCCCTGACCCTGGCCACCCTGGTGATGGCGCTGCTGATCGCCGTGCCGGTGCTGGTGATCGCCTCGGCCGTGCTGCTGCCCGCCGGCGACACCTGGCGCCACCTGATCGACACGGTGCTGGCGGAATACGTGCTCAACACCGTCTGGCTGCTGTGCGGCGTCGCCGTGGGGGTATTGCTGCTGGGGGTGACCACCGCCTGGCTGGTATCGACCTACCGTTTCCCGGGCCACGCCGTGATGGAATGGGCGCTGGTCTTGCCGATGGCGATGCCCGCCTACGTGATCGCCTATGCCTACACCGACGCGCTGCAGTTTGCCGGGCCGGTGCAGGGCTGGTTGCGCGAGCTGACCGGCTGGAAGGCGCGCGAGTACTGGTTTCCAGATATCCGCTCGCTGGGCGGCGCCATCGCCCTGTTCTCGCTGGTGCTGTATCCCTACGTCTACCTGACCGCGCGCGCCGCCTTCCTGCAGCAGACCCAGAACACGCTGGAGGCCGCGCGCCTGCTCGGCCACGGCACCTGGAGCCGGCTCTGGCGCGTGGTGCTGCCGCTGGCGCGCCCCGGCATCGTTGCCGGCACCGCGCTGGCAATGATGGAAACGCTGGCCGACTTCGGCACCGTCGCCTACTTTGCCATCCCGACTTTCTCCACTGGCATCTACCGCGCCTGGTTCTCGCTTGGCGACAAGAACGCCGCGGCGCAGCTGTCGGCATGCATGCTGCTGTTCGTCGCCGCCATCCTGCTGATGGAGCGCGCCAGCCGCGGCCGCGCGCAGGTCTACGGCAACCAGCGCCGCGCCGTGGCCTGGACGCTGGACGGCGCGCGCGGCTGGCTGGCGCTGGCCGTATGCATGGTGCCGGTGCTGCTGGGCTTCCTGATTCCCGCGCTGATGCTGTGCCGCATGGCCTTCACCGACGGCGATGCGCAGTTCGGCGCGCGCTTTGTCGGGCTGGTGCGCAACAGCTTCCTGCTGGCCAGCGCCACCGCGCTGGCTGCGGTGACGGTCGCGCTGGCGGTGGGCTACGCCGCGCGCGCGGCCAACGGCAAGCGCAGCTGGCTGATGCGCGGCCTGACGCGACTGTGCGGCATGGGTTATGCGCTGCCGGGCTCGGTCATTGCCGTGGGCGTGCTGGTGCCGGTGGCGCGGCTCGACAACGCGCTGTCGGCCTGGCTGCAGCAGCAGTTCGGGCTCTCGGTGGGGCTGCTGCTGACCGGCGGCATCGCCGCGCTGGTCTATGCGCTGCTGGTGCGCTTCCTGGGCGTGGCGCTGCAGACCGTCAATGCCGGGCTGGGCAAGATCACCCCCAGCATGGATGCGGCCGCGCGCAGCCTGGGCCACGGCCCCGGCGCCACGCTGCGGCGCGTGCATTTCCCGATGCTGCGCGGCAGCCTGCTGACCGCGGCACTGATCGTCTTTGTCGACGTGATGAAGGAGTTGCCGGCCACCTTCGTGATGCGCCCGTTCAACTTCGACACGCTGGCCGTGCAGGCCTACAACCTCGCTGCCGACGAGCGCCTGACCGAGGCCGCCACCGCCTCGCTGGTGATCGTGGCCGTGGGCCTGCTGCCGGTGATCGTGCTGTCGCGCACGATCCGGCGCGAAGCGCAGCGCTGAGCCTCCCACGCTTCTTGCCCTAAAGTCGCGCCACAACGCGCCGATAGCCTTTTATGGCCCGGCGTTCGCCCGGGAGCGAACAGCGGCATGCCTGCCGCGCAAGAACCTATGCTGCGATATCACATCCTGCTGTTCAAGTTGAACCGGCTGAGCCGCAACAAGCTGAGCGGCGTGGAAGAAGTCTCGCTGGCCGGACAGCTGGCCGAGATGGTCGATTCGGCCGACACCGCCGCGCGCGTCATCGCCGACCTGTTCGATCACGCCAACCCGCAGGTGCGACGCATCGCGCTCAACGCGATCCGCCGCGCGCGGCAGTTCTCGTCGCCCGAACTGCAGCCCGCGCTGGTGCGCCGCATGGCCGATGCCGAAGCGGTGCTGCGCCATGACGCCGTCTGGATCGTGCAGGAAACCCGGATGGATGGCGCCGAACTGCGCGCCGCGCTGCGCCGCGTTGCCGGCAAGGTGCAACTGCCGTGGGACGCCGAGCGCGCCCGCGCCAATCCCGGCGACATCGCGCTGGCCGCGCAGGTGCGCGCCCGCATGGCGCTGGACAAGCTGCTGGAAAAGAGTGCGGCCGAACGCAACCAGGCACTGGCCGCGATGGCGCTGGGCGGGACCTCGGACCAGCCTTATGCCGAAGGCACGGTCGGCCACAAGGGCCTGCTGCACCGCGCACTGGTGCGGCGACAGGCGGGGCGGCGGCTCAACAGCAGCGTGAAGCTGACGTTCCGCAAGCTGGAGCCCACGCAGGTGACTGGGAACAAGCGGTTCCTGCTGTAGCAGGAACCGCCCCTACTGCAAAGGCCGTGGCGGCTTACTTGAAACCGGCGCGGTCCACCAGCTTCTGCGCTTGCGGCTGGTACTTGCCCAGCTCGGCCACGTTGATGGTGTCGGCCTTGAACGTGCCCAGCGCTTCCAGCGCCGGGTTGCTGACCTTCACGCCCTGCACCACCGGCCATTCGTTGTTGCCGTCGGCAAAGTAGCGCTGCGCCTCGTCGCTGGCCAGGTACTCCAGGAACTTGACCGCCGCTTCCTTGTTGGGCGCATGCTTGAGCATGCCGCCGCCCGAGACGTTCATGTGCACGCCCTGGCTCGACTGGTTCGGCCACAGCACGCCCAGCTTGTCGGCCACGGCCTTGTCTTCCGGCTTGGTCGACTTCAGCAGACGCGCGATGTAATAGGTGTTGGCGATGGCCACGTCGCACTCGCCGGCGGCAACCGCCTTGAGCTGGTCGGTGTCGCCGCCCTTGGGCACGCGCGCCAGGTTGGCGGCCACGCCGCGCGCCCACTGCTCGGTGCGTGCCTCGCCATCGTGGGCGATCAGGCTGGAGACCAGCGACAGGTTGTAGACATGGCCGCTGGAACGCGTGCAGACCTTGCCCTTCCACTTGGGATCGGCCAGGTCTTCATAGCTGGCGATATCGCCGGCCTTGACCGCGGTCTTGTTGTAGGCAATCACGCGGCCGCGCGCCGAGAAGCCGAACCATTCGCCATTGGGGTCGCGATAGTTGGCCGGGATGCGCGATTCCAGCGCCTTCGACTTTACCGGCGCAAACACGCCAGCCTGCTGGGCGCGCCACAGGCGGCCGATATCCACCGTGATGAACACGTCCGCCGGGCTGTTGGCGCCTTCATTGCGGATACGCTCCAGCAGCGGGTCTTCCTGGCCTTCGATGCGGTTGATCTTGATGCCGGTCTGCTTGGTGAAGTTGGCGTACAGCGCTTCGTCCGTCTGGTAGTGACGCGCGGTGTAGAGGTTGAGCACCTTTTCCTGCGCCGCAGCGGCGAGCGGCAGGGTCAGCAGGGCCAGCGCCGCAGCGCGCGGCAGCAAGGTTCGGATAGTGGTCTTCACGCGGATGGCTCCCCAGCATGGTTTGGGCAGCCGCCGGGGACCCCGAGGCCGCCCGGTTATTGGATTCCGGTCAGCGGGAAACAATATTGATTCTTGTTCAGGCGGTCAAATTACATTTCTGTCATGTTGACGCCCGTTGACCGATCAATACCAGGGAGATGCCCGCACTAACCTAATCGCCCCCTGTGCGAAGACGAACCGGCAAGGCGGGCGCCGAAATCTCAGCCGCGGCGTACCCAGACCACCTTGCCAGCCTTGACGCCCAGCGTGCGGCGTTGCGGGTTGTAGTCCATGGTGCCGGGGAACTGCTGGCCGTCGCGCTCGCCCAGTCGCCACGCGCAGCCCTGCAGCAGGCCGATGGCTTCGGCCTCGGGCTTGCCGACCAAGGCATCGTCGGCCAGCTTGTCGGCGGCACAGCCCTCCGGCGTGCCACGCGCGCCTTGCGGGCCGGTCGGCGCGGGCGCCGCGCAAGCCGCCAGCAGGGCCCCGCCCGCCGCCAGCATGGCGGACTGGCGCAGCCAACGCCGGATGGTTCGCTTCGCAATCATGTCGTTCTCCTGATGGATTTGGCGAGTATGAGGATGCTGGGACACGCGGCACACCGCGGCGTTCAGCTTCTTTGCACACCGATATGAAACTTTTGCCAGATTACGCTGTATTGCGCACATTTTCAGTGTGGCTTCGGCTTGATCTGGATAAACCGAGCTATAAGCCATGCGTGCTATCAGTGAGTAAGCGGGCCGGCAACGTCCCGCACCACTCCACCCACCGCGCATCCCTCTGCGCCTTCCCTGGGAGCAACGCATGACCGCAATGATGAAAGCCGCCGTTTTTGTCGAGCCTGGCCGGATCGAACTGGCAGACAAGCCGATCCCGGATATCGGCCCCAACGATGCCCTGGTGCGTATCACCACCACCACCATCTGCGGCACCGACGTGCACATCCTCAAGGGTGAGTACCCGGTGGCGAAGGGCCTGACCGTGGGCCATGAGCCCGTCGGCATCATTGAAAAGCTCGGCAGCGCGGTGACGGGATACCGCGAAGGCCAGCGCGTGATCGCCGGCGCAATCTGCCCCAACTTCAACTCCTACGCGGCGCAGGACGGCGTGGCCTCGCAGGATGGCAGCTACCTGATGGCCAGCGGCCAGTGCGGCTGCCACGGCTACAAGGCGACCGCGGGCTGGCGCTTCGGCAACATGATCGACGGTACCCAGGCGGAATACGTGCTGGTGCCCGACGCCCAGGCCAACCTGACGCCAATCCCCGATGGCCTCACCGACGAGCAGGTGCTGATGTGCCCCGACATCATGTCCACCGGCTTCAAGGGCGCGGAAAACGCCAATATCCGCATCGGCGACACCGTGGCCGTGTTCGCGCAGGGCCCGATCGGGCTATGCGCGACCGCCGGCGCGCGGCTGTGCGGCGCCACCACCATCATCGCCATCGACGGCAACGACCACCGGCTGGAGATCGCGCGCAAGATGGGCGCGGACGTGGTCCTGAACTTCCGCAACTGCGACGTGGTGGACGAGGTCATGAAGCTGACCGGCGGGCGCGGCGTGGATGCCTCGATCGAGGCGCTGGGCACGCAGGCAACCTTCGAGCAGTCGCTGCGCGTGCTCAAGCCCGGCGGCACGCTGTCCAGCCTGGGGGTCTATTCAAGCGACCTGACCATTCCGCTGTCGGCTTTCGCCGCGGGGCTGGGCGACCACAAGATCAACACCGCGCTGTGCCCCGGCGGCAAGGAACGCATGCGGCGGCTGATCAATGTGATCGAGTCGGGGCGGGTCGACCTGGGAGCGCTGGTGACGCACCAGTACAGGCTGGACGACATCGTCGCGGCCTACGACCTGTTCGCCAACCAGCGCGACGGCGTGCTGAAGATCGCCATCAAGCCGCACTGACGGCGGCGCCTCGGGTTCAGCCCTTGGCCCGGGCGGCCAGCGCCTGCATGGCGTCGGCCGGCAGCGGCCCATGGCAGGTGCGCTCGCCGCCGGACTCGCTGACCACCAGCCATACCTGGTCCGGCTGGCCCTTCGGATGCAACAGCCAGGCCGGGCCGCGCGCATTGCTGCTGGGCGGCAGGTCTTCCAGCACGCCGGTGCTGGCCGACTGCAGCATCACCGCGCACTCGGTGGCGGACACGCGCGTGGCCTTGAGAAAGCCCGGATTGCCCAGCACTTCGGGCAATCCCGAGTCCGGTGCGCGCAGGAAGGAATCGACATCGAACTTGCTGGCGCCGCCGCCGCTGCTGGCACATGCCGCCAACAGCAGCGCGCCGGCACTGGCCAGCAACACGGCGTGCTGGCTGCGCCGCGAACGGATGGTGACTGCGGGACCTTCCTGCGGATCGTTCATGGCGGGCCTCACTGCTTCATCACATCGGCGCCCTTGGGCACCGTAAACCGGAATGCATCGGCCGCCAGCGGCGGGTTCTTCTGCATGCCCGTGAAGGTCAGCAGGGTGGTGTTGCCGAACGCGTCGCGCAGTTCCATGGCTTCAAGATTGCCGGCCTTGAAGCCGATGCCGATGCGCTCGAACTGCGTGTCCTTGGCCTTGGGCGTCAGCTCCAGCCACTCTACGCCGTCGCGCGTCGGGCCGTTCTTGACCACGAAGTTCTTTTCCAGGTCGTTGCTGCCGAACAGGATCGCCGCCGGGCTGGAGCCGAGTGCGCCGTCGAGCTTGCGCTCGGTGACCTGGTTCAGGTCCTTGTCATAGATGTACAGGGTCTGGCCGTCGGCCTGCAGCAGCTGGTCGTAGGGCTTGGTATAGCGCCAGGTGAACTTGCCCGGGCGCGAGAACACAAAGGTGCCGCTGGAGGTGCCGGTCACCTTGCCGTTGGCGCCCTGCCCCTTGACCTGGCGCTGCGTGAATTCGCCGCGCGCGCTCTTCACGCCGGTGACAAAGCTCTGCAACTGGTCAGTGGCTGCGGCATGGGCCGGCGCCTGGATGGCAAACATCGCCAGCGCGGCGCAGGCCGACACGATGATGCGGTTGCGCATGGTTCGGGTCCTGGTAGTTATGGAGGGCGTCGCCGCGTGTGCTGCGCCCAACGCTGTAGGCCGCTGCACGGGCAACTTGTCTGTTTAGAGCAGGCGGCAGCCGGAGGATTCCACACGGCCCGCGCTCGCGGGTAACCGGATATTACGGCAGACACCGCGGGAACCGCGCCTGTTCTGCGGCGATGTTGTCTTTTCCGTGATGACATGGCTGAATGAGACCACGCAAGACAAGGTCGACAAGGCCACCGCGCCGCTCGCCACCGGGATGACCGAGATGGACCGCCGCCTCACGGATCGCCTCGATGCGGCCGATGCGCGCATCGAGCGCCTGGAAGTGCGCTTCGACAAGCAATTTGAAACCATCAACACGAAGCTCGACGTGCTGCTCAAGCGCCGCTAGCACACATCACAGGCCGCATGGGAGGAGCGCTGGCAGCGCTCAGTCATCGTCACGCGCGGCCGCACCGCCACCCTGCGCCAGAATGTCACGATTGCCGTTGCCCGACATCGCCGACACCAGCCCTGCCTTCTCCATATCCTCCAGCAGCCGCGCGGCACGGTTGTAGCCGATGCGCAGGTGGCGCTGCACCAGCGAGATTGACGCGCGCCGGTTCTTCAGCACCACCTCGACCGCCTGGTCGTACAGCGGATCGGCCTCGCCGCCGCCGCCGCCAATGCCGGCACCGCCGCCAAACCCGTCGCCGCCGCCGGCGTCATCGGTCAGGCCGCCTTCGAGGATGCCCTCGATGTAGTTGGCTTCGCCGGATTCCTTGAGCTTTTCCACCACGCGGTGGACTTCCTCGTCCGAGACAAAGGCGCCGTGCACGCGCACCGGCAGGCCGGTGCCCGGCGCCAGGTAGAGCATGTCGCCCATGCCCAGCAGCGCTTCGGCGCCCTGCTGGTCGAGGATGGTGCGCGAGTCGATCTTGCTGCTGACCTGGAACGCGATCCGGGTCGGCACATTGGCCTTGATCAGGCCGGTGATCACGTCCACCGACGGACGCTGCGTGGCCAGCACCAGGTGCAGGCCGGCCGCGCGCGCCTTCTGCGCGATGCGGGCGATCAGCTCTTCCACCTTCTTGCCGACCACCATCATCAGGTCGGCCAGCTCGTCGATGACGATGACGATGGTGGGCAGCCGGTCCAGCGGCTCCGGGGCGTCCGGGGTCAGGCTGAACGGGTTGGGGATCTTTTCTTCGCGGGCCGCGGCCTCGTCGATCTTTTTGTTGTAGCCGGCCAGGTTGCGCACGCCCAGCTTGCTCATCAGCTTGTAGCGGCGCTCCATCTCGCCGACCGCCCAGTTCAGGGCATTGCCGGCCTGGCGCATGTCGGTCACCACCGGGCACAGCAGGTGCGGGATGCCCTCGTAGACGCTCATTTCGAGCATCTTCGGGTCGATCAGGATCAGGCGTACGCTTTCCGCCTTGGCCTTGTACAGCAGCGACAGGATCATCGCGTTGATGCCGACCGACTTGCCCGAGCCGGTGGTGCCGGCCACCATGCAGTGCGGCATGCGGGCCAGGTCGGCCACCATCGGCTTGCCGGCGATGTCCTTGCCCAGCGCCATGGTCAGGCTGGACGAACTCTCGTTGTAGACCTGCGAGCCGAGGATTTCCGACAGGCGCACGGTCTGGCGCTTCGGGTTGGGCAGCTCCAGCCCCATGTAGTTCTTGCCCGGGATGGTCTCGACCACGCGGATCGACACCAGCGACAGCGAGCGCGCCAGGTCGCGCGCCAGGTTCACCACCTGGCTGCCCTTGACGCCGGTGGCCGGCTCGATCTCATACCGCGTGATGACCGGGCCCGGGTAGGCCGCCACCACCTTGACCTCGACGCCGAAGTCCTTGAGCTTTTTTTCGATCAGGCGCGAGGTGAACTCCAGGGTCTCGGCGCTGACGGTTTCCTGGTGCGGCGGAATCGGGTCCAGCAGCGACAGCGGCGGCAGGTCCGAGTCCTGGATATCGGCAAACAGCGGCTGCTGCTTCTCACGCTCGACGCGCTCATGCTTGGGCACTGCCTGCGGGCGCACGATCTGCACCGGCGCCGCCTCTTCGATGCGCACGCGCTGCACCTCGACGGTTTCTTTGCGCTCGGTCTTGGCGGCCTCGCCGATGATGCGGTCCTGCTTGCTCTCGCGGCGGGCCTTGAAGCCCAGGAACAGGGTCTCGACAAAGCCGCCGACGTGCTCGGCCACGGTCAGCCAGGAGAAATGGAAGAACAGCGACAGCCCGATCGCCAGCAGCAGCAACAACAGCAGGGTCGCGCCGGTGAAACCCAGCGCCACCTGCAGCCAGCCGCCCAGCAGATCGCCCAGCACCCCGCCCGGCGCGCGCGGCAGCGCGGCGCGCAACGGGTACATGCGGATCGCCTCCAGGCCCATGCTGGAGAACAGGGTCAGACCAAAGCCGATCCAGCTGACGGTCACGCCCTGGCGGTGCAGGCCGGGGTCCGCGCGCTCGGGCAGCTCGGCGGTCAGCGTGCGCCAGCCGCGCCAGCAGCGGCGCACCAGCAGCACCGCCAGCCAGTAGGCGGAAAAGCCGAAGATGAAGAACAGCACGTCGGCCACCCAGGCGCCGACGCGCCCGCCCAGGTTGTGGATATCGGCCACCTGGTTGGCATGCGACCAGCCGGGATCGGTCTTGCTGTAGCTGGCCAGCACGCACAGGAAACCCAGCGTGACGGCCAGCAGCAGGAACCAGCGGACCTCTCCCAGCAGTTTGCCGATGCGGGATGGCAAGGCTGAGGGATCGGTGCGGGTGGTCGTGGTAGCTCGGGCCATGCCTGGTTAAGACTCGCGTGTAAGGTGATTCCGGATGCGTTTCGGGCCGATGCCGGCAGCGGTCAGTGGTTGCTCACCAGGTGACTGACGGTCATCGTGGCGGCCATTTTAACGTGGCCCGAGACTATCGCACTCATTGGAATTTGCAACAGTGAGCAAATGCGGCTCCTCTTATAATGTCGCTTTCGAGCAATGCCGGTGGGCAGCATGCCGCACCGGCCACAGGAACGCATCATGGCAAAACACGCAAAAGTGCTGATTCTCGGTTCTGGTCCCGCCGGCTATACCGCCGCGGTCTACGCGGCCCGCGCCAACCTGGAACCGGTGCTGATCACCGGCCTGGCACAGGGCGGCCAGCTGATGACCACCACGGACGTCGAGAACTGGCCGGGCGATGCCAAGGGCGTCCAGGGTCCTGAACTGATGCAGCGCCTGCTGGCGCACGCCGAGGAATTCAAGACCGAAATCATCTTCGATCACATCCACACCGCCAAGCTGGTGGACGACAACGGCCAGCCGGCCCGCCCCTTCCGTCTGATCGGCGACGCCGGTGAATATACGTGCGACGCGCTGATCATCGCCACCGGCGCCTCGGCGCAGTACCTGGGCCTGCCGTCCGAAGAGTCCTTCATGGGCCGCGGCGTGTCGGCCTGCGCCACCTGCGACGGCTTCTTCTACAAGAACCAGGAAGTGGCCGTGGTCGGTGGCGGCAACACCGCCGTGGAAGAGGCGCTGTACCTGTCGCATATCGCCAGCAAGGTCACCGTGATCCACCGCCGCGACAGCTTCCGCGCCGAGCCTATCCTGGTCGACCGCCTGCTGCAGCGTGAAAAGGAAGGCCGCGTGGTGATCCGCTACGACAGCGTGCTGGACGAGGTGCTGGGCGATGAATCCGGCGTGACCGGCATCCGCGTGCGCGGCACCAAGACCGGCCAGGCCGAGGACCTGAAGCTGGCGGGCGTGTTCATCGCCATCGGCCACAAGCCCAACACCGACCTGTTCGAAGGCCAGCTGGCCATGGAAAACGGCTACCTGGTGACCAAGTCGGGCCTGCAGGGCGACGCCACCGCCACCAGCGTGCCGGGCGTGTTTGCCGCCGGCGACGTGCAGGACCATGTCTACCGCCAGGCCATCACCAGCGCCGGCACGGGCTGCATGGCCGCGCTGGACGCCCAGCGCTTTGTTGAAGCCCTGAAGTAAGCACGCCCCTCCGCCGGCCGGGCCGCCACGGCCCGCCGGCGCGTCCCCTGCGGCATCTCCTGCCGCCCCGCCAGTCGATATAATCTGCGCCGAGCCCCCGGAGATTTTTCAATGACGCACGGCGCCAGCAAACCCGACCGACCGCCCCAACGTTTCGGCCTGAACGACCTTGCCAGGCTGCGCGACACCCTCAAGGCCGATACCGAGCGCCGCGAAGCCGAGCGCGTGGCCGCCGAGCAGGCCGCCCGGCGCGCCCGTGAAGAGGCCGACGTCTTCCGTACCAGCGTGGGCCAGGTCAGCCAGCTGCGCGACCGCAACCGCGCCCCCCTGCCCGCCAGCAAGCCCGCCCCGGTGCCGGTGCAGTCGCGCCGCAACGACGAAGCCGTGCTGGCGGCCTCGCTGTCCGATGATTTCGACGTGGAAAGCCTGCTGGAAACCGACGAGACCCTGTCGTTCCGCCGGCCCGGCATCGGCATGGACGTGATCCGCAAGCTGCGCCGCGGCGAATGGGTGGCGCAGGACAAGGTCGACCTGCACGGCCTGCGCAGCGACGAGGCGCGCGAGGCGCTGGCCGAGTTCCTGCGCCGCTCGGTGCGCAACGGCGTGCGCTGCGTGCGCGTGATCCACGGCAAGGGCCTGGGCTCGCCCGACAAGCTGCCAGTGCTCAAGGGCAAGGTGCGCAGCTGGCTGGTGCAGAAGGAGGAAGTGCTCGCCTTCGTGCAGGCGCGCGAGGCCGAAGGCGGCGCCGGCGCGCTGATGGTGCTGCTGCGCCAGCCGCGCACCTGACGCATCGCCACGGATGCACGTTCCGCTTGAATTGCTGATGGGGCGGCTGCCCCTGATCCTCCACATCATGGAGGTGATCGGCGTGCTCGCCTTCGCGGTCTCGGGCGTGGTCGACGCGCGCAAGCAGCGCCTGGACGTGGTCGGCACCTTCGTGGTGGCCTTTGCCACCGCCTTTGGCGGCGGCACCGTGCGCGACGTGCTGCTGGACCGGCGCCCGTTCTACTGGGTCGACCACGAAGGCTACGTGCTGCTGATCTTCGTGATGTCGTTCGGCGCCTCGTTCGTGCTGCGCGTGGTCAGCCGCGTGGCCTCGGACCGGGCCATGATCGTGGCCGACGCGATCGGGCTGGGGCTGTTCTCGGTGACCGGCGCCTCGCTGGCGCTGGTGGCGCAGATGACGCCCACCGTGGCGGTGATGATGGGCATCATCTCGGCCGTGTTCGGCGGCGTGGTGCGGGACGTGCTGTGCAACGAGGTGCCGATGATCCTGCGCGACCGCTCGCCCTACGCCACCTGCTCCTTTGTCGGCTGCTGGATCTATGTCGGCATGACCTGGCTGGCGGTGCAGCAGGAAGCGGCGCTGCTGACCGGGGCAGTGGCGATCATCGCCATGCGGCTGGTGTCGGTGCGCTACGGGTGGAAGCTGCCCAGCTGAACCGCACCCACCAATGAAAACGCCGCCCTGCAAGGCGGCGTTTCTCTATCCTGGCCCGAGGCTCAGACCGCGGCTTCGTCCTGCTCGCCGGTGCGGATGCGGATCACACGCTCGATCTCGGTGACGAAGATCTTGCCGTCGCCGATCTTGCCGGTGTGGGCGGCCTTGACGATGGCGTCCAGCACGGTGTCCAGCTGGTTCTCGGCCACCACCACTTCGATCTTGATCTTGGGCAGGAAGTCGACCACGTACTCGGCGCCACGGTAGAGCTCGGTATGCCCTTTCTGGCGGCCAAATCCCTTCACTTCGGTCACCGTCAGACCGGTCACGCCGACGTCGGCCAGGGCTTCACGCACCTCGTCGAGCTTGAACGGTTTGATGATGGCGGTAATCTGCTTCATGACTGGCCCCTGTTTATCGTTTGTTCACGCGCCTGGCGGCGCATCGCCGCGGTCGCGGCGCTCTCCGGGTGGCATTTTACCAGCCCTTGGCCGCTTGCATTTCCGCCTGCCCCACAGCCAGCGCGGCCGCAGCGTTGGCTAGCGCGCATCCGGGCAGGCCCCGGCCCTGTGGATAAACCTGTGGACAGCCACTGGAGAAACTGTGCACAAGCCGCCACCCAAGAGCCGGAGCTCGACCGGCGCTGCGCTCAGTCCGGCACCTTCTCCAGGTCCGCCAACCACACCACCGACTCTGAATCGCTCGGCGCGCGCCAGTCACCGCGCGGCGACAGCGATCCGCCCGAGCCCACCTTGGGCGCGTTCGGGATGCATGAGCGCTTGAACTGGCTGGTGCGGAAGAAACGGTCCAGGAAGATCGCCAGGTTGCGCTTGATCTCCGGCAGCCCGTACTGGTTGCGTACCACATGCGGGCCGTTGGGCCAGACGCCGCGCTCGCGGTCGCCCCAGGCATGCAGCGCCAGGAAGGCGATCTTGGACGGCGTGAAGCCGAAACGCAGCGTGTAGTAGAGGTTGAAGTCCTGCAGCTCATACGGGCCGATGGTGCTCTCGGTCTTCTGCTCGGGGCCGTGGTTGCTGTCGCCCGGGACCAGCTCGGGGCTGATGTCGGTGTCGAGCACGGCCAGCAGCACGTCGGAACCGCCCTCGCCCACCTGCCCGGTCTCGGCCACCCAGCGCACCAGGTGCGAGATCAGCGTCTTGGGCACGCTGGCATTGACGTTGTAGTGCGACATGTGGTCGCCCACGCCATAGGTGCACCAGCCCAGCGCCAGTTCGCTCAGGTCGCCGGTGCCGATCACGATGGCGTGGTGGAAATTGGCCAGCCGGAACAGGTGGTTGGTACGCTCGCCGGCCTGCACGTTCTCGAAGGTCACGTCGTAGACCTTCTCGCCGGCGGCGTATGGGTGGCCCAGGTCCTTCAGCATGGCCAGGCACGACGGCCGGATATCGATCTCGGTCGCGGTGCAGCCCACCACCTGCATCAGCTGGCGCGCCTGCAGCAGCGTGCGGTCGCTGGTGGCGAAGCCCGGCATGGTGAAGGCCAGGATATTGGCGCGCGGCAGGCCCAGGCGGTCCATCGCCTTGGCGCAGACCAGCAGCGCGTGGGTGGAATCCAGCCCGCCCGACACGCCGATCACCACCTTGCTGATCTTGCTGGCCGACAGGCGCTGCACCAGCGCCTGCACCTGGATGTTGTAGACCTCCATGCAGCGTTCGTCGCGCTGGCGCGGATCGGCCGGCACGTACGGGAAGCGCGCCACGTTGCGCGCCAGCGGCAGCGACTTTTCCAGGGTCAGGTCGAGCGGGAAGCGCACCACGCGGAACTTGTCCACTTCTGCCTTGTGCCGGCGCACCGAGTGGCCGAAGGTGACCTGGTGCATGCGCTCGCGCGACAGCCGCTCGACGTCGATATCAGCGCAGAGCAGGTGCGAGGTATCGGCAAAGCGCTCGGATTCGGCCAGCAGCTCGCCGTTCTCGCAGATCAGCGCCTGGCCGTCCCAGGCCAGGTCGGTGGAAGACTCGCCCTTGCCGGCCGAGGTGTACAGGTAGGCCGCCAGGCATCGTGCCGACTGCTGCGAGACCAGCTGGTGCCGGTACCCGGCCTTGCCGACCACGATATTCGAGGCCGACAGGTTGACCAGCACCGTGGCCCCGGCCAGCGCCGCGAACGACGACGGCGGGATCGGCACCCAGACGTCTTCGCAGATTTCTGCGTGGAAGCGGAAGTCGGGGATGTCTTCGACATCGAACAGCAGCCCGGCGCCGAACGGCACGTCCTGGCCCAGCAGCCGGATCGACTCGACCGCGGCGTTGTCGGCGGCGCTGAACTGGCGCGCCTCGTAGAACTCCCAGTAGTTCGGCAGGTAGGACTTGGGCACCACGCCCTGGATACGCCCGCGCGCGACCACCACGGCGCAGTTGAACAACTGGTGCTCGACCCGCAGCGGCATGCCGACGATCAGCGCCGCCGGCAGCTTGCGCGAGGCCTCGACGATGGTGGCCAGCGCCGCCTCGCAGGCGTCCAGCAGCGCGCGCTGGTGGAACAGGTCGTCGCAGGTGTAGGCGGAGATGCCCAGCTCCGGGAACGCAACCAGCACGGCGCCCTTCTGGGCCGCCTGCGCCGCCAGGGCAATGGTCTCGGCGGCGTTGAAGGCCGGGTCGGCCACCCGGCAGACGGGCACGCCCACCGCGACACGCGCAAAGCCGTGGGAATACAGGTTGAAAAACGGGTTCTTCATATCGGGCCTTGGTTATCGAACCATGCGGACCATGCCGCCGCCTGAAGCATCCCGGGATGCCTCGGCAAGCACTGGTGACGAGGATGCTCCATTTTACGACGCCCGCCCCTGCCGTGCGGCGCAGCAACGGCGCATCGTTTCCGGTAGACTCGATCGATCCACAGACGGGAACTGGTGCAATGCAGTCTGAATCATGCGTGCCCGGCGAGGGCAAGGACCAGCGCCAGCCGGCACGGCACAAGCGCAAGTCGGCAGGCGACCCTGCGCAGGAATACCGTACCGAAATCATCTCCGACCTGGGCGAGATCGATGCCGCCGCCTGGGACGCCCTGGTGGCGCACCACGCCGACGCCACGCCGTTCCTGAAGCATGCCTTCCTGCACGCCCTGCACACCAGCGGCAGCGCCTGCGCCGAGACCGGGTGGAACCCGCGCTACCTGACTTTGTGGGCGCCGGCCAAGGACGGCCGCCCGGAACGGCTGGCCGCGGCCATGCCGCTTTACGCCAAGGCGCATTCCTATGGCGAATATGTCTTCGACTGGGCCTGGGCCGACGCCTATGCCCGCAACGGGCTCGAGTACTACCCCAAATGGCTGGCGGCAATTCCCTTCACGCCGGTGCGCGGCGCGCGGCTGCTGGCCGAAGACGCCCATGCGCGCCGCCTGCTGCTGCAGATGGCGCTGGCGCTGGCCGCCGAAAGCCAGATGTCGTCGCTGCACATCCTGTTCCCCGACGAGGCCGAGGCCGCGC
Source organism: Cupriavidus sp. GA3-3 (assembly GCF_000389805.1). Lineage (NCBI taxonomy): Bacteria > Pseudomonadati > Pseudomonadota > Betaproteobacteria > Burkholderiales > Burkholderiaceae > Cupriavidus > Cupriavidus sp. GA3-3. The sequence goes on from NZ_KB944469.1 coordinate 122,456, forward strand.
TGATGCAGCAGGCCGGCATGCTGATGCGGCACGGCGTGCAGTTCCACTGGACCAATGACGGCTATGGCAGCTTTGACGACTTCCTGGCCACGCTGTCGCAGAAAAAGCGCAAGAACATCCGCGCCGAGCGCCGCCAGGTCGCGCAGGCCGGCATCAGCTTCCGGCGCCTGCGTGGCGCGCAGATCGACGACGATGCGTGGAAGTTCTTCAACCGGTGCTATCGCCAGACTTACCGCGAGCACCATTCCACGCCCTACCTGAACCTGGACTTCTTCCGGCGCATCGGCGCCGCCATGCCGCAGCACCTGCTGCTGGTGATCGCCGAGCGCGAGGGCCAGCCTATCGCCAGCTCGCTGCTGGTCTATGACGATACGCCCGAAGTCAGCACGCTCTACGGGCGCTACTGGGGCGCACTGGAGTACCACGCCTGCCTGCACTTCGAAACCGCGTACTACCAGCCGCTGGAATTCTGCATCGAGCAAGGCATACGCACCTTCGAAGGCGGCGCCCAGGGCGAACACAAGATGGCGCGCGGCTTCCTGCCGGTGGCGACGCGCTCGGCCCACTGGCTGGCGCATCCCGCCTTTGCCGATGCCGTCGAGCGCTTCCTTGAGCGCGAGCGCCAGGGCATCGACGCCTACCTGGACGAACTGAGCGAACGCAACCCGTTCGCCCGCGCCTGAACACGCAAGCCGGCGCTCAGCGCCACATCCGCCGCAGCGTGTTGTCGCCCAGCATGTAGTGGTGGAACAGCGACGCCATCGCGTGCAGGCCGATCACCAGGTAGAAGGCGGTGCCCAGGGTCTCGTGGACCTCCTTGACGGTGTCCTTCAGCGCCGGGTCGGCCGCCACCATCGCCGGCACTTCCAGCCCCAGCGAAGGCAACGCCAGCAGGTGGCCGCCAGCGTTCATCGCCAGCAGCCCCAGCAGCGGCTGGGCCAGGATATACAAGTAAAGCACCCAGTGCATGGCCTCGCCGGCCAACTGCATCCAGCGCGCGCCCGGCTCCGGCGCGGGCGCGCCGCGCACCAGGCGCCACACCAGGCGCGGCACCGCCAGCACCAGCACCAGCGCCCCCGCCCATTCATGGACTGTCATGGCCAGCGCGCGCGGCGGCGTGCCCTTGGCAAAACTGCCCTTCAGCTCGATCGCGGAATAGGCCAGCGCCACCAGCAGGAACACCGCCCAGTGGAAGCACACCGCCAGCCGGTCATAGCGGCGCAGCGGCGACAAGGCCTGCGGCAATGCCTGGATTTCGGTGATGGGATTCATAGGGGACTCCTCTTGTCAGCACCCGCATAGCGTAGCGCAAGGCACTTGCCCGGATGCTGCCGTACATCAAGCGCGCGGCAACAAAAAACCCCGCCGGAGCGGGGCTTCTTCAGCGGCGGTTCAGCTTACTTCTTGTAGTTGGCCACGCCGTCGGTGATTTCCTTGTGGGCTTCCTCGATGCCAGCCCAGCCTTCGACCTTGACCCACTTGCCGGCTTCCAGTGCCTTGTAGTGCTCAAAGAAGTGCTTGATCTGGTCCAGCTGGTTCTGCGGCACGTCCGACAGGCCCTTCATGTAGGCCGTGGCCGGCGACAGCTTGTCCAGCGGCACGGCGACCAGCTTGGCGTCCACGCCCGACTCGTCGGTCATCTTCAGCATCCCGAGTGCACGGCAGCGCACCACGGCGCCGGCCAGGATCGGGAACGGCGACAGCACCAGCACATCCACCGGGTCGCCGTCGCCCGACAGCGTCTGCGGGATGTAGCCATAGTTGGCCGGATAGCGCATGCCGGTGCCGATAAAGCGGTCGACGAACAGCAGGCCGGTTTCCTTGTCTGCCTCGTACTTCACCGGATCGCTCTGGGCCGAGATCTCGATGATGACGTTGAAATCGTTGGGGATGTCCTTGCCCGGGGTTACGAGGTTGAAGCTCATGCGGTTCTCCAGATGCCTGCGCGGTGTTGTTGGATGGCGGGCATTATAGCGGCTCATGCCTGACCGCAGGCTGACAGCTGGGCCAGGCACGGCGCATTGCACGCTGGCCAGTGTCGGCGATAATGGCGCATTCTTCAGCCGTCACTGAAAAGCGCAGCCGCCGTGCTGCCCCCTGTTGCACCCGCTGCCCCGGAGCCACCCATGCACGCCCAGCACTTCGTCGCCAACCGCCTGATCGCGCCCGACAACGGCCTGCGCATCAAGGTCTTCGATCCGTCCAACGGCGAGCCGTTCGCCGAGATCGCACGCGGCAACGCCACCGATATCAACGTCGCCGTCCATGCGGCCCGCCAGGCCGCCGAAGGCGCCTGGGGCCAGATGGCGCCAGCGGAGCGGGTGCGCCTGCTCAACCGCGTCGCCGTGGCGCTGATCGCGCACGAGGACGAACTGGCCGCGCTCGAGGCCCGCGACACCGGCAAGCCGCTGCGCCAGGCGCGCGCCGATGCCCGCGCCGTGGCCCGCTATTTCGAGTTCTACGCCGGCGCGGTGGACAAGCTGCACGGCCAGACCATCCCCTACAACCCCGGCTACACCGTGCTGACCGTGCGCGAGCCGCACGGCGTGACCGGCCACATCATCCCGTGGAACTACCCGCTGCAGATCTTCGGGCGCAGCGTGGGCGCGGCGCTGGCCACCGGCAATGCCTGCGTGGTCAAGCCGGCCGAGGACGCCTGCCTGTCGCTGCTGCGCGTGGCCGAGATCGCCGCCGATGCCGGCCTGCCCGAAGGCGCGCTCAATATCATCACCGGCTACGGCCATGAAGCCGGCGCCGCGCTGGCGCGCCACCCGGGCATCAACCATATCTCGTTCACCGGCTCGCCCCAGACCGGCAAGCAGGTGGCCCAGCTGGCCGCCGAGAACCACGTGCCGGTCACGCTGGAGCTGGGCGGCAAGTCGCCGCAGATCGTCTTTGCCGATGCCGACCTGGATACGCTGGTGCCGGTGGTGGTCAACGGCATCGTGCAGAATGCCGGCCAGACCTGCTCGGCCGGCAGCCGCCTGCTGGTGGAGCGGCCGGTCTATGACGCGCTGCTCGACCGGCTGGCGTCGGTGTTCGAGTCGCTGCGCGTAGGCCCGTCCGAGCTGGACCTGGAATGCGGGCCACTGATCAGCCGCAAGCAGCAGCAGCGCGTGTGGGACTTTGTCTCGGATGCGCAGCACGCCGGCGTGGCCGTGATGGCGCAAGGCCAGATCGTGGCCGACGCGCCCGAGGCCGGCTACTACCAGGTGCCGATGCTGTTCCGCGACGTGCCGCCGGCGCACCGGCTGGCGCAGGAAGAAGTGTTCGGCCCGCTGCTGGCGGCGATGCCGTTCGACACCGAGGCCGAAGCCATCGCACTGGCCAACGGCACGCCCTACGGGCTCGTGGCCGGCGTCTGGACCCGCGACGGCGGGCGCCAGCTGCGCCTGGCGCACAAGCTGCGCGCGGGCCAGGTCTTTATCAACAACTACGGTGCCGGCGGCGGCGTTGAACTGCCCTTCGGCGGCACCGGCCAGTCTGGCTACGGCCGCGAGAAGGGCTTCGAGGCCCTGTACGGATTCACCACCCTGAAAACCATCGCCATCCAACATGGGTAACATCAATTTCCTGTCCGTCGCCTTTGCCATCTTCTTTTTCTGGATGGCATGGCATGTCCGGAACAAGCGCGCCACCAATCCTTCCGGCATGCCGCGGCTGCAGGTCTTCAAGCGCAAGTGGGGCGACGTCGTCGGCGACCGCGTGCACTGGTGCCTGTATGTGGCACTGCCCTTCCTGCTGGCACTGATGATGGTTGCCAATGCCCTGCGCGGGCGGGGGCCGTTCTCGCACTAGGCATTGAGTACCCCGCAGCACGGAACACCAGAACATAACCACGACACCAGGAGACAAGCCATGAGACTGGCCAACAAGGTAGCGATCATCACCGGCGGCGGTTCCGGGTTCGGCGAAGGCATTGCCCACACCTTTGCGCGCGAAGGCGCCAACGTGGTGGTCGCCGACCTGCGCGAGGAAGCCGCCGAACGCGTCGCCGCCGCGATCCGCGACGCCGGCGGCCGGGCCCGCGCGGTGCGCGCCGACGTTTCGCGCGAAGCCGGCACCGAGGCCATGCGCGAAGCCGCGCTGGCCACCTTCGGCGACGTCCATATCGTGGTCAACAACGCCGGCACGACCCATCGCAACAAGCCCATCCTCGAAGTCACCGAAGAGGAGTTCGACCGCGTCTACGCCGTCAACGTCAAGAGCATCTACTGGTCGGCGCGCACCTTTATCCCGCATTTCCGCCAGCGCGGCGGCGGCGTGTTCGTCAATATTGCCTCCACCGCCGGCATCCGGCCGCGCCCGGGCCTGGTCTGGTACAACGGCAGCAAGGGCGCGGTGATCACCGCCAGCAAGGCCATGGCCGCGGAACTCGGCAAGGACAATATCCGCGTCAACTGCGTCAACCCCGTGATCGGCGCCACCGCCCTGCTCGAAGAATTCATGGGCATGCCCGATACGCCCGAGAACCGCGCCAGATTCCTTGCCACCATCCCGATGGGCCGCATGTCGACCCCGCAGGACGTGGCCAACGCCTGCCTGTACCTGGCCTCGGACGAAGCTGCCTTTATCACCGGCACCTGCATCGAAGTGGACGGCGGCCGCTGCGTCTGAGCCGGTGCCGGCCACCTGCCTTCCCCGTTAGTCGTAGCTGTAAACGCATCATACAGAAGCGCCATATCCTCAGGAGACAGCATGACAACAACCGCAGTAAACCCCGGCATCAGCGACGCCGCCTTTGAAGACGCCACCTACCGCAAGGTCAGCTGGCGCCTGGTGCCCTTCCTCTTGCTGTGCTACGTGGTGGCCTACCTGGACCGCGTCAACGTGGGCTTTGCCAAGCTGCAGATGCTCAACGACCTGCAGTTCAGCGAGACCATCTATGGCTTGGGCGCCGGCATCTTCTTTATCGGCTACTTCCTGTTCGAAGTGCCCAGCAACGTGATCCTGCACAAGGTGGGCGCGCGCATCTGGATCGCGCGCATCATGATCACCTGGGGCGCGATCTCGGCGGCGATGATGTTCGTCACCACGCCGACCATGTTCTACGTGCTGCGCTTCCTGCTGGGCATTGCCGAGGCCGGCTTCTTCCCCGGCATCATCCTGTACCTGACCTACTGGTACCCGGCCAACCGGCGCGGGCGCACCACCACCTACTTCATGACCGCGGTCGCGCTGGCAGGCGTGATCGGCGGGCCGCTGTCGGGCTGGATCATGCAGTCCTTCCACGGCCAAAACGGCTGGTCCGGCTGGCAGTGGATGTTCCTGCTCGAGGGCATTCCGTCGATCCTGGTGGGGCTGTGGGTGCTGGCCTACCTGGACGACCGCATCGCCCACGCCAAGTGGCTGTCGCCGGAAGAGAAGGCGCTGCTGGAGCGCAATATCGCCAGCGAGGATGCGCACAAGGAAGACCCGCCGATCCGCACCGTGATGTCCAGCCCGCGCGTCTGGCTGATGAGCGCGATCTACTTCTGCTTCGTGATGGGCCTGTACGGCGTCAGCTTCTGGCTGCCGACCATCATCAAGCAGACCGGCGTCAGGGGCGCGCTCGATATCGGCCTGCTGACCGCCATCCCCTATGGCTGCGCAGTGGTCGGCATGGTGCTGGTGGCCTACAGCGCAGACCGCAGCGGCGAGCGCCGCTGGCATATCGCGCTGCCCGCGCTGGCCGGTTCGCTGGGCCTGCTGCTGTCGGTGCAATGGCATAGCGACACCACGCTGGCAATGGTGGCGCTGACGCTGGCCACCATCGGCATCCTGACCACGCTGCCGCTGTTCTGGAGCCTGCCGACTTCCTTCCTGGCCGGCACTGGCGCGGCCGCGGGCATCGCGCTGATCAACTCGCTGGGCAACCTTGCGGGCTTCCTCAGCCCCTATGCGGTGGGCTGGCTCAAGGACCTGACCCACAGCACCGATTCGGGCATGTACCTGCTGACCGCCTGCCTGGTGGTGGGCGCGGCGCTGACGCTTTCGGTGCCCAAGCGGCTGGTGAGCCGGAAATAGCCCGTCCGCCAGGATCAGACGCCGTCAACGGCCCTTCCCTTTGCGGGCGGGGCCGTTTTTCTTCCTGCACCTGCGAAGTCGCTCACACGCCGCCTGCGGGCCACAATGCGCCGTCGGCTGACGCGGATGTAGGACCAAGCCCGGCAGTGTCGCCCACCCTTGGGCCCTAGGATGGAAAAGAGAGACCCGGAGTGATCCCACGGGGTCCTCCGGGGCATCTGATTCCGAAGCTCGCCCAAGGAGGCCACGATGCTGCACCTGCCCCCGTTTGCCCCTACCCGTTCGCTGGAACTTGTCGAAGCGCGCCTGGCACGCCGCTCGCGCGTCAAGCGCCTGGTGATCGCGCTCAGCGCCGGCGTGGTCGCACTGCTCGCCCTGGTGCCAGCGGCCAGCCATGCGCAGGCGCCGGTGGTGGAGGCCAACCCTGCGCCTGCCGCCCCGGCACCCGCTGCTCCGGCCGGCACCATGGCGCCGACCCCGGGTGCCACGATGCCGGCCGCGCCGCCGGCCGACACCATGCCCCCTGCCACACAACCCGCGCCGGGCATAGCTGCGCCTGCCACGGCAGCACCGCCGCCGACGGCATCCCCGGCACCCGCGCCCACCGGCACGCCACCAGCCGCGCCGGCGCCAGCGCCGATGGCAGCGCCCGCGCAGCCACGCCCGCCGCTGACCACTCCGCCCCCGCCGCCGCCGCGTGATGCGATGGTCCAGCGTACGGCCGGCTCGGTCGCCTATATCTGCGGCGGTGTCGCCGAAGACGAGCAGGTCGCGTTGCAATCGGAGGCGCGCAAGTACAACATGAGCCTGCTGTTCACGCAGGGCGCGCGCGGCGAGTACCTGTCCGACGTGGACGTCAAGCTGATGCGCGGCGGCAAGGAAGTCGCCAGCTTTGTCGCCGACGGTCCGCGCTGCCTGGTGAAGGCGCCGTCGGGCACGTACAACGTGCGGGCGACTTACCAGGGCCGGACCAAGACTGCCACGGTCAGCACCGGCGGCAAGAACGCGCAGATGCGCTGGTAGTCAGCTGGAGTCAGCTGGAACGGCGCGCCGTGCGGCGCGCCCATGGAGGAGGAAAAAAGGCTCGGCATCTTGCGATGTCGAGCCTTTTTGTCTTGAAAGTCATTGGCAGGCTTCCGCACAGCATCCGCTTACCGATTGGGTGCTCCCTCTCCCGCAAGCGGGAGAGGGAGCAAACCGTCAGTCCGCCTGGCCATCCCCCAGCATCTGCCCCACCGACCCCGCCGTACCGGCCGCCCGCTCACCCAGCAACCGATGCAGCGTGCCCAGCAGCTCATCCTCGTTGTAAGGCTTGCCCAGGTACACGTTGACGCCGATCTCCTCGGCATAGCGGCGGTGCTTGTCGGCCGTGCGCGAGGTGATCATCACCAGCGGCATATGCGCGGTGCGCGCTTCGGAGCGCACGTTGCGGGTCAGGTCGAAGCCGTCCATGTGCGGCATCTCGATGTCGACCAGCATCGCGTCCGGCATGACATCCTGCAGTTGCTTGAGCGCATCCACACCGTCGCGCGCCAGCACCACCTGGTAGCCGGCGCGGCTCAGCAGGCGCTGGGTGGCCTTGCGCACGGTCAGCGAGTCATCCACCACCATCACGGTCGGCTGCACCGCCAGGCCGCGCACCGGCTCGGTGGTGCCGTCGCTCGCCAGTTCCGCAACCGCGCCCATCCGCGCCTGCACGGCAGGCGTCTGCGGCAAGGCCTGCGGCACCGGCTGGCCGCGTTCGCGCACCAAGCGCTGCGCCAGCACCACCGGGTTGTAGATCAGCACGATCTCGCCATCGCCCAGCGTGGTCGCGCCGGCAATGCCTTCCAGGCGTGCCAGGTGCGGGCCGATATGCTTGACCACCACTTCGCGGTTGCCGACCACATCGTCAACATGCACCGCCACGCGCTCGGCGCCGCTGCGCACCAGCACCACCGGCGAATACTTGCGCCCGGCCGCGACCGCGTTGCCTTCCTCCAGCAGCGCGCCGAAGTAGAAGAACGGCACCTCGGCGCCGGCCACAGTGAGGCGGCCCTGGTTGTAGGCATCCAGCAGTGCCGGGGCGCGCAGCTGCTGGACCTGGTCGATCATGCCGCTGGGAACGGCATAGCGCCGCGCGCCCAGCGAGATCACCAGCACCTGCGTGATCGCCGTGGTCAGCGGCAGGTGCACCGTGAAGGTGGTGCCCTGCCCGGGCTTAGACTCCAGCGTGATGCGTCCGCCCAGCGCCACGGTCTCGGCGCGCACCACGTCCATGCCCACGCCGCGGCCGGCCAGCTCCGACACCGCGTCGGCGGTGGAGAAGCCCGGCGCAAAGATCAGCTCGGTCAGGCGCGCTTCGCTGGCGTCGTCGTCCGGCGCCAGCAGGCGGCGCTCGACCGCGCGCGCGCGGATGCGCTCCAGGTCCAGCCCGCCGCCGTCATCGACGAAATGCAGCACCACCTCGTTGCCTTCCTGCTGCACCTCCAGCGTCAGCGCACCAGTGGCGGCCTTGCCCGCGGCGCGGCGCGGCGCGGCGGCCTCGATGCCGTGCACCACCGCGTTGCGGATCAGGTGCTCGATCGGGCCGGCCATGCGGTCCAGCACGGAGCGGTCGATTTCCACGGTGCCGCCCTTGATCAGCAGGCGCACTTCCTTGCTGGTCTCGGCCGCGGCCTGGCGTGCCACGCGGTAGAGGCGCTCGGCCAGCGCGTCGAACTGCACCATGCGCGCCTGCATCAGCCCGCGCTGCAAGCCGCGCGTCAGGCGCGCCTGCGCCGCCAGGTCGCCGGCGGCGCGGTCAAAGCCGCGCTGCAGGTTCTGCTCGACGGTGGCCACGTCGTTGACCGACTCGGCCATCATCCGCGTCAGCTCCTGGAAGCGCGTGAAGCGGTCGAACTCAAGCGGGTCGAATTCCTGCTTGTGCTGCGCGTCGGCAATGCGCGACGCCATCTGCGATTCGGCCTGGATCTCGATTTCACGCAAGTGCCCGCGCAGGCGCGCGACGTTGTCGTTCAGTTCGCCCAGGTAGGCGCGCATCGCCTCCAGTTCGCTGTCCAGGCGCGCGCGCGTGGCGCCGACTTCGCCGGCTTCGTTGATCAGCGTGTCGAGCGCGCGCGCCTGCACGCGCACCAGCGCGCGTTGCGGCTCGGCGGGCACGGCCGGCGGCATCGCCACCATCACGTCTGCCGGCCCCGGCATGGCGGGCAGGCTGGCGGCGGGCACCGCCTCGACGACGGTATCCGCCTGCGGCAGCGGCGCATCGGCCTGCCCTTGCTCGGGCACCTCGGCCAGGCCGTTGACCACGTCCGGATCGTCCGCGGGCAGCAGGCGGCCAGTCGGCAGCGCCTCGACATGCGCCAGGATGCGGTCGTACCAGGCATAGAGCCGCTCGAACAGCTTTGGCCCGACGGCCTGCTGCCCCTGCCCGCGCAGGCTGGCGTCGAGCAGCGTCTCCATTTCATGCGCGGCCTGGCCCAGCGCCATGGCACCCGCCATGCGCGCACTGCCCTTGAGCGTATGCAGCGCGCGCAGCACCAGGCCGCCGTGGCGCGAGTCTTCCGGGGCGGCTTCCCAGCCGCGCAGCAGCTTGCCCAGCTCGGGCAGCGTGCCTTGTGCCTCTTCCAGGAAGATCTGGACCAGCGCGGGATCCGGCGCGGCGCCCTCGTCCGCTACCGGCGCAGCGGGCGCCCGGTGCGGGGTCGGCAGCGCGATAACCACCGCGTCATGCGGCACTGCCGGCGGCTCCGGCTGGTCTTCCTGCGCGGGCGGCAACTGGCCCAGCAGCTGCGCCACCGAACCGTCCGGCTCGGCCGGCGCCTGCGGCGCGGGCACCGCCACGCGCGGACGCAGCAGCGCGCGCTCGCCAAACTCAACCAGGCTGCGGCGCAGGCCGGCATCGGCATCCGGCCAGACGCCCGCGGCAAACTGGTGCAGCATGCCGCGCAGGCGCTCGACCGCCTGCTCCAGCAGGCGGAAATCGCCCGGGTGCATCGCCACCGGGTGCGAGCCCAGCTGCAGCAGCAGGGCCTCCAGCGCCTCGGCGATCTCACGCACGGGTTCCAGGCCGACGGTGGACGCACTGCCCTGGAGCGTGTGGGCAACGCGCAGCCCCAGCTCGCTCGGGCACGGATGGCCTTCATGCCGCCATTCGGAGATGTCGGTGGCGAACTGGCGCAGCAGGTCATCGGCCTCCTGCAGGTAGACGTTGTAGAGCGCCAGGCCGATGCGCACCGGCCCGATCACCTTGTAGTGGTCGTCCTCGCCCGACAGGCCGCCGGACAGGCGGAACGGGATCACATTGTCTTCGCCGTGCCCGACCGCATCGGCGCCGGTGTGACCGGCGGCGTCGACGGCCGGCCCGGGCGGCGCTTCCGCAGCCGCGCCGGGCAGTACTGGCAGTTCATCCGCGGCCTGCGCGGCGCCTGGGTCGCGCACCGCTTCGGCGGCTGCCACCAGCGGCGCGATGTCGTGCCAGGTTGCCGCATCGCGATGCAGCTGTGCCGCCCATGCCGACAGCTCGGCATGGGCGCGGCGCAGCAGCGCCAGCAGCGCGGGCACCGGCTCGCGCGCTTCGGCAATCCACAGGTTCATGACCTGCTCGACCGCCCACGCCGCTTCGCCATAGCGATGCAGGCCGACCATGCGGCTGGAGCCCTTGAGCGTGTGGAAGGCGCGCCGCACGCGGCTGAGGGTATCGGCATCATGCAGCGCCTCAACGCCCGAGCCGAGGTCGCCGGCGATGCCGCCCAGGACCTCGTCGGCTTCGTTCAGGAAGATGTCGAGCAGTTCGGCGTCCAGCGCCGACTTGTCGCCGTCAGCCGGCAGGCCTTGCGCCGCGGGCGGCGCGGCTGCGGGTGCCGCAGCCCGTGCCGGCTCGGCCAGTGCCAGTGCCAGCCTGCCGGCCGCATCATCGCTGCCGGCCAGCCAGGCATTGCATTGCATGGTGGCTTCGGCGGCCTGGCGGCGCAGCGCGGCATCGTCGTCGATGGTGGCCTGGTCGGCCAGCGCCTGCAGCGCGGCACGCAGGCGCTGCACTGGCGGCGCATCGGGAACGGGGCCAGCCTGGATCGCCTCGGCCGCGGCGGCGCGCGCGGCGGCCAGCGGATGCTGCGCAGCGCGCGGCGCATCGGGCTCGCCGGCCTCGGCAAGCGTATCGGCCCGACGCACGCGGCCGAATTCCAGCGCATCGGCAAAGGCATGGACCGCGCCCAGCTCGGCTGCGACCTCGCCCAGCAGCGCGGCGCGCGCACTGGCATCAGCGAGTTCGCCCGAAACGGCCAGCCGCGCATTGACGGACTGCACCGCGGCGGCGGCCTGCGCGGCATCGTCCACCAGCGCTGCAGGCAGCGCGGCGGACGACTGCAATTGCGCCAGCGTGGCGCCAAGCGCGGCGAAGGCCTGGCAGGCATCGCGCAGGTGGCCTGCGCCTTCGGCGCGGGCCGCGTTGCGGTCGAAGCTGTCCAGCCACGATTCACCGCTGTCCAGCTGCGCCCGCAGCTGCGTCACGGCCTCGCTGCGCAGCGCCTGGGCGCGCGCCTCGTCGACCATGCCCGCAAGCCACGCGGGCGCGCTCGCGGCGGGATCGGCCAGGCATGTCGCCAGCGCCTCGCACTGCGCGGCAAAACGCGCCGCCGCCGGATGGGCGGATTGCCCGTGCACGCGCCACGGCAGCGCCAGCGCGCGCGCCAGGAACAACGCGATGCCGGCGGCGCCCAGCGCCTCGCCGCGGTGGTGCTGCCCGCCGTGCATGGCCGCCTGCGCCAGGCAGCGCTGCAGCGCCGGCTGCCCGAGCGGCTGCGCGGCTTCGGCCAGCGCGGCCAGCGCGGTTTCCCAGCCGGCCGGCTCGCCCGCGGCGGCGTGCTCGAGCCCAGCGGCGGCGTGCTGCAGGTTGCGCGTGTCGATCGGGTCGAGCCAGCCGTAATAGCGCTGGCGGAAGTCCGCATTGGCAAGCGCGTGCGCGGGGTCGAGGCGGAATGCCGCGAGCGTGCGCGCAATATCGGCACGCAACGCGGCACGCGGCTCAGCCACGCCATCGTCGTCACCGGCCCCGTCGCGGGCCAGGCCGGTGCAGACCAGCAGGAACACCGCGTCGTTGAGCAGCGCCTGCGGCACGCGCACATGGCCCTGCAGGTACTGGCGCAGCAGCAGGTTGGCGCGGCCGGCAAAGCGCTTGGCCAGCAGGTCGGAAGGCAACAGGCCAAGCCCCAGCGCGCGGAACACCAGCCCCAGCACATGCCAGACCCCGCGATCCGGATGATCCGCCGCGCGGCGCGCCTCCTGCTCATTGGCGCGCACCTCGTCCAGCGCAGCGCACAGCGGCAGCCAGGCTTCGCGCAGCAGCGCCGCGTCGGTGCACGGCGCAGGCAGGCGCAATGCCTTGAGCAAGGCCGATTCAAACTGCTGGCGCGCACGCATGACCGGCGCCGGGCCCTTCGCCGGCAGCAGCATGCCGGGCAGCATCTGCAGCTCATCGAGCCACAGGTCGGCCGGATGCACGCGCTCTTCGCCCAGGTGCGCCAGCACGCCCGCGTAGGGCTGGAACAGGCGCAGCGGCGCTTCATCGTCACCGGCCATCAGGTCGTCGACATACTCGGCCAATGCCTGCACGCCGGCGCGGAATACCGCCAGCGCCTCGGGGCCGGCGGCAATGGTGCCGGCGTCGATGGCTTCGAGCAGGCGGCGCAGGGCCTGGCAATACGGATCGGTGCCGTGCAGCCCGACGATATGCACCGCGCCGGCGGCCTGGTGCAGGTGCTGGCCGGCCAGCCGCAGCGAGGTGGTGTCGCGCGCGCCCAGCGCTTCGGGCGCCTGGCGGACCTCGTCGACATAGTGGCCAAGCTCGGCGGCGGCGTCTTCGAGCGCGCTGCGCAGGCTGGGCGCAAGCCACGCCAGCCCGGACAGGTCGCGCGCGGGGGCGCCTGGGTCGGGAACAGCTGGCGCGCTGGCGGACGGCGGCGTCGGAGCCGGCTCGGGCACGGCGCTGGCTTCAGCCGGTGCGCCGGCTGCGGCGCCATCGCGCGGGACAGGGAAATTCAGGGACATGACGGCTTCCAGTGCGGCGCCCGATGGGCGGCCGCGGGCAACCTGCCGCAACAGGCGGCAGGCGCGGAGTTGGCATGGAGCGCGTGGCCGCTAAGCCCGGTCGGGCCGCGGTGCGCGGAAGCGGTCGCGGGCGTCATCCGGCCACTCAGGCGATCTTGAATCGCGACACGGAGTTGCGCAGCTCTTCGGTCAGCAGCGTCAGCTGGCGCACCGACTGCGCAGTCTGGCGCGTGCCGGTGGTGGTCTGCTCGGTGACCTGCAGGATGCGTTCGATATGGCGGGCCACGGTGGTGGCCAGGTCGGCCTCGTGCGAGGTGGACTGCGAGATCTGCTCGATCAGCTCGGCCAGCTGGCGCGACACGCGCCCGATCTCGACCAGTGCGGCGCCGGCGTTGTCCGACAGCCGCGCCCCTTCGACCACGCCCTGCGTGCTGCGCTCCATGGCGTGCACCGCGTCCTGGGTATCGGTCTGGATGGTGCGGATCAGCGCGCCGATCTGCTTGGTGGCCTCGCCGGAGCGTTCGGCCAGCCGCTGCACTTCTTCGGCCACCACCGAAAAGCCGCGCCCGGCCTCGCCCGCGGACGCGGCCTGAATGGCGGCGTTCAGTGCCAGCACGTTGGTCTGCTCGGTAATGTCCGAGATCAGCTCGACGATTTCACCGATCTCCTGCGACGACTCGCCCAGGCGCTTGATGCGCTTGGAGGTTTCCTGGATCTGCTCGCGGATGTCGTTCATGCCGGTGATGGCGTTCTGCACCGCCTGCTGGCCCTGCTCCGCGGCAGACAGCGAGGCACGCGCCACGTTGGCGGACTCGGCCGCGCCGCGCGACACCTGCGTGATGCGGTCGGCCATCTCCACCACCGATTCGCCGGTCTGGCGGATCTGGCGCGACTGCTCTTCGGTGGTCGACACCAGCTGGGTCGAGGTGGACTGCACCTGCCCCGAGGCCTGCGTCACCTCGCCGGCGGTCTGCTGCACCCGGCCGACCAGCTCGCGCAGTTCTTCCACGGTGTAATTGACCGAGTCGGCAATGGCGCCGGTGATGTCCTCGGTCACCGTGGCCTGGCGCGTCAGGTCGCCGTCGGCGATGTCCTGCAGTTCGTTCATCAGCTGCAGAATCGCCTTCTGGGTATTGTCGTTGTTGCGCTTTTCGTCCAGCCGGCGGGACTCGGCCTCGCGCTCGCGCGCCTCGGCTTCCAGCGCGCGCACGCGTGAGTCGCGCAGGTACAGCGCCGCCAGGCCTACCAGGCACAGCAGCGTCATGGCCGCCGACACCACGGTCGCGCCCAGCGTCACCGGGCGCACGCGCGCCGATTGCGCGTAGGCGCGCTGCAGCGCCGAGAGTTCGCCGCGCAGCGCCTCGTTGTCGTTGAAGATCTGCTGCTGCGCGCGCTTGGCGGCAATCAGGCCGGGCAGGTTCTGCAGGATGGTCTGCGTGGTTTTCTGCACCGCTTCAAAGCGCTGCGACAGCTGCTTCAGGTAGCCGCGCGTTTCTTCGTCGGCGGCCGCCGACAGGCGCAGCGCCTCGCTGCCGTTGAGCAGGCCGTCCAGCGATTCGCGGAAGGTGTTGGTGTCCTTGCCCAGCAGGAACGCGGTTTCGGGGTTGACGCCTTCGCCGGCCAGGAACTCGTTCAGGTTCTTGCCCAGGCGCTGCGTCAGCATCACCAGCTGCGCCGACGCCGCCACCTCGCGCGCGTTGGCGCCGGACTGCAGCTTGATTGCCGCGACCTGTTCGGCGGATTCCAGCAGCTCGGGGTTGGAAGCATTGAAGATCTGCAGCGTCTGGCCAATGGTGTTCAGCACCGGCTGCTGCGCCAGCACGTCGGCGGCGCTTTTCTCGGAGCGCTTCCACGATTGCATCGCGGTCTCGAGCAGCGGTCCGGCCGCGCCGGTGGTGGCGCGCACGCGCTTCTCGTCGCTGCCTTCCTGCAGCGCCTTCAGGTCGCCCGCCAGCGCGTCTTTCGACTGGCGCAGCTGCGTGAAGGCCTGCGCATTGCCCAGCAGCGCCACCGGCACCGCCTTGCCCAGGCGCTGCGAGTGCATCAGCATGTCGCCGGCGATCTCGATCTGCGCGGCGGCGTTGTTGGCGATGCGGTTGTCCAGGTACACCGAGCCCAGCAGCGCCACCAGCGACACCACCACGCCCACCGTCAGCAGCCGCTGCTGCGACGAGAACGGCATGCGCCCAAGCCAGCGCGTGACATGCTCCATTGGCGTGGCGCCCAGGCCGTCGGCGGATGGGGGTGCCGGTGCGGGTTCCGGGCCGCCGGCATAGGCCATGCCGGGCCCGCCCGCCAGGCCGGTGGCTGCTTCGGCTGCCGGCGTGCGCCGGCCCAGGCTGAATTTCTTGAAACCCATGGCACCCTCTTCCATTTAATCGTTGTCATGCCCGGCGGCTCGTGCCGGGTGCGGCAGGCAGTGGCCTGCGCGTCATTCTTGTTTCTTGTTATTGGCGGCGCGGTGGCGGGCCTCAGGCCTCAGGCCGTAACCCGTCCCACCTGCAGGAAGGCCGGCGCGTCCAGCAGCGCGCGCACGTCCAGCACCTGCCAGTCACGCCCGTCGCGGTCGGCAAAGCGTTGCCCTTCCCATGCCGGCGTGCCGGCCGGCGGCGCCGCCGCATCGCCGTGCGGCAGGCTCAGGTCGGCGGCATGGCGCAAACCCGCCACGCGCGTGGCCAGGATCGCGCAGGCGCGCTCCACCTGGCGCGACAGCACCACGATCTTGCTGCCGGGCTGCAGTGGCGTTGGCGCGCCGCCGCAGAACAGGCTGAAATCAATCACGCCCAGCAGGCTGCCGCGCGCATTGACCAGGCCGCTGTACCACGGCTGCGTCAGCGGCACCGGGCTGGGCGGGCGCATGTCGAGCACTTCGCCGGTATCGGCCAGCGGCAGCAGCCAGTTGCGCGCGCCCACCTGCAGCGCCAGGTAGCTGTCGGCCGCGGGCAGGCTGCGCGCCTCGCGCAGGCGCCGGGCCAGCATGGCCTGGTAGTCCTGCAGGCGAGTCTGGCGGGCGCGGAGGTCTTGGCGTGGCGCGTTCATCTGGCGGTCCCCGGAACAGGTGGCAGTGGCTTCCCGTACGGCCTGCGCTGGCAGCTCAGTGCGCCAGCGCGGCAATCTTGCCCAGCAGCTCTTCGCCGTCGACGGGCTTGACGATGTAGTCCGACGCGCCCTGGCGCATGCCCCAGATGCGGTCGGTGTCCAGGCCCTTGCTGGTGCACATGATCACCGGGATGTCCTTGAAGCGGTCGTCGCGCTTGATCGCGCGGGTGGCCTGGTAGCCGTTCTGGCCAGGCATCACCACGTCCATCAGGATCAGGTCGAAGCTCTCGGCCTGCAGGCGCGCGAAGGCCTGGTCGCTGTTGCTGGCAACCGAGACCTTGAAGCCGCGCTTGCCGAGCAGGTCGGACATGAACAGGGCTTCGGTGGGGGAGTCGTCGACGATCAGGATCTTGTTGATGGCAGTCATGAGGTTTTCCTTCGATTCGTACATGGCGTCGCGTGCATGCGCGTCAGGCAGGCAGCACGTGGCCCGCGGCCTGGCATGGCAGGCAGGCCTGCACGGCGTGCAGCAGCGCTTCGCGGGTAAAAGGCTTGGCAAGATGGTCGTGCGCGCCGACCAGGCGGCCGCGCGAGCGGTCGAACACGCCGTCGCGCGAGGACAGCATGATCACGGGGATGGCGTGAAAGCGCGGACTCTTCTTGATCAGGGAGCAGGTCTGGTACCCGTCCAGGCGGGGCATCAGGATGTCGCAAAAGACCAGGTCCGGGTGCAGCTCGCCCACCTTGGCGAGCGCCTCGAAGCCGTCTTCGGCCAGCACCACCTGGTATCCCGCCTGCGACAGGAAGATCTCCGCGGTGCGGCGGATGGTGCTGGAATCATCGATGACCAGCACCTTGCGGCGCGGCTGCGCCGTGGTGTCCGGAATGGAAACGCCAGGCGCCAGACCCTGGGCGCCGGCGGTATTGACCCGCTGGTTTTCTTCTGTTTGAGCGACCCGCATTGTTGTTCCCGCGACCAGCTGCCCCTTGCGGAGCGCCGGCAAGCACTAGAGAACACCCGCGCGGAGCAGCGCGACCCATGCGCGCCCCGACGGACCCCCGACAATTCTTGTTTCCCTTCCAAGGCCGGGCTGTGCCCGGCAGTGGCGGTGCGTGGAACCCGCACCTGCCTACCGTCCTCCCCACCAGCGGCAGAGGGACGGGCAGTCATTTTGCAACAGAGTGTGACAAGACGCCGGGGGGCCGTCAATCGGGGCCGGCCGCGGCCAGCCAGCGTTTTGTCGCATCGGCGCGACGCGCGCCCGGTTATTGTTGTTCTGGGGACGTCGCCTCAGATGGCGACCATCTCGAAATCTTCCTTGCGCGCACCGCATTCCGGGCAGGTCCAGTTGATCGGCACGTCTTCCCACCGGGTTCCGGGGGCGATGCCGTCTTCCGGCGCGCCTGCGGCTTCATCGTAGATCCAGCCGCAGATCAGGCACATCCAAGTCTTGTATTCCATAACAGGCTCTGGCCACTCTCCATTAAAATCCAGCGCAGATGGTACCGAAACCGTGCCGCCGGCGCCAGCCGGCGGCCGCCAGAATCGTGCCAGATCCGCCGTGTTCGCGCATGTTAGCGCCCTGTTAGCGCCTGATTGGCCGGCAATTGCAGCGAATTTCCGCTGTTTTTGCCGCATGTCAACGATAAGTCCCGGGCCGCCGCACACGATCCCTGCAGTCCTTGTCCTCACCTCAACGCCATGTCCCGTAATCAGCAGCTCTTCGACCGCGCCCAGCAGACTATTCCCGGGGGCGTCAACTCGCCCGTGCGCGCCTTCCGCTCGGTGGGCGGCACGCCGCGCTTCATCACGCGTGCCGAAGGCGCCTATATGTGGGACGCCGACGGGCAGCGCTATATCGACTACATCGGCTCCTGGGGCCCGATGATCGTGGGCCACGCCCACCCCGAAGTGGTGCGTGCGGTACAGGAAACCGCCGCGCACAGCTTCTCGTTCGGCGCCCCGACCGAGGCCGAGATCACCATGGCCGAGGAAATCTGCAAGCTGGTGCCGTCGATCGAGCAGGTGCGGCTGGTCTCCTCCGGCACCGAAGCCACCATGAGCGCACTGCGGCTGGCGCGCGGCTTCACCGGGCGCGACCTGATCATCAAGTTCGAAGGCTGCTACCACGGCCACGCCGACAGCCTGCTGGTCAAGGCCGGCTCCGGCCTGCTGACCTTTGCCGACACCACCCAGAACGCGCCGTCGTCGGCCGGCGTACCGGCCGACGTGACGCGCCACACCATGGTGCTGGAGTACAACAACGTCGAGCAGCTGGAACAGGCCTTCGCCAGGCATGCCGGCGAGATCGCCGCGGTGATCGTCGAGCCGGTGGCCGGCAACATGAACCTGGTGCGCGCCAGCGATGCCTTCCTGAAGGCCATGCGCGAGCTTTGCACCCGCGACGGCGCAGTGCTGATCCTGGACGAGGTCATGACCGGCTTCCGCGTGGCGCTGGGCGGCGCGCAGGCGCACTACGGCATCCGGCCCGACCTGACCTGCCTGGGCAAGGTGATCGGCGGCGGCATGCCGGCGGCGGCCTTCGGCGGGCGCCGCGACATCATGGCCAGGCTGGCGCCGCTGGGCGGCGTCTACCAGGCCGGCACGCTGTCGGGCAACCCGCTGGCGGTGGCCGCGGGCCTGGCCACGCTCAAGCTGATCCAGGCTCCCGGCTTCTATGACCGCCTGGCCAGCCAGACCCGCAAGCTGGCCGACGGCCTGGCCGAGGCCGCCAAGGCTGCGGGCGTACCGTTCGCGGCGGACGCCATCGGCGGCATGTTCGGGATCTACTTCCGCGAGGGCGTGCCGGGCAGCTTCGCCGAAGTGACCAGGAGCGACACCGCGCGCTTCAACCGCTTCTTCCACGCCATGCTGGATCACGGCGTCTACCTGGCGCCGTCGGCCTTCGAGGCCGGCTTTGTCTCGGCGCAGCATGACGACGCCATCCTGGCGGCCACGCTCGAGGCCGCGCGCAAGGCGTTCGCGGCGGGCTGAGGCCTTGCCAGGCAGGCGGCGCACCAGTGCGCCGCCTGCACCTCTGGCGACAAGGGCGGTGCGCTACACTTGGGTTTTCGTCCAACCCGCGGAGTCTCCGATGCGCGCTTCTTCGTCCCCCTCCTTGCCCGGCAGCTCGCCGATGCCGGTCTTGCGCTGGCTGCTGCTGGCGGTCATGGCCAGCCTGCTGTCCGCCTGCGGCTACAACGACTTCCAGGCCAAGGACGAGGCGGTCAAGGCAGCCTGGGGCGAAGTCATCAACCAGTACCAGCGCCGCGCCGACCTGATCCCGAACCTGGTCAACACGGTCAAGGGCTACGCCACGCACGAGCGTGAGACCCTCGAGGCCGTGACCAAGGCGCGCGCCGCCGCCACCAGCATCCAGGTCTCGCCCGAGACCCTGAACGACCCCGAAGCCTTCAAGCGCTTCCAGCAGGCCCAGGGCGAGCTGTCCAGCGCGCTGTCGCGCCTGCTGGCGGTGTCCGAGA
Organism: Cupriavidus sp. GA3-3; assembly: GCF_000389805.1. Taxonomy (NCBI): domain Bacteria; kingdom Pseudomonadati; phylum Pseudomonadota; class Betaproteobacteria; order Burkholderiales; family Burkholderiaceae; genus Cupriavidus; species Cupriavidus sp. GA3-3. Next base: position 142,010 of record NZ_KB944469.1, read on the forward strand.
ACTACCCGCAACTGAAGGCCGACGCCTCGTTCCGCGACCTGCAATCGCAGCTCGAGGGCACCGAGAACCGCATCACCGTGGCCCGCCAGCGCTATATCGCGGCGGTGCAGCAGTACAACGTGCTGGCGCGCAGCTTCCCGACCAACCTGACGGCGATGATCTTCAAGTACCCGGTCAAGCCGTCGTTCACGGTGGACAACGAGAAAGCCATCTCCACGCCGCCCGCAGTCAAATTCTGAGGCGGGCCACTCCATGGGCCACACCCTGCGCTCGCCCTGGCGGCACGCCTGGCTGGCGGCCGCCCTGCTCTGGCTGGCGGCATTGCTGGCCGGCCCGGCGCTGGCGGCAGACGGCTTCGTCGCGGTGCCGCCGCTGACCCAGCGCGTGACTGATCTGACCGGCACGCTGACGCCGCAGCAGCGCGGCGCGCTCGAGAACGTGCTGGCGGAATACGAGCAGCAGCGCGGCAGCCAGATCTTCGTGCTGATGGTGCCCACCACCGATCCAGAGCCGATCGATGCCTACAGCATCCGCGTGGCCGACGCCTGGCGCGCCGGGCGCAAGGGCATCGACGACGGCGTGATCGTGCTGATCGCCAAGGACAACCCGCCCGGGCTGCGCAAGATGCGGCTGGAGGTCGGGCGCGGCGTGCAAGGGTCTCTGACCGATGCCATGTCCAAGCGCATCCTGCAGGACGTGATGGCCCCGCACTTCCGCCAGAACGACTTCTACGGCGGGCTGGCGGCGGGGATCTCGGCGATCCAGGCCACCATCGACAAGGAAGGCCTGGCGGCACCGCAGCGCAGGGCGCAGCAATCGTCCGCGCTGGCCGAGTGGCTGCCGGCACTGCTGCCGCTGGCGATCATCGTGTTCTTCCTCCTCAGTGCCATCCTGCGCCGGCGCGGGCCGCAGATCGTCACCACCCGGCGCGGACGCGACATGATCGCCGGCGGCCTCGGCGGACTGGGTGGCTACACCATGGGGCAGGACTGGGGCCGCCGCGGCGGCTGGGGTGGTGGCGGAGGATTTGGCGGGGGCGGTGACAGCGGCGGCGGTTTTGGTGGCGGGGGCGGCGGCGGCTTCGACGGCGGCGGCGCCTCGGGCAACTGGTGACAGCACAAGGAACGAAGACAATGCCGAATCTCCGACGTGCCCTGCACCATATCGCCACCACGGCCAGCGCAGCCCGCAAGCACTTTCCAGCCGAAGCCCAGCAGCAGCTGCATGCAGCCGTGCATGCCGGCGAAGCCAGCCACCGCGGCGAGATCCGCGTGGTGATCGAAGCCAGCCTGCCGGTGGGCGATGCCTGGTCCGGCGTCACGCCGCGCGAGCGCGCCCGCTTCCTGTTTGGCGCGCTCGAGGTCTGGAACACCGCGGACCATACCGGCGTGCTGCTCTATATCAACCTGGCCGACCATGCGGTCGAGCTGCTCGCCGACCGCGGCATCGACGCCAGCGTGGGGCCCGCCACCTGGCGCGAGCTGTGCGACGAACTGGTGCTGGGACTCAGACAGGACCTGTCGGTACGGCCGGTGCTGGCCACCGTGGCGAGCATCCATGCACTGCTGGCCACGCACTTCCCCTCCGACGGCGGGCACAACCCGAACGAGCTGGACGACCGTCCGGTCTTTCTCTAGCCGACCGGCTCAGCGGGCGGCAGCCGCCTCGCGGCGGGCGCGCCGCCCGCCCATCGCGTACCACACCGCCGCCAGCGCCTGCAGCGCCACCAGCACGGCCCACGCCGTCAGGTGCGCCTCCTTCGGGTAATGGCCACCAATAACGGGCCACAGGTCCAGTACGAAGCCGATACCCACCTGGCAGGCAAAGGTCGACAGGAACACGGTCAGCGTCAGCGCCGTGGTAGCCCTTCCGATCAGCGCATCCGGGAAGCTGCGCGCCAGCACCGCATAGGTCAGGATGCCGCTGGAGCCGAACACGCCATAAGCCACCCACAGCAGCACCGGCGGCAGCGGGACCTGCGCCATCAGCAGCAGCTGGACCATGATAAAGGCGGTCATGCCAGTGCCGGCAAAGGCATACAGGCTTACGCCGATACGCTCCAGGTGGCGCGCGGCCCAGCCCGCGCCGACGCAGCCGGCCATCATCGCGAAGCCGATCACCGAGACCAGTTGTGCGCTGCTGGCTGGATCGAAGCCGGGCACGTCGCGCAGGAACGCACCCACCCATAGCGTCTGCACCGCCATGAACACGCCCTGGTTGAGCAGTGTCAGCGGCACCACGCGCCAGAAACGTTCGCTGGCCAGGATCTGGCGCGTGCCGCGCAGTTGTTCGCGCAGGCTTTCCTTGCCGGCGCGCGGCTTGTCCGGCACGCCGAACCACAGCAGCACCGCCATCGCCAGCGATATGCAGGTCAGCCCCATGCTGACCGTGCGCCAGTCAGTCAATGACAGCAGCCACGACAGCGGCGCGCCGACCAGCACCGCGCCCAGGCCGCCGATGGCCATCACCACACCGTTGAGCAAGGGCATGCGCGACAGCGGGAACCACATCGACAGCGCCTGGATGGTGGCGCCCAGGCACACCGACACGCCTACCCCGATCAGCAGCCGGCCGGCGGCCAGCCCGCCCATGCCGGGCGCCAGCGCGAACACCATCGAACCGGCCACCGCCACCAGCAGCATCACGGCCTCGGTGCGGCGCGGGCCGTAGCGGTCCAGCAGGATTCCCGCAGGCAACTGGGCGCAGGCGAAGCCGAGGAAGTAGAAGCTGGTGAGCAGGCCCAGGTCGCCGGCATTGAGCCCGAGCTCGCGCGTCAGGTTCGGCGCAAAGCCCAGGTTGACGCCGCGGAACAGATAGGACACCAGGAAGCCCAGCGAGAATACCGCCAGCACGCGCCAGCGGGCGCCGGCAGCAGCACCAGGGGCAAATCGCGCTTGCGAGGGCGCGGAAGACAAGTTTGAAGTCGTAGTCGTCATGATGGCCCGAATTGTCGTTCCTCCGGCAAACCAAAGCCAACGAAAGATACCCGCGGCAATTGTGAGTAGAATTTGACGGCCATGGCCAAATCCCCCGCCAAACCCGCCCAACGCCCCGTCCACCTGCCGCCGCTGCAAGCGCTGCGTGCGCTCGAGGCCGCCACGCGCCACCGCAGCTTCTCGCGCGCGGCCGAGGAACTGGCCCTGACGCACAGCGCCATCAGCCACCATATCCGCGCGCTCGAGACCAGCCTGGGCACCAAGCTGTTCCAGCGCACCGGCAGCCAGATGACCCCCACCAGCGTGGGCGCGCGGCTGGCGGAACAGGTGCGCGGCGCGCTCGACAGTATCGAAAGCGCGCTGCGCGAGGCCGGCAACAGCGCCGCGCCGCCGGTAACACGGCTGCAGGTCAGCGTGATGGCCGATCTGGCCAATGCCTGGCTGATCCGGCGCCTGCCCAGCCTGCACGCCCAGGTGCCGTCGCTGGACCTGCACCTGCGGCTGCATGCGGAGATCACGCCGCCCGACCCGTACAGCGTCGATGTCGGCATCTGGCACCAGCGCATCGACCTGCCCGGTTTTGAATGCCACAACCTGATCGAGGACCATGTGATCGCGGTGGCCAGCCCGGCGCTGCTGGCGCGCTACCCCGGCTTCACGCTGGCCGACGTGCCGCGCATGCCGATGCTGCGCTTTGCGTTGCGCCCGTGGCGCGACTGGCTCGAAGCCGCCGGCCTGCCAGGCGACGAGCCCGAACGCGGCCCGATCTTCCAGGATGCCGGCCTGATGCTGCAATCGGCCGTCGCCGGGCTCGGCGTAGCCACTGCGCGCGCCCAGCTGGCGCACGATTACCTGGCCAGCGGCGAACTGGTGCAGATCGGGCCCACCCGCATCCCGTCCAGCCTCCATTACTGGGTCACCTGGCGCGAAGGCAATCCGCGCGAGAAGGCCATCCAGCAGTTCCATGCCTGGCTGGAGGAACAGGTCCGGCAGGAAGCCGGCCACGTCCACCCTGGCGCCGACGGCAGCACGCCCGCCAAGCGGTTTCATGCATGAAATTGTTTGAGGCGCAGATGTTGGCAATACGAATCATTTTCGTCTAGACCAGTGAAATCAAGGGCTTGGCGGGTGCCGCACGCCCTGCGATGGCCTGCCGTACGCGGTGCCGCGGCGTTGCCAGAGCGGTCCGAGTTTCACCAATGCAACCAGATCGCACACCGTGCCAGCGTCCGTGAAAAATCTACCCGCCCCATCCAAAGAGATGAGATACGGCCGGGCCCGCCCGGCGCCGCATCGTGCAAACGCTTGTCAACGCGTCGATTCCGTCCACCCAACCGCGCCCGCAACCGCGTGCGCGGCGCCAAAAGGCTGAAGACAACCGCGGCACGCCGGGGTGGCTACCGAGGTACAGAGTTCAAAACGTTGTAACGGAAATGAAACTACCTGGCAGCTTCATTCGCGTGCTGCATTCGAGCCCTGACGCCTGTCCGTTTGAAATTTTGCTCTCCCTCCTTCGGATGGGCATTGCCGGTGAAAAGTAGGCTTGTCGACACTCGCTTGCCACGCACTGTGATCCATGCGCCTAATTACCCGCTCGCCGAATGCTGCGCTGCAATATAGAAATCCCGCCAGATGTATCAGAAGCGGAACGTTATTGATCGCCAGCAATTGCCCAAGGCCAGCCGAAAATTTCCTTTTCCTTTTGTTATCAAAGGATTAGCCATATCTGGCACGTTCGTCGCACATATGTCCGCGCGAACAGAAGCCCGGAACAGGGGGACGTCTGAAACCGAAGCGGCAACACACTGGCACGCGTTCGCCGAAGATCAGTTTCAGGACGACCCCGCATCCCAGGGCGGGATTCGGACTGGCGCTGTAAGCGTGGGCCACGCGGCAGGAACTGGTCCGCATCGGCTGGCCAGGTGCAGGGGTCGTCGACAAGATTAGCGGAGGTCGTTCAGGAACACGGGCCGCAAGCGGACGAAAAGCGGCCCGTGGTACCTGGACTATGCGGCACGCCACGGCTGACCGGGGCGGCACGCAGACAACAAGCGGACGCATCGGCCGAGCCGGCGCATCCGGACAAGAAACGGGGTGAAGCAACAGCCTGCCATGCAGGCGATGCGAAGCGGCAGCCGCCGCGACCGATGCCAGGGAGGTGAGGTCGCGGCGGCGGCGAAAACGGGCCCACCGGCCCGCGCAACGCAGCGCCGCGGGCAGCAATTTTGGGAGAGCGCCAGGCCGTGGCATTGACATGTTGCGGCAGGCGCAAGCCTTAGAGCCAACGAAACCAGTGACCCGCAACAGCAGGCCACCGGCTTTGTAAAAGCAAAAGATCCGGGGAAATTTATGAGCGCGTACACCAACCGCCCGCTGCTGTACCTGTCGCAGCACCACGACGCCATGCTCTGCAGGATGCTCGCACAGCGTGGCTGGAAGATCAGCTTCGCCTCCAACCTGCAAGACCTCCACGCGCTACCCCCGGGCAACCAGCCGCTTGCGGCGATGCTCGACCTGCAAGGCGGCTTCAGCGATGCGGACCTGGAATCGTTCGAGCCCTGGCTCTCGCTGCCGCATATCGGCTGGATCGGCATCATCGCCGGCCAGGAGTCCCTGACCGAATCCGCGCGCCGGCTGCTGGGCCTGTACTTCGTCGACTATTACACCGCACCGGTCCAGCACCCTCGCCTGGCGGAATCGCTCGGCCACGCGCTCGGCATGGCGCAACTGCGCCCGGGCGCGCAGCATGCCCGCCCCGGCACCGCACGCCCGGACGGCATGATCGGCAGCTGCCCGGCCATGCAATCGCTCTTCCGCGGTATCGAGAAGGTGTCGCGCTGGGACACACCCGTGCTGATCTCCGGCGAGTCCGGCACCGGCAAGGAACTGGCCGCTCATGCCATCCACCGCGCTTCGGAGCGGGCCTCGCGCCCCTTCGTCGCGGTCAACTGCGCGGCGATCCCGCCCACGCTGCTGATGTCAGAGCTGTTCGGCTATGAGCGCGGCGCCTTCACCGGCGCGACCAAGCGCAAGCCCGGCCGCATCGAGATGGCACAGGGCGGCACCCTGTTCCTGGATGAAATCGGCGACATGCCGATCGAAAGCCAGACCAGCCTGCTGCGCTTCCTGGAAACCGGCCGCATCGAGCGGCTGGGCGGCACGGAATCGGTGGAGGTCGATGTGCGCATCATCTCCGCCACCCATGTCGACCTGGAAGCCGCGATCGCCGCCGAACGCTTCCGCGGCGACCTCTACCACCGGCTGTGCGTGCTGCGCGTGCGCCAGCCACCGCTGCGCGAACGCGGCAGCGACATCCTGCTGATCGCCGAACACGTGCTGGACAACGTGCGCAAGCAGTCGCCGGCACGCATCCGCGGCTTCTCGCCGATGGCGCTGCGCGCGATCCAGCAGCACAACTGGCCCGGCAACGTGCGCGAGCTGATCAACCGCATCCGCCACGCCGCCGCCATGTGCGAAGACGGCGTGATCCAGCCCGACGACCTGGAGCTGGCCACCCCCGCCGACGACCGCCCGCTCACGCTCGCGGCCATCCGCGAAGCGGCCGAGCAGACCGCGATCGTCGAGGCGCTGCAGCGGCATCATGAACGGCTGATTGACGTGGCGGCGGAGCTGGGGATTTCGCGGGTGACGCTGTTCAGGTTGATGCGGGATTACAAGCTGCAGGTGAAGAAGGGGGACCTGGGGTTGATCTGCGTGCAGGGCTAGCCGATCCATCGCGGAGGAAGCGACCGATGTCACCTGATGCCTACCTTGAAATGGCCGAGACCGAAGCCAGCCACTGGTGGTTCCGGGGGCGGCGCGAAATCGTCGGCACGATCCTTTCCAGCCTGGCGTTGCCGCGCGACGCGTCGATCCTGGAGATCGGCGCGGGCACCGGCGGAAACCTTGAGATGCTGTCACGGTTCGGCAACGTCAGCGCCGTGGAAATGGATGGCACCGCCCTGCGGCTGGCGCGGGAGAAGACCCTGGGAGCCTGCGACATCCGCAGTGGCAGGTGCCCCGACGACATGCCATTCCCCGAACACAGCTTCGACCTGGTCTGCCTGCTTGATTGCCTGGAACACATCGCCGACGATGCCGGGGCACTGGACTGCACCGCAAGGATGCTGAAAGCCGGCGGCGCTGCACTCATTACCGTGCCCGCCTACCAATGGCTATGGAGTTCCCACGACGTCTTCCTGCATCACCAGCGCCGCTATGGCAAGCGGTCGCTGCATGCACTCGCCACCCGGTGCGGCATGCGCGTGGAACGGATGTCCTATTTCAACACGCTGCTGTTCCCGCTTGCGGTGGCGGCCCGCATCAGCGACCGGCTGAGCGGCAGCCGGAAGGCAACGGGAGCGGGTCTCCCGCCCCAACCCGTCAACCAGGCATTGCACCGCCTGTTCAGCACGGAACGCCATTGGCTGGCACGCGGATCGCTGCCGTTCGGCATTTCCCTGATGGCTGTCGTGCGCGCATCGTGAGCGCCAGCATCACCACGCCCGAACTTCGCCGGGTCACGCGCTTCCTGGTATCGGGCGCCGCCTCGACGGGCGTGCATGTCGCCATCACCGCGACGCTGGTCACCACCCTGGCGACCTCACCGGTCGCGGCGAACTGCGTGGCCTTCGTGTGCGCGACCGCCTGCTCCTATCTTCTCAACACCTTGTGGAGCTTCTCGTCGCGGCTGCGCAACCGGACCCTGGGCCGCTTTGCCGGCGTATCGCTGCTTGGGCTGGGCCTGACCATGGGCATTTCCTGGACGGCGCAATATCTGGGGGCCAGCTATTGGGCTGGTTTGGCCGGCGTGGTCCTGACGGTGCCGGCCTTCAGCTACCTTGCGCACCGGGCCTGGACTTATCGGGACTAGGCATCGTCCCGCGGCCAGGCCGGGCACGCATCAGCGGCCACTGCTCACATGCCCGCGGTCGATCCGGATCACACGCCTTCCCGAGGCGATGAGCCTGTCCTGGCCGGTTTCCTGGTAACGGCGCCGCACCAGATAGATCGGCCGTCCCTTGGCTTCATCATAGATGCGGCCGACGTACTCGCCGACCACGCCCAACCCGATCAGCTGGATGCCTCCCAGGAACAGCAGTACCGAAAGCAGCGACGCATAGCCAGGGACATCAATACCGAGGATCAGGGTACGTGCCACGATGAAGGTGCCGTAGCAGAACGCGCCAAGCGCAATCAGGACTCCGATGTATGTCCAGCTGCGCAGCGGGATGGTGCTGAAGCTGGTAATGCCTTCAAGCGCGAGGTTCCACAGACGCCAGCCCGAAAACTTGGAACGCCCGGCGCTGCGCGACTCGCGCTCATAGGGCACGATCACGGTCCGGTAGCCCACCCAGGCAAACAGTCCCTTCATGAAGCGCCGCCGTTCCGGCATCTGCTTGAGCGCGTTGATCACGACCCGGTCCATCAGGCGGAAGTCCCCGACGTTCACGGGAAGCTTCTGCTCGGACAGCTTGTTATGGATGCGGTAGTAGGCGCCCGCGGTCACGCGCTTGAGCCAGGAGTCGCACACGCGGCTGCTGCGCTGGGCAAGCACCACCTCTGCCCCTTCCCGCCAGCGCATGACCAGCTCAGGGATCAGTGAGGGCGGGTCCTGCAAATCAGCGTCCATGGGAATCACCGCGTCGCCAAGGGCTTCGTCGAGTCCCGCAGTCAAGGCAGCTTCCTTGCCAAAATTCCGCGTCAGGTCCACGACTCGCACCCGTGCATCCCGGCGCGAATATGCAATGAGCTTGTCCAGCGTGTCGTCCGAGCTGCCGTCGTTTACCAGCACGATCTCGAAGCGGATCGCATCGATGGATTCGAGCACTGGAATGACGCTGGCGAAGAATTTGCTGATGCTTTCGGATTCGTTGTAGCAGGGCACAACGAGGGAAAGCAGTCTGACATCGTATGGACCCGACATGATCCCCTCCCGAGACGGGGTGGCTTGTGCACACACACCGTCGTGATTGCGCTGTCATGCGCCTTGTTATTTACCTGGTGCGAACCGCTCCCCGGCCCGCGCCCTGCGCAGGATTGCCATCAGCAGCAACAGCGTCACCAGCGGCCCGGCAGGTGGCAGATGACCCGCCTGATTCATGCTCAGGGCAAACGGCAGCAGCCATGCCACCACCAGCAGTTCCCGCTCCCCTTTCATCCAGCCGTGCTTCACACCCTCGACTGCCAGGCCTGCGATCGCCAGTCCCACCCAGGTCAGTTCGTAGTACCAGAGGTAGGGGCTTACCATCACGGTGGACGCGGCCAGCGTGGCAATACGCAGTGCCGTCGAACTCCGGCCGCGCCAGGCTCTGACCAGCACCCAGATCGCAAACACCGCGCCCAGCCCATGGGCCAGGTACGCGACCGTCACCGACGCCCCGGCCCGGCGCATCATGGCGAAGACGGTCGGACAATGGCGCCATCCAATCTCGCCCTGCTCAAGTACGATCTGCCTGAAGAGCGTGCCGCTTTCCAGGAACGCGGGTACGGTTTCCCATCCCCAAAGGGCAATGCTGCAGGCAGCGATCGCAGCCGCGGTTGCCGCAGCGGTAAAGAATGCCTTCCATGCGCGGTCCACCACCAATGCTACGGGGAGCAACGCCGCCAGTTGCGGCTTCACGCTCAGCAAGCCAATCAGCACGCCCGCCAGCACCGGCCGGGTTCTCAACTGGATCAGCGCCCATGCCGCCATGCCGGCCGTCAGTAACGAGTTCTGCCCGATCAAGGCGGCCTCATGGATTCCGGGAAAAGCCAGCACGGGCAGCCACACCACGTGGCGCGGCACACCGGGAAAAGCCAGGATCCTGAGTACCGCGGTGATGTACACGACTGCCGTGCTGCCGATGAAAAGCAGATAGCTCGCTGCAAACGGCAACAAGGACAGCGGCATCACGAACAGCAGGAAGGTCGGCGGGTAGACCCATGGCAGGAAAAACTTCCCCTCGCCCCGGACTGCACCGAACGCCGCTATGACGTGCCGCAGCGTCTCGTAGTCATAGACCTTGGCAGCCTGACCCTTCATGACCAGATACGACGCACTCCAGAAGGCCGAGAAATCCACGCCAGGGCGACCCAGCGAATCCGTGGTGAAGCCCCTCGTTTTGAATGCCCATGCCACGATCAAGGCACCATAGATGATCAGCACGGCAACGCTGTAGGCCCGGAGACGCTCCAGGTCCAGCCAATGCCGCGACATCACTGACCCCGGCGTTGCTGCCGGGCTATGGTCCAGGCTCATCGCTCCCCATCCCCCTGATATTCTGTGGCAGCGCCGGCCTGATTTCTTCTTGGCAATGCAGCGGCGATGCATCGATGTACTGGCTCCATTCTGGTCAGGCGCCCACCGATGTACAAGCAGAACCAAGGCCTGCGCGGGGGCGCTGAAATCCGGCTCGTGCGAGCGTTTCCAAACTGAATCGCGACCCGCTTCGACCGCAATCCCGTGTGCCATTCCGGTTCTCCCGACATTGACCGGGGGCGCAGCCAGTCCGCGGCGACAGCGCGCGTTTCCCCGCTGAAACGTTCGCGTTCGGGCGGCTTACTCCCGGCGACTCATCCCGCGCGGACGCACAGCGGCGCCATTGCGCGTCGGTCTCCGCCAAATGCACTGTGTGCCGCACGCTCCGACTCATACTTTTGGAGCAGGGATGGCCGCACGCGCGCGCTGCCTCGCATGCGGCCGCGAGCTTCAAAGAATTAAGCACGATTCGTCGTGGAAACGGGAGCACGGGCACGTTGTCGCCATCTCGGCAACGCGCTCACCCAGGCGGCGCCCTCTCCCCGGGAAAACAAGCGCACCTGCGGCGATGGCGCGGTTATTGCGACAGCCTGGCAACTGCGCCCCCGGCGGCGCCGGGCCAGCCGCGCGCCCTTCCCGCCTGATCCGGATGGGTAACCATTACAGCCACCGCGAGACGCCATGAAAATCATCACGACCTGGGTGGAGACGACCAGCAGGGAAAGCCTGCTCCAGCAGTTCGCCACGAAGCAATGGTTCTGGCTCGCCCTCTTCGGACTCAGCCTGTTCTCGATCCTCTCATTTATCGGTGGCCGCTTGCTAGTGGATGCCGACACCCTCTGGCACATCGCCGCCGGCAAATGGATCCTTGCCAACCACGCAGTGCCGGCGACCGATCCGTTCTCATTCTCTTTTCACGGCGCAAAATGGGTTCCGCATGAATGGCTGGCCGAAGTCATCCTTGGCGCATCCCATGCCTGGCTCGGCTGGGCCGGGCCGGTGCTGGTCACCGCGCTGGCGACTGCCGTCACGCTGACCGTACTGTTGCGGTTCCTGCTGCGCTATATCGAACCACTGCATGCGTTCGCCGTGACACTCCTGGCCTTCCTCACGCTGGCCCAGCATCTGCTCGCCCGCCCCCATGCGCTGGCCTGGCCGCTGATGGTGATCTGGGCCGCCCACCTTGTGCTGGCGCGTGAGCAAGGCAAGCGACCCAGCCTGTGGCTGCCGGTCGTCATGCTGGCCTGGGCCAACCTGCATGGCAGCTTCCTTCTCGGTATCGGGCTGGCCGGCGCGCTGGCCGTCGAGGCCTTCCTGACTGAAGGACATCCACGCCGGAGCGCGCGGGCATGGGCACCATTCCTGGCACTGACCGTCCTGGCGGCCCTGCTGACACCGAACGGCGTGGACGGCCTGCTCTTCCCCTTCCACGTTTCCGGCATGAGTTTTTCGCTCAGCATCATCAGCGAATGGAAGTCACCGGATTTCCGCTTGATCCAGCCAATCGAGCTGTGGCTTGGCTTTGTGCTGTTCGGCGCGCTCTACTTCGGGTTCCGCCTGCCTGCAACCCGGATCCTGATGTGCTTCGGGCTGGTTCACCTTGCCCTGGCCTTCGCGCGCTATGCCGAACTGCCGGGGTTGCTGGCCCCGCTGTTGCTGATGCCCAGCGTAGGCCCCCAGCTACGCGCAGCCATCCGTCCGGAAATCAAGCCACGCCTGTCACCACGGAGTATTCGAACCATTACCGCGTTGTGCATGGCCTTGTTCATGGGCAGCATCGCCTTCCTTGCCAAAGGCATCCAGCACGACCAGAGCCGGGTACTGCCCCGTGAGGCCGTCAACGCGGCCATGGCGGCAGGTGCCGCCGGGCCGGTCTTCAACAGCTACAACTTCGGCGGCTACCTCATATTCTCCGGCATTGCGCCGCTCATCGACGGCCGCGCCGACCTCTACGGCGACGATTTCGTGCGAAGGTATATGGCAGCCTATTCTGGCGATGCCAAGGTCCTGCACGCCCTGATCCAGGAATACAAGATCCGATGGGCCGTTCTGGAGCCCTCTAGTCCTGCATCAAAGCTGATCGACGGCCTACCGGGCTGGCGAAAAGTGCATGAGGATACCAATGCCGTCGCCTATATCCGCGGACAATAGGGCCGTCACCCGCCCGCCCGTGCCCATTTCCGGCTAGCCTGCAGCGCGCGTCGCACATTGCGGCATGGCGGGCGTCCCGGCCCACCTGCGTGGCCGTGGCGGGCCACGCCATGGCACTGCATGGCTGCAGGCAGCGTTGGGCTGAGCTTCCGCGCTCATGCGATGCCCCGCTCCGCAGGGCGCATCGGATCACAGCTTATAGCGCAGCCCCTGCGGCCATCGGCAATGCGAGGTGGCTGCCTTGCCCCCCGCACCTGCCACGGCTCTCGCCCACGCGCGAACTCCAATCGCGATACACACCCAATACCCCGCAGCGCCGCCCCCCCCGGCAGGCCGTCGACAAGACGCGAAGCCTGCGTGAACCGCATGCCTTGTCGCGCGGCTCCCCCTTCGCAAGTCGATTGCGCCCACCCCTGCGCACGCCTGCGATTGCAGCGAAGAACAGCCATCTCACATGCCATGTTTCCAACGTGAATCACGCGCCCGCGCGAGCCTGCAGCCCCCTGCACACAAGGGTTTGCAGGGAGTGTCTGTGAAACCTGCAGGCACTCTCGCGGCCCTGGCGTACTTTGCAATGTTTCGATCCGGAAACGTTGCCTCGGCAGAAGGCGTTCTCATCCGTCAGTCTGGCCGTCACCGGAAAAAAGGGAGCGAAGCAGCCAGGAGGACTACCGACTGCGACGAATGCCGATCTTCGGCGCGAACGTTGCCTCATGCTTTTGGATGAAATTGCCGCCCTCTTTCGTCAGCGCGGCCCACTTGAGCACTTCCCGCGATCTAGGACATCTGTAGCGGGGTCCGGAATGGCTTGCAAGACCCGCGTTTCCACCCAGCAACGAAGCGTGGCCGAAAAGCCGCTTGCAGGCCCGCCGAACCTGCGGCCACCGCGCATCGCTACCCGCAAACCCTTGTGGCACAACGGTTTCCGCTGGCCTGGCCTGGCGTTTGCCTATGTCAGGCACGCGGCACCGCAGTCCTGACTGCCGCGATGCCGGCGCAACGTTCGCCGGCATCAGTTCCAGAAAGATAAGGGGAGTTTCACCATGCCAGTCGCACGCCAACCTGCGATGCCACACCGGAATATCGGCCACGCTGCTGCTGCCAGGGGCACCAGCAGCGCGCAGTTCCGTTGCATGGCGCGTGCAGGCCATGTGCAGCACGCCGCGCGGTGCATGCATGCGTCGGCACAACGCCGGCTGCAGTCACGCAACCCACGCGGTGTGCACGGCGGTCCCGGCCAGTGGCCATTTCACGCCTGCGCAATCTGCGCGCCGCCCTGCTGCCGGATTTCCAAGCATTGATATCAGATGCCGTTGTTGCCCTATCTGCAGTTCCAAAGTTCTGCAGTGCTTGTTCCCAACCAAAGGAGTTTGTCATGCAAAACCTGACCACCATGATCAAGCAGTTCATCCGTGATGAAGACGGTGTGACCGCCATTGAATATGGCCTCATCGCCGCACTCATCGCAGTTGTCATCATCGTTTCGGTGACGCTTATTGGCACGAACCTGAACCTCATCTTCAAATACATCGGCGATACCCTCACCAACGCCGTACCGGCCTGATAGCCGATCCGCACGCATGGCCGCCCTGTTCCGGACGGCCATGCGGCACGGACTCCCGCCCGACACGCCAACACAGACACCGGAGACGCCAAATGCCGAAGCTCCTCGCCAGGTCAAAAGATTTTTTGCGCGACGACTGGGGTGTCTCCTCTATCGAATACGCATTGCTCGGCAGTCTGATCGCAATGGCAATTGTCGTTTCCGTCGCCACGCTCAGCAATGCCGTGAAAGCCATGTACGAGTTGATCGCCTCCAGGATGCCCTGATCTATCCGACCAGCGCACGCCCCGGACACAAACCAAGCTACCTTCCACTATCGCCATGCAAGCCGCCACTGCCCTCGCCCCCCTCGTTGGCCCCGCCACGATCGGCATCGTGCTCACAGCCGCGGCCATCGACCTGGACCGCCGCCGCATTCCCAACTGGCTGACCTTCGGCGCCTGGATCGCTGCGCTGCCCTTGATGGCAACAATTCATGGCCCTGCCGCCGGTTCGCTGGCGTGGCTCTATGGCTGGACGGTGGGCCTGGTGCTGTTTCTGCCGTTCTATCTGATGCGCGGCATGGCGGCCGGCGACGTCAAGCTGATGGCAGCCGTGGGCGCCTGGCTCGGCGGCAGCATGGCGCTGAAGATCGCACTGGCAACCTGCGTGATTGGTGGGGCCTGGGCGTTGGTACAGGTGCTTGCCACAGGACAGGGACGCTCGACCCTCGCCCGAGTGGGCCACATGCTGATCGCCGCCCTGGTGCCGGGTTCCCGGCCGGTGCAACCGCAAGCCGAGGCGTCAGCCGGCTCCTTGCCTTACGGCGTAGCGATTGCCGCCGGGACGCTGACGATGCTCTTTGCCGGCACATGACACAAGCCACAAGCGACACAACGCGCCGACCAGTCACGGGCGCCTGCAGGAACGAGAACACACTGACCAGCGAACAGGGGATGGCAATGAACGAGCATCACGACTCAGGTCACGCACCACGGCTCCTTGAGCCCGTCGCGACCGGCAGGAATGTCCATGCCGAGCATGGCACGCTGCCGGTGCCGCCCTGGCACGTGCTGCCGCGCACGATTGCTGATACCGGCCTGGAGATCGCACAGTTGCTCGGGCTGCTGATGAAGGCCGCCTACCAGCACCGCACCGTCACGCTGGCAGTACTGACCGACACGCTCAAGCTGCCGGCACTGGTGGTCAATGAAATCGCGGCCGTCGCCGTGCGCGAGCGCCTGCTGGAGATCGCGCACCGCGGCGCCAGCGACCTGGATGTGCGCTTCCGGCTCACTGACGCCGGCTATACCCGCGCGGCGGAAGCCTCGGCGCGCTGCAGCTATGTCGGCACTGCGCCGGTCACGCTGGATGCGTACCTCGATGCCATCAAGCGCCACTCGGTCAACCAAGCTTCCGTGACCAAGGCGGACGTTACTGCCGCCTTCCATGACCTGGTGATCCCGGTCCATCTGCTCGACGCAATCGGCATGGCGCTGAACACCTGCCGCGCGCTGATGATCTACGGCCCGCCCGGAAGTGGCAAGACTTACCTGGCGCAGCGCCTGGGCACGCTGCTGCCTGGCGCGGTACCAGTGCCGCATGCCATCACCGTCGCCGGCGAAATCATCCAGGTGTTCGATCCGCTGGTCCATGTGCCGTTCGACGACAGCGAAGCCTCGCTGGCGCGCCGCTCGCTGGACCGCCGCTGGGTCCTGTGCCATCGCCCGGTGGTGCTGTCCGGCGGCGAGCTGACGCTATCCATGCTGGACCTGCGCTATGACCGCGTCTCCGGCTTCTACCAGGCGCCTCCTCACATGAAGGCCAACAATGGCATCTACATCATCGATGACCTGGGCCGCCAGCTGGTTGGCGTCAGCGACCTGCTGAACCGCTGGATCGTGCCGCTGGATCGCAGCATTGACATGTTCACGCTGCAAACCGGCGTGCGCTTCTCGGTGCCGTTCGATGTCTGGCCAGTGTTCTCGACCAACCTCGAACCGTCGGAGCTGGGCGACGACGCCTTCCTGCGCCGGCTCGGCAGCAAGCTCTACGTGGGCCCGCTGTCGGTCGACGACTACCGCGAAGTCTATCAACGCACCGCCGCTGGCTTCGGACTGACCAGCACGGATGCGATGTTCGATTTCCTGGTCGACAGCCTGCACTACGCCAGCGATACGCCGCTGCTGGCCTGCATCCCGCGCGACCTGCTGCGCCTGGTGGACTCGGGCGTGCGCTACCACGGCCATGCCGCACAGGTTACCGAGGCAGGCCTGGTGTCTGCATGGCAAGGCTACTACGGGCTGCGCGCTTCGGCCGATGCCATGCCATCGCTAGGCGCTGGCCATCGATGGTCGGATGACCATCGCGCCGCAAGCTGAACTGCACCACCGAACCATCGGACAACTGTAGGGGGAGAATCATCATGAAAAACACACGCGCAATCCTGATGCTGCTGATTGCCCTCGTCGCCGGCGTGGCGGCAGTGGTATCCGCGTCGCGATGGCTGGTCCAGCAGTCGTCCAGCTCGGTCAGGCAGGTGGTCGTCGCCGCCAACGACCTCAACCTCGGCCAGCCGCTCAACGGCAGCCAGCTGCGCATGGTCAGCTGGCCGACAGGCAGCGTGCCGCCCGGCGCGTTTGAGGACATGAAGGCGCTGGAGGGCCGCGTGGTCCGCACCAGCCTGCAGCGCGGCGAGCCCGTCCTCGACGCCAAGCTGGCGCCGGTGGGCACCAAGGGTGGATTGTCCGCCGTGATCAATGACGGCAAGCGTGCCATCACGGTCCGCGTCAACGACGTGGTGGGCGTGGCCGGCTTCGCGCTGCCGGGCAACTACGTCGACGTGATCGTCAATACCAACGAAGAAGCCAAGACCACGCAGAGCGGCAGCATCTCGAAGATCGTGCTCGAGAAAATCCTGGTGCTGGCGGTAGCGCAACAGGTCAGCCGCGACGACACCCAGCCCAAGGTGGTCAATGCGGTGACGCTGGAAGTCACGCCCGAACAGGCCGAGAAGCTCGACGTGGCGCGTAGCGTCGGCACGCTGTC
Source organism: Cupriavidus sp. GA3-3 (assembly GCF_000389805.1). NCBI lineage: Bacteria > Pseudomonadati > Pseudomonadota > Betaproteobacteria > Burkholderiales > Burkholderiaceae > Cupriavidus > Cupriavidus sp. GA3-3. The sequence continues at coordinate 158,928 of NZ_KB944469.1, forward strand.
GCTGGTGCTGCGCAACCAGCTGGATGTGGCCGACATCAGCACCGGCGGCGCCACCAAGGGAACGCTGCTTGGCAAGACACCGGAGGCACCGGCCAAGGTGGTGACCAAGACCGAGACGCGCACCGTAGTCAAGACTCGTACGGTAGCGGCGGCGCCCGCACGCTCGGGCAATTGCATCGGCGTGCTGGCAGGCATGCAGGGTGGCGTCGAGTGCTTCTGAGCACCTACGCCAGCCATCCAACAAATCCTGAGCTGCAACAGCCTCTCCGGGGGGAGATTCAAAATGAACCAGAAACGATCCGAAGCTGCAGGCGGCACCCGCATCCTGGTGCTGGCCGCCATCCTCTGCACGCCGCTGGCTGCTGCGGCGCAGGCCGCCATTGAGGCTGGCAACCTGACCAAGGCAACCGCACCGGCTGCCGCCAAGGCCCCCCAGGGCCCGATGCAGATGACCATCAGCATGACGCCCGGAGCCGCCGCACCGGCCGCGTCGGCGCCGCCCGTGACTTCAGGCGAGGCGCGCGGGCCCAACTGCACCGGCGCGATCCGCAGCGAATCAAGCGTGATGGTGCCGGTCGGCAAGTCACAGCTGATCACGCTGCAGGAGCCGGTGCGCAACCGCACGCTGGGCAATCCCAATGTGGTGCAGGCGACCATGGTGTCGCCGCAGACGCTCTACGTGCTCGGCCGCGCGGTGGGCACCACCAACATGATCGTGCAGGGCCGCAGCGGCTCTTGCAGCATCATCAACGTGGTGGTGAATGCCGACGCCGGCGGGCTGCAGACTTCGCTGGGTCAGCTGTTGCCCGGCGAGCCCGGCATCCGCGTCATGACCGCCGCCGATAACCTGGTGCTGACCGGCAGCGTCACCAATGCGCAGACCGCGCAGCAAGCCATGGAAATCGCCCAGGCCTATGCCAATGCCGCGCAGGGCGGCGACGGCAACAAGAAGGGCGGCGTGCTGAACATGCTGTCGGTGGATACCCCGCAGCAGGTCATGCTGGAAGTGAAGGTGGCAGAGGTGTCCAAAACGCTGCTGAACCAACTCGGCTCGACGGTGAACCTGCAGGGCGGCTTCGGTTCCTGGAGCGGCGGGCTGGTGACTTCGCTGCTGACCGGCGCCTCGTCCGCGATCTTTGCCAGCAAGGCCAACAACCGGCCATTCGACATCGCCATCGATGCGCAAAAGAATGACAGCCTGGTCAAGATCCTGGCCGAGCCGAACCTGGTCACCATCAGCGGGCAGGAAGCCAGCTTCCTCGCAGGCGGCAAGATCTATATCCCGGTGGCGCAGGCCAATGTGCTGAACGGGGCCGGCACTGTCACCCTGCAGGAAGAAGAGTTCGGCGTCGGTCTGAAGTTCACGCCCACTGTGCTGGCCAACGGCCGCATTCACCTGAAGGTATCGCCGGAGGTGTCCGAGTTGTCGCCCACTGGCGCCACCATCCGCGGCGGCACCCTGGCCGGCCAGTCCATCTTGCCGGTGATCACCACCCGCCGCGCCTCCACCACCGTGCAGATGCGCGACGGCGAGAGCTTTGCCATCGGCGGCTTGCTGACGGACAGCGCGCGCGGCTCGCTCAAGGCGCTGCCGGGTGCGGGCGAAGTGCCGGTGCTGGGCACGCTGTTCCGCAGCACCCAGTACCAGCAGGACCTGACCGAACTGGTGTTCGTCATCACGCCGCGGCTGGTCAAGCCGATGCAGACCAGCAACTACCCGCTGCCCACCGACAGCTTCTCCACACCCAACCCGCTGTCGCTGTACTTCATGGGCAATATGGAAGGCAGCGGCAAGCGTCAGCCGCAACCCGTGCCGGCACCGTCGCAGCCCGCCGCGCCGGCCGCAGCACCCGCCACGCCGCCCACGGCACCGCGCAGCGAAGGCGCGCCCGGCACTTCGGTATCGGCCGTGCCGAACGGCAAACCGCTGGATGAGCCCGCGCCGGCCGCACCGGAACCTGCACCCGCCGCAAGCACGCGTCCTGCCCTGCCGGCCCCGGCGCCCGCCCGCAACACGGCGGCCGCGCCCCCGGCCGAGGACACTACCGCGCGCATCGCCCGCATCGAAGCCACCGCCGCCCGCCTGGCCCAGGCCAGGGCCGCGGCTACTGCCGGCCGCACCGCATCGGGCGGCAACTGATCCGCCGCGCCACCAGCAGAACCGGAGAACGACCATGAACAAGACACTGAAGCTTTCGCGCGGCGCCGCCGTCCTGGTGCTCGGCAGCCTGGCCTGCCTGGGACTGTCGGCCTGCATGACCTCGACGCCGGTGTGGGACGGCCAGCGCGGCGTAGCGCTGGCAACCGTCACACAAATGCAGATCATCAATCCCGACGCGCCCGCCGGGCTGCCCACTGTCACCGGTACCGATGGCAAAACGGCTGTGGCAGCGATGAAGAACTTCGACCGTTCGCTGTCAGGGGGCCAGCAAGGCGGCGCACCCTCCATGACTATCGACTTCGGCGCCGGCGGCTATGGCGGCGTGGGCATGGGTGGCAACGGCCGCTGAGCACCAGAACCGCAGGAGACCATCATGTCTACATCGGGCTTCACACGATCCAGGCTGACGCGGCGCGCGCGCCAGCGTGGCGCGGTTGCCATCATCGTGGGACTGTCGCTGGCGGTGCTGATCGGCTTTGTCGGGCTGGCGCTCGATCTGGGCAAGCTCTATGTAACCAAGAGCGAGCTGCAGAATAGCGTCGATGCCTGCGCGCTGGCTGCTGCGCGCGATGTAACGGGCGCCACGCCGCTGCTCGTGTCCGAGGCGGCCGGCCTGGCCACCGGCACGAGCAACGCTGCCCTGTTCCAGGGCAAGGCAGTGGAAATGTTCGAAAATCTCAACGTCTCATATAGCGATACACCTGACAGCACCTTCTACACCAAGAACAACGTTCCGTTCTCGCTCGACAAGGTGAAGTACGTGAAATGCACCGCCGAGCGCAAGGGCATTGCCCACTGGTTCATCCATATGCTCAACCTGCTGCCGGGGATCGATATCAAGGCCAGTACCGTCAATGCCATGGCTGTCGCCACCACCACCAGCGCGCAAGCCGCCTGTGCCATCCCGGTTTATGTCTGCTCGCCGCCAACGGCGAATCCGGCGAAAACCGCGTACAACCGGGGCGACTGGATCAAGTCCAGGGTCGATCCGAGCGACCCATACGGTCCTGGCAGCTTTGGCTGGGCTGACCTTTCGCCTCCGGCAGGCGGCGCTTCCGAACTGGCCGATCTGCTTGCCGGCAGCGGACAGTGCGACCTGCCGGTCGTGGGCTCCAAGGTGGGCGAGCCAGGCAGCATCGCATCGCTGATCGCGGCGTGGAATACCCGCTTCGGGATCTATACCGGCTCATATAAGGACCCGAAGGACGGGGCGCCCGACTTTACCGGCTATGCCTACACCACGACCACGTGGAATGCGCCGAACGGTGGCAACGCCTACCCTGACTTTATCCAGAAGCGGGCAGTCAACGAGCCATTCCAGACTGACAGTGGGTTGGACGTCAAGGGCACGCCATCACCCAGGCAGGTGCATCAGGCCGGCGCCGATCGCAGGTTGGTACAGGTGCCGATGGTGAACTGCAATGACCTTGCCGAGGACAAGCAAGCTACGGTGATCTCCTGGACCTGCATGCTGATGGTAGAGCCAATGCAGGAACAGAGCGCAAAGGCTGTGACCACCCTCGAATATCTGGGCGACTCGAAGGACCCCACCAGCCCGTGCGCGACCCAGGGCGTGCCTGGGTCCAGTACGGGCTCAGGCCCCCGTGTGCCGGTGCTGGTGCAATAGGAGCGAATCATGGCGCAATGCAGGCAGCACAGGAGCAAGCTGCGCGGGGTGGTCGCGGTGGAGTTCGCACTGGTCCTGGTGCCCTTGCTAATCCTGGTGACCGGGGTGGCGGAGTACGGGCGCGCGATCTACCAGTACAACGCCCTGACCAAGGCCACGCGCGATGCGGCACGCTTCCTTTCGCAATATGCGCCCAGCGAGCCGAACTACCCAGTTGACCAGGCGAAATGCATCGCCGTCTATGGCAAGACCACTTGCGGTGGCGCGGCACTTGTGAATGGCCTCAGTCCGTCGATGGTAGTCGTCTGTGACCGCATTGACTCGACCGGCTGCGGCAGCAAGCAGTTTGCCAACGTCGCCATCTACGAGGGGGGCGACAGTTCACGCCCGCCGGCGGGCACCATCAACCTGGTTGAAGTGAAGATCTCGGGCTTTACCTACTCGCCAATCCAGTCCTACCTCAATGTGGGAGCCCTGGCGTTCTCCGATATCGCAACGGTAATGAGGCAGGTGCTATGACTCCAATCCGTGCCATGCACCAGCGTTCACGCCAGGCCGGCGCAACCGCCATCGAGTTCGCCCTGGTTGCCAGCATCTTCTTCATGCTGCTGATCGGCATTGCAGAATTTTCTCGCGTGCTGTTTTACTGGAACACCGCCGGCGAAGCCACCCGACTGGGTGCACGCATCGCGGTGGTGTGCGACGTCACAGACACAGCCATCAAGGACAGGATGACGTATCTGATGCCCTTGCTGAAGGACACCAATATCCAGGTCGCCTACGAGCCAAGTGGCTGCGACGCCGACGCCGACACCGCGCGCAATTCTTGCCGCTCCGTCACCGTCAGTGTGGCTGACGTCTCGGTCAAGACCTTCATTCCGGTCGTTCCGATCACGGTATCGATGCCTCCGTTCTCCACCACGCTGCCGCGGGAGAGCCTTGACTCTGCCACCAGCGGCAAGATCTGCAACTAGCGCGCATGAACCAGGAGCACACCATGCTCAGAATTCTGATCGTTTCCGAAGACGCCGACCGGCTGGCCGAGATCAACCGGCTCAGCACCGTAGTTGGCAACTTCCAGGCCATGACGCTGCAGGAAGGCCTGTCTCGTTTCCCGTTCCATGCCAGCCGGCTGCGCATGGCCGACCTGCTCATCCTGGAACTGCCGGCCATCAATGCCTCGCAGATGCACGCCATCGAGACCCTGCGCCAGCAACACCCTGAACTGCCCTGCATCCTGATCACGCAGGCACCCAGCTCCGAGGTGCTGATCAAGGCCATGCGTGCCGGCATCCGCGATGTGCTGTCGTGGCCGCTGGACAAGGGGCAACTGGCCGAGGCGCTTAAGCGCGTGGAAGTCGGCCACGTGCCGCGTGCGCAAGAAACCGGACAGGTGATTTCGGTAATCTCGTGCAAGGGCGGCGCGGGTACCAGCTTCGTGGCGGCCAATCTGGGCGACGCGCTGGCCCGGCACCTTGACAAGCGCGTGCTGGTGGTGGACCTAAACCGGCACTTCGGCGACCTGACCTATATCGTCAGCGACAAGACCCCGCCCTCCACACTGCCCGATATCTGCAGCCAGATCGACCGTATGGATGCCGCCTTCCTGGAAGCCTGCCTGGTGCATGTGGACAACGGCTTCGACGTGCTGGCGGGTGCGGCCGATCCAATCAAGGCCAGCCAGATCCAGAAGGACAAGCTGGAGTGGATCCTCTCGGTGGTGCAGCCGGCCTATGACTTCGTGATCTTCGACCTGGGCCAGAGCATCGACCCGTTGTCGATCGGCATGCTGGATCACAGCGACCGCATCTGCGTGGTGGCCGAGCCAGCCCTCTCTTTCGGCCGACCGGGCCGTCGCCTGCTCGATATCCTGCGTGCGCTGCACTACCCCACCGACAAGGTCCGCCTGGTGCTGAACCGCACCGGCCGCAAGAACGAGATGCCGCGCGCAACGATGGAGGAGATCTTCGGCATGAAGGCCGCCTTTACCCTGCCCGACGACCCCGCTGCCGTGGATGAGGCCGTCAGCCACGGCGAGCCTGTCGCCAAGCTGAGCCGGCGCAGCGCCATGGCGCGCGCGCTGCAGGCCATGGCCACGCAGCTGTGCGCCACGCCGGAAGCCGAGCGGCGCAGCAGGCCCGAATCGGTATCGCCGCTGCGCAGGCTGATGCTGCGCGCGCGGAGCACCTGAATACCCTGACAACGGCCAGCCTGGGCGGCGGCCAACCGAAGCCGATAACGAGGAGTTCATCATGTCCATTCGCGAGCAGCTGGCCAATGCCGGGCCTGCCTTCACTGCCAACGGCCACGCCGCAATCCAGTTTGCGACGTCGGCAGCCTCCGTGTCGGGCGGCTACCACCAACTCAAGCGCGACGTGCACGAGACCGTGCTGGACCGCGTGGAGCTGGAGCGGCTGGCGCGCTATCCGCAGGAGCAGGTGCGACAGGAGATCGCTGCACTGGTCAACCTGATCATCGACGAACAGAAAGTGCTGCTCAACGAAAACGAGCGGCGCCAACTGACGGTTGAGATCTACGACGAGATGTTCGGCTTCGGCCCGCTCGAGCCCCTGCTTCATGACCCCACCGTGTCGGACATCCTGGTCAACACCGCACGCCAGACCTATGTGGAGCGGCGCGGCAAGCTTGAACTGACCGACGTGGTGTTCTACGACGACGCGCACCTGATGAAGGTGATCGAGAAGATCGTGTCGCGCGTGGGGCGCCGCATCGACGAGACCAGCCCGATGGTCGACGCACGCCTGCCCGATGGCTCGCGCGTCAACGCCATTATCCCGCCCTCTGCCATCGACGGGCCGCTGCTGTCGATCCGCCGCTTTTCCGTGAATCCGCTGCAGGTGTCCGACCTGGTGAACCTGCGCAGCCTGACGCCGCCGATGGCACAGCTGTTGCAGGCGCTCTCGCAGGCCAAGGTCAACGTGCTGGTGTCGGGCGGCACCGGCAGCGGCAAGACCACGCTGCTGAACATCCTGTCGGGCTTTATCCCGGAAGACGAGCGCGTGGTCACAATCGAGGATGCGGCCGAACTGCAGCTGCGCCAGCCCCATGTGCTGCGGCTGGAAACGCGACCACCCAATATTGAAGGCAAGGGCGAGATCACCCAGCGCGCACTGGTGCGCAACGCACTGCGCATGCGCCCCGACCGCATCATCCTGGGCGAAGTGCGCGGCGGCGAGGCGCTGGACATGCTCAACGCAATGAACACCGGCCACGAGGGCTCGCTCACCACGATCCACGCCAACACCCCGCGCGACGCGCTGACGCGCCTGGAGAACATGGTCAGCATGGCCGGCCTGACCATGCCGGCCAAGGCCATGCGGCAGCAGATCTCCTCGGCCATCACGGTGATCGTGCAGGCGGCGCGCATGACCGACGGCCGGCGCAAGATCATCAGCATCCAGGAGATCACCGGCATGGAGGGTGACATCATCAATATGCAAGAGATCTTCACCTTCCAGCGCACGGGCGTGGACAAGGATGGCACGGTCCGCGGCAATTTCCGGGCGACCGGGGTCTATCCCAAGTTTGCCGAGCGGCTGCGCGTGTTCGGCGTGGGGCTGCCGGATGAGACCTATGACCCGGCCAAGCGCTTCGAAGTCTGATCCGCCTGGCACGATACAACAACAAACAATCCCGGGGAGCTACACATGAGCACGATCTTCTACGCCTTCGGCATCCTGCTGTTCGTGGCCGTGGTGCTCTGCGTCGAGGGCATCTACCTGTGGTGGAGCAACGCCCATGGCCCCGCGGCCAAGCGCATCGAGGCGCGGCTGCGGGCGCTGTCGGCGGGCGGACATGTCAGCGCAGAGCAGTTGTCGATCCTGAAGAAGCGCATGCTGGCAGGCTCGCCGCGCTTGCAGAAGTGGCTCATGAGCGTGCCCCGCGTGGGCGCGCTGGACCGGTGGCTGGAGCAATCCGGCAGCACCTGGTCGGTGGCGCAACTGCTGGGCTACTGCGCGATGGTGGCGCTGTGCACGGTGGCACTGATTCCGCTGTTGCCGATCCCGGTACCGCTGGTGCTCGCCGGCGCGGCGCTGGCCGCCCTGCTGCCAGTGCTGCATGTGATGCGCCAGCGCGCCAAGCGGATCAAGCGGATGGAGGCACAGCTGGCTGATGCCGTCGACATGATCAGCCGTGCCCTGCGCGCCGGGCACTCATTCAGTGGCGCGCTCGGCATGGTCGGGCAGGAAATGAAGGCCCCGATCGGGCCGGAGTTCCGCACCACCTTCGAGGAAATCAATTATGGCGTGGCACTGGACGAGGCCATGACCAACCTTGCCATCCGGGTACCGGTGGGCGACCTGCGCTATTTCGTCATCGCGGTGCTGATCCAGCGTGAAAGCGGCGGAAACCTGGCGGAGATCCTCGACACCATCGGCACGATGGTGCGCGAGCGGCTGAAGCTGTTCGACAAGATCCGTGTGCTGTCGGCGGAAGGCAAGATGTCCGCGTGGGTGCTGGGGCTGTTGCCCTTCGGCACTGCCGGGCTGATTCTGGTGGTGAATCCAGGCTTCATGAAGGTGCTGTGGGAGGACCCGATTGGCTTGCGCATGATCGGCGGCGCGCTGGTATCAATGACCTTCGGTGTGCTGTGGATGCGCAAGATCATCCGTATCCGGGTATGAATGTGCAGCGTGCGGTTCCACAAGTACATGCAGTGCTCGAAGAAGCAGGGCTTGGACAGCTATCCTGACGGGAGTCCATCATGCAAGGCATTATCCAGGGGTTTCAGGCGGACCAGTTTGTCGTGCTCGCGCTGATCTTCGTGGCGGCGTTCGGCACGGTGTTCGGGGTGCTCTACGTGTTCTCGCCCAACCGCTTGCGGGGGCGGGCGGAGCAGATTGCAGGCCAGGCGGGTCAGCTCGGGGCTGATCCTGGCAAGCAGAATCCGCTATACGAAAAGCTGGTGCAATGGGCGCAGCCGGTATCGCGGCTGTCACTGCCCAAGGAGGGGTGGGAGAGCTCGCAGCTGCGCGTGCGCTTCATGAACGCCGGCTGGCGCAATGCCAGTGCCGCACCGCTGTACTTTGCGGCCAAGACCGTTCTGGCCATCGCCCTGCCGATGATCGGGCTGCTGGCAGCCGCCGGCCAGCCCGGCCTGCAGGACCGGAATATCATGTTCGCGTTGCTGGCAGTGCTGGGGGCAATCGGCTACTACCTGCCCAACGTCGTTCTCGCGCGCAAGGTCGCGCAGCGCCAGCGTACGGTGTTTGAAGAGTTTCCGGACGTGATCGACCTGCTGACCGTCTGCGTGGAGGCCGGCCTCGGGCTCGATGCAGCGCTGATGCGCGTGGCCGACGAGCTGGCGCTGCGCTGCCCGGTGCTGGCCGATGAGCTCCAGCTGATGCTGCTGGAGCTGCGCTCGGGCTTCTCGAAGGAAAAGGCGCTGTCTAACCTGTCGCTGCGTACAGGCGTGGAGGACGTGGACAAGTTCGCCTCCATGCTGATCCAGGCCGACCGCTTCGGCACCAGCCTGGGCGAGTCCCTGCGCGTGCTGTCCGACATGCTGCGCACCAAACGCCGCATGCGGGCCGAGGAGCAAGCCGCCAAGATCGCGCTCAAGCTGTTGTTCCCGCTGATCTTCACCATCTTCCCGTCGCTGTTGCTGGTGCTGCTCGGGCCAGCCTTTATCCAGATCTATCGCGTTCTCCTGCCCACCATGGCCGGACAGGGAGGGTAATACTTCCGGGAAACCGTGATCGTTTCCCCCGGCTGTCTCCCGGTGCAATGCCGGCTAGACAGTCACTTGCCCGGACCTGGTTCCGGGCTTTTTTGCTTTTCGTCGGGATTCGCGGGACTTGACCAGACGGGCTGGCTTATTAAGAATGCAGGCAACCACCCGCCGCCGTAGCGGCCCATGCAGCGAGCCCCATGCGCCTCCGGAGTCCCCATGAAGCTACGCATCCTGAGCGACCTCCACATCGAGCACAACATGCCGCAGTCCGTGCCTGCCTGCGATGCCGACGTCGTGGTGCTGGCCGGCGACATCGCCAACGGGCGCGACGGCATCGACTGGGCCGCGCGCACCTTCAGCCAGCCGGTGGTCTATGTGCCCGGCAATCACGAATACTACGAAAGCAACTTCGATACCGTGGATCGCCTGATGGCCGAAGCCACCGAGGCGCACCCGGGCATACAGGTGCTCAATGGCACCGTGGCCGAATTCAATGGCGCGCACGGACGGGTACGCATCATCGGCACTACCTGGTGGACTGACTACACCCTGTTCGGCACTGACCGGCGCGATGACGCGATGCAGGCTTGCGCGGCTGTGATGCTGGATCACCGCCTGATCGAACTCCACGGCGACGACGGCCGTCCGCGGCATTTCACGCCCCAGGACGCGCTGGCGCGCCACCAGGCCGCGTCGGCCTGGCTGGCGGCGCAACTGGCGCAGCCCTACGATGGCAAGACCGTGGTGGTCACGCATCACGGCCCCGACCTGGGCAGCCTGGACCCGCGCTACTCGCACGACCTGGTCTCGGGCGGCTTCCTGTCGCGCCGGCCCGACCTGGTAGCAAAGGCGGACCTGTGGATCCACGGCCATACCCACACCAGCTTCGACTACTGCATCGACGATTCGCGCGTGGTCTGCAACCCCCGCGGCTACGTCAGCCGCCGCACCGGCGAGCTGGAAAACAAGCGCTTCGACTGGTGCTGCGTGGTTGTGGTCTGACGCGCGCCGGAGCCGGCCTCAGCCCTTGCCGCGCGCATCCCTCAGTTGTAGTTGAAATTGACCGTTGCCACGCTGTCGACCGTGCCTGGCGTGACCGGGCCTACCCGGTAGTACCTCACCCCCAACGGAATGGCCATGGTCATTGCCGCGCCGACATTGCCCATGCCGACATCGGCGTTGAGCGGCAGCGGGGTGCCCGCCGGGCCGCCATTCAGCATCTGCAGGCCAACGCCTTGCGCCGAGCCGTTGTTCCGCAGGACGCTGCCCACGGCGGTGGCATCGCCGCTGATGTTCATCGTGACGATCGACTGGGTGACGCAATTCTCGAGAGTGAGCCCGAATCTCGTCGCGCCCGCGGTCGAGCCGATGGTGGGCAGGGACGAGGCGCTGATCTTGGGCAAGGTAATGACCTGGTTCGCCGTGCCGGCGCTGAGGTTGCAGCTTGGCGGAATGAAGCGGAAGGTCACTGGCGAAGTCATTTGCTCGCCGAACTGGGCCGTCCACGGCCCCGGTCCCGAGCCCCCCGTCCAGCTGTCCTGGTAGCCGAAGCGCATCAGGCTGTCACTGAACGTGCCGCTGGTCAGCACCGTGCTGGTCCGCACCAGGTCCAGCCGGAACCGGAAGGTCTGGGTCGAGGTGCCCAGCGGCATCGTGCAAGGCACCCCGCCCGAAGCCGCCCCCATGCAGTTGGCACCGAAGTTGTCGCCGCCGTTGGTGCCGTAGCTGGTCGGTGCAATCAGATTGCCGTCGGGCATGTACATGCGATAGCCCAGTCCCGGCATGGCGGTGGCAAAGGTCTGCTGCGAGATCGAAGTCGCCACCAGCGGCGTCTGCGGCGTGTAGTTCAGGGCCCAGCCATTGGTAGATGGGTGCCGCAGTCCGGTGTCGTCGCACGTCACCGTTACGGTAATGGTGGCGCTGGAGATCACCTGGCCGATACCGGTGGTCTTGCTGATGCTCACCGTGGCCGGCAGGAACGGCGAGGTCACGGTGGTTCCCATGCAGGCAGCATGCGCCTGGGCGTATGCCAGGCACATGAGTGCCGCACAGGCAAGCACCGAAGGCACGCGCCTGATGCACGCGGTGGCATGAACCAGCCAGCGTCGTGGCGATGTAGTGATTTCGTTTTCCATGGCAGCCATGCTAGGAGGTGGGTTGATCCGGGATTTGCCCGCGGGTTCAATAGGCGGCGATTAGAAATGTAGCCGGCGCCTTCCGCTCCACAAATAGGGCAAGCCTTAGATCAGGGTGAGAGTTTTCTGCGCTCGTGCATGGCAAGGCGCGAGCGTCGCGCTGCCCGGAACGAAAAAACCCCCGCGGGCTCGCACCCGCGGGGGTTTTCCAAGACAGCCTGCCCGTGAGGGCAGGCGGTCGGCGATGAATTACATCATGCCTTCCATGCCGCCCATGCCGCCCATGCCGCCCGGCATTGCCGGAGCCGATTCTTCCTTCGGCGATTCGGCAACTGCGCAGTCGGTGGTCAGCATCAGCGAAGCCACCGAAGCGGCGTTCTGCAGTGCGGTGCGGGTGACCTTGGTCGGGTCCAGCACGCCCATTTCCACCAGGTCGCCGTACTCGCCCGAAGCGGCGTTGTAGCCGTAGTTGCCCTTGCCTTCGATAACCTTGGCAACGACCACCGAAGCTTCTTCACCGGCGTTCAGCACGATCTGGCGCAGCGGCTCTTCCATGGCGCGCAGCACGATCTTGATACCGGCGTTCTGGTCGGCGTTTTCGCCGGTCAGTGCCGAGATCGCAGCGCGGGCACGCAGCAGGGCCACACCACCGCCGGGGACGATGCCTTCTTCCACCGCAGCGCGGGTGGCGTGCAGGGCGTCTTCCACGCGGGCCTTCTTTTCCTTCATTTCGACTTCGGTGGCAGCGCCAACCTTGATCACGGCAACACCGCCGGCCAGCTTGGCCACGCGCTCTTGCAGCTTCTCACGGTCGTAGTCCGAGGTCGCTTCTTCGATCTGGGCGCGGATTTGCTTGACGCGGCCTTCGATCGCAGCTGCGTCGCCGGCGCCGTCGATGATGATGGTGTTTTCCTTGCCGATCTCGATGCGCTTGGCCTGGCCCAGGTCGTTCAGGCCAGCCTTTTCCAGCGTCAGGCCGATTTCTTCAGCGATGACGGTGCCGCCGGTCAGGATGGCGATGTCTTCCAGCATGGCCTTGCGGCGGTCGCCGAAGCCCGGAGCCTTGACGGCGGCGGTCTTCAGGATGCCACGGATGTTGTTGACCACCAGGGTCGCCAGGGCTTCGCCCTCGACGTCTTCAGCGACGATCAGCAGCGGGCGGCCGGCCTTGGCCACTTGCTCCAGCACCGGCAGCAGGTCGCGGATGTTGCTGATCTTCTTGTCGAACAGCAGCACGAACGGGTTGTCCAGCTGGACAACCTGCTTTTCCGGGTTGTTGATGAAGTACGGCGACAGGTAGCCGCGGTCGAACTGCATGCCTTCCACGACTTCCAGCTCGTCGGCCAGCGACTTGCCGTCTTCAACCGTGATCACGCCTTCCTTGCCGACCTTGTCCATGGCTTCGGCGATGCGCTCACCGATGGAGGTGTCGCTGTTGGCCGAGATCGCGCCAACCTGGGCGATTTCCTTGCTGGTGGTGGTGGGCTTGCTGACCTTCTTCAGCTCTTCCACGGCGGCGGCAACAGCCTTGTCGATGCCGCGCTTCAGGTCCATCGGGTTCATGCCGGCGGCAACGAACTTCATGCCTTCGCGCACGATCGACTGGGCCAGCACGGTAGCGGTGGTGGTACCGTCACCGGCGTTGTCGCTGGTCTTGGAAGCCACTTCCTTGACCATCTGGGCGCCCATGTTCTGCAGCTTGTCCTTCAGCTCGATTTCCTTGGCCACGGACACGCCGTCCTTGGTCACGGTCGGGCCGCCGAAGCTGCGCTCCAGCACCACGTTGCGGCCCTTCGGGCCCAGGGTCACCTTGACTGCGTTGGCGAGGATGTTCACGCCTTCGACCATCTTGGCACGTGCGGCGTCGCCGAACACTACGTCTTTAGCTGCCATTCTTGAATCTCCTGAAATCTGTACGGGGTGGCGGTCAGTTGGTGAATTACTTGTTCACCACGGCCATGATGTCTTCTTCGCGCATGACCAGCAGTTCCTGGCCTTCCACCTTCACGGCCTGGCCGGCGTACTTGCCGAACAGCACGCGGTCACCGACCTTGACGTCGAGGGCGATGTTGTTGCCCTTGTCATCCTTCTTGCCAGGACCGATTGCCAGCACTTCGCCTTGATCGGGCTTCTCGGCAGCGTTGTCGGGAATCACGATACCGGACGCGGTCTTGGTTTCGTTGTCCAGACGCTTCACGATCACGCGGTCGTGCAAAGGACGCAGATTCATACGGACTCCTAGATACAAAGTGAGTTTTTGATCACAAATCGGCCGGCTACCGAGGCGACGGCCGTCAGAAATGTTCAGGTGTCGCAGGAGGCTGTTAGCACTCACCCCTGACGAGTGCTAATTATAGGGACGGGGTAGGGGCATTTCAAGACGCGGGTGTGATGCGGGTTTTCCCGAGGAGCGGTTGATGCCTTGCGCGGCATGGGCTCCCGGCCGGCAACGACCCGCCTGTAGGAATAATCCCGGCACCCATTCGGGCGTGTGCCTGACAGCGCAACGTGGTGCCGCTACCTAGACTGGGCTTGTCGCCGCGCGCCCGTCTTGGCCGGATGTACGGCGTACGCCGCGCCGAGCGCTTCCGTTGCCGGCGCCTCCGACAGCGACTCTGGAGGTATTCCATGGATCCGAAACAGCCTGCTCGCCTTACCCGAATCGCCAGCGTGATTGCCGCAGGCCTGGCTGGCCTCAGCTGCGCTGCGGCCATTGCCCAGACAACCGCCACCCCCGCTACCCCGGCCACGCCGGCAACCCCTGCTGCCCAGGGCATGCCCGCGACCCCGGCGATGCCGGCAACCTCTGCCACGCCAGCAGGCGGCCAGGGCGTGCCGCCCGGCATGACCCAGATCGAGCCGCCGAAGGACCCGCTGGTGGAACGCCGCGAGGCGCGCCAGAAGGCCGCCGCCGAGTACAAGGCCAAGAAGAAGGCGGCCAAGGGTGAGTACAAGGAAGAAGTCGGCGCTGCCAAGCAGGAGCGCAAAGTAGAGAACAAGGCAGCCGATGCAACGGCCAAGCAGGAAATGGCCGCACCAAAGCAATAGCGCCAGCCTTTGCGAGACGGGTGGCCGGGATCAGCCGGCCACCTTCTTCGTGCCAGACATACCCCTCCCGTTTGCCCTTCGGCAGCATCCGGACCCTGGCGGCTTGCAAGAGGCAGGATCGCGCCTAGACTCGATACGAGCGAGTCGTGCGCCTTTCTGCCCGGCTTGCCATCTGCGCCATGTCCGCTGCCCACCCACGCCACTGGTTCGCAGGCCTTCTCCTGTCCGGCCTGGTGGGCGCACTCAGCCTGTGCAGCACGTTTGCCGTAGCGCAGCAGAAGCCGGCGCCGGCGTCCGCGCCCGTTGCGGCCCCCGCGGCGAAAGCCGCAACCGGCAAGGCAGATGTCGCCAGGCCGCGCGGCCTCAACCTGGCCAACAAGCCGCGCATGGGCGACTTCGATGTGATGGTCAACAGTCGCGTCATCCGCGTGCTGGTGCCTTACAGCCGCACCCTCTACTTCAGCGACAAAGGCCACGAGCGCGGAATTACCGCAGAACTGGTGCGGGAATTCGAGCGCTACCTGAACAAGACCTACGCCAGTCGACTGGGCAAGCGCCCGCTCACCATCATCATCATCCCCACCACGCGCGACCGGCTGCTGCCCGACCTGGCGGCGGGCCTGGGCGATATCGCCGCCGGCAACCTGACCGAGACCGAGGCCCGGCTGAAGCTGGTCGACTTTGCCGCGCCGCGCGACCGCAAGCCAGTGCGCGAGCTGATCGTGACCGGCCCCAAGTCGCCGGCGCTGAAGAGCCTGGACGACCTGGCGGGCAAGACCGTCCACGTGCGCCGCGCGAGCAGCTACTACGACAGCCTGACTGCACTGAACAACCGCCTGCGCCAGTCCGGCAAGGCGCCGATGAAGCTGGTGCTGCTGCCCGATGCCCTTGAAGACGAGGACGTGCTCGAGATGCTGAACGCGGGCCTGCTGGAGATCGTCGTGGTCGACGACTGGAAGGCCGCAATGTGGGCGCAGATCCTGCCTGACATCAAGGTGCGCCAGGACCTGGCGGTGCGTGAAGGCGGCTATGTCGGCTGGGCCTTCCGCAAGGACAGCCCGCAGTTGCGGCAGGTCATTGACGATTTCTATGTCAATTACGTCAAGAAGCAGGGCATGGCGGAATACCTGATCAAGCAATCCATGCGCCGGGTCAAGCAGATCAAGAACAACACCGAGGACGCCGAATACAAGCGCTTCCAGCAGACCGTTGCCTTCTTCGAGAAGTATGGCAAGGACTATGGCTTCGACCCGCTGATGCTGGCGGCACAGGGCTTCCAGGAGTCACAGCTCAACCAGCAGGCGCGCAGCCGCGTGGGCGCCGTCGGCATCATGCAGATCATGCCCGCCACCGGCAAGGAACTGAACGTGGGCAATATCCAGATGGTCGAGTCCAACATCCACGCCGGCGCCAAGTACATGGACCGGCTGATGACGAAGTACTTCCCCGACGCGCATTTCTCGGAATCCAACCGGCCGCTGTTCGCCTTTGCCAGTTACAACGCCGGGCCCGGCAATATCGCCAAGATGCGCAAGGAGGCTGCGGCGCGCGGGCTGGATCCCGACAAGTGGTTCAACAATGTCGAGATCGTGGTGGCGGAGAAGATCGGCATCGAAACCACCACCTATGTGCGCAATATCTACAAGTACTACGCGGCCTACCGGCTCACGCAGGACCGGGAGGCCGCGCGTGAGCGGGCACTGAAGGAAGTCCGGAAGTAGCCCGGCCACGCCGCAAGGATCAGTCGGCCAGTCCGCTGGCGTCGATATAGCCCAGTGCCTCGGTCACGGCGCGGCGCGCCTTGAGCACGTAGCAAACGCGGCGCTCCTGGATCGACAGCGCCAGCACATCGGCCTGCACCAGTTCCAGGAACACGTGGCCGGCGCGCGCCAGGCTCAGCCGTGCGACCTGCGCCAGGTCGGTGGCCGGCAGGCCCGCCTCGCCGGCCTCCAGCAGCGCCCGGCAGATCCGGATCCGCGCGGGCTCGGTCATCAGCGCAAGGGTCAGCGTACTTTCCTGGGTCTCCATGATCACACCTCGGTCTCCGGGCACGCCCCCGGTCCGCGAAACACGGCGGCAGGGCGGTGCTGGCGTATTTTTTTCCGCGCCGTTCCTTGCGCGCAGTTTTTCCCGTTCTACGCGGCTCGCCGCGCAAACGCAATAGGGTGGAGCCACGGCCCGGCAAAGACTGGTGCGATTACAACAAATAGCGCGTGCCAGCCGCATTCGGGGGATGCGCGATGCGGCTGCACCTCCCCTTCGGCGGCCGGCTGCGGTCAGACCATCAAGCCATCACAAACGGCAATTGCCGCTGGCGCTTGCCCGTCAGCGTGAACAGCGCGTTCGCCACTGCCGGCGCGATCGGCGGCACGCCCGGCTCGCCCAGGCCGGTGGGGTTCTCCTGCGAGGGCACGAAGAACACGTCCACCACCGGCGCATCGGTGATGCGCGGCGGCGGATAGTCCGGGAAGTTGCTGTTCTTCACGGCGCCGTTCTCGATCTCGATGGCAAACCCCGGCTTGGTCATGGCCAGCCCAAAGATGCAGGCACCCTGGATCTGGGCCTCGGCGGACATCGGGTTGACCACGCGGTTGGCATGCACGCCGGCGGTGACGCGGTGCACGCGCGGCTCGCCCTTCACCACCGAGACGTCGACCACGTAGGCCACCACGGTGTTGAACGACTCGTGCACGGCCACGCCCCAGGCATGGCCCTTGGACAGCTTGCGCTTGCCATAGCCGGACTTGTCCACCGCCAGCTGCAGCGCGGCGCGGTGGCGCGCGTGCTTCTTCTCGTCGAGCCGGGCCAGGCGGAATGCCACGGGGTCCTGCTTCGAGGCTGCGGCCATTTCATCGGCCAGCGTTTCCTTGACGAAGGCGGTATGCGTATTGCCCACCGAGCGCCACCACAGCACCGGCACGTCCACCTGCGGATGGTGCACCGACATCTGCAGCGGCAGGTCATAGTCATTCTCGACGATGCCTTCGGTCATGGTGGCGTCGACGCCGTTCTTGACCATGAAGGGCTCGAACGGCGTGCCCTTCAGAATCGACTGACCGACGATGGTGTGCTGCCAGCCCACCACCTTGCCCTGCGCATCCAGCCCGATGCGGGCGCGGTGCAGGTGCAGCGGTCGGTAGTAGCCGCCGCGGATATCGTCCTCGCGGCTCCACACCACCTTGAGCGGCTCGGTGTGGCCGGCGGCTACCCAGGCCTTGAGCACGTTGGCCGCTTCCACGATGTAGTCCGAGGTCGGCACCGCGCGCCGGCCGAAGCCGCCGCCGGCCATCATGGTGTTGAGCACCACCTTGTCCGGCGCCAGCCCCAGCGTGCGCGCCACCGCGGCCTGGTCGACGGTCTGGAACTGCGAGCCCACCCAGACCTTGACCGACTGCACCTTGCCGCCGGCCACTTCCGGCTGCAGCGTGCAGTTCAGCGGCTCCATCGGCGCGTGCGCCAGGTACGGGAAGCGGAAGTCGGCCTCGATCTTGCGCGCGGCACCGTTGATGGCCGAGCCGATATCCCCGCTCCCCGCGCGCGCCACCGTGCCGGGCTGGCCGGCCAGCCTTGCGTATTCGTCGAAGAGCGCCTGCGACGACACCTTCGAGCCCGCGTCTTCCCACTGGATCTCGAGCGCATCGCGGCCCATCTTGGCCGGCCAGTAGCCGCTGGCAATCACCGCCACGCCGCTGCCGCCGCGGTCGACCGGCACCTGCAGCACGCCGCGCACGCCCTGCACCGCGCGCGCCTTGTCGGCGCTGAAGCTCTTGACCTTGCCGCCAAAGCGCGGCGGGCGCGCCACCACGGCCACCACCATGCCCTTCAGGTGCGTGTCGATGCCGAACGGCGTGGTCGCGTCCATCTTGCCGCGCGCATCCAGCCGCGGCGTGGGCTTGCCGACGATGCGGAACTGCGAGGGGTCTTTCAGAGTGACCCGCTGCGGCACGGGCAGCTCCATCGCCGCGGGCGCCAGCTCGCCGAAGGTGGCACGATGGCTGCCGGACGTGATGACGCCCTGCTCCACCTTGCAGCTGGCCGGATCGACCTTCCACTGCTGCGCGGCCGCCGCCACCAGCATCGCGCGGGCGCGCGCGCCCAGTTCACGATATTGCTCGAACGAGTGGTTCAGCGCGGTGGAGCCGCCGGTCATCTGCATGCCGAAGGCGGGGTCCTTGTACGGGTCGCCCGCCGGTGCCAGCGTGGCGCGCACGTTGCGCCAGTCGGCGTCCAGCTCTTCGGCCAGCGCCATCGGCAGCGCGGTGTGCACGCCCTGGCCGAACTCGAGCCGGTTCACGGCCACGGTCACGGTGTTGTCCGGCGCGATGATCAGGAACGCCTGCGGCGCCGGCGCTGTGGTCCTGGGCCTGGCCGCGTCCTGCGCCTGCGCCAGCGGCGCCACGCCCAGTGCCAGCCCGCCGCCGGCCAGGCCGGTCAGCTTCAGGAAACTGCGGCGGTCCAGCGTGGCGATACCGGTGTGCTGACGCGCTTCGCCATCATTGCCGCCCTGGCCGCCGGCCAGTGCCTCGATGCCTCGGATTCGCATTATCATTCCTCCCGCTCAGGCCAGCGCACGGGCGGCGTCTTTGATCGCCGCGCGGATGCGCTGGTACGTGCCGCAGCGGCACAGGTTGCCGGCCATGGCCTGGTCGATGTCGGCGTCGGTGGGCCGCGGCTTGGTGCGCAGCAGGCCGATGGCGCTCATCACCTGGCCGTTCTGGCAGTAGCCGCATTGCGCCACGTCGTGCTTGAGCCAGGCGTCCATCACGGCGCGCCCGACCTTGTCAGTGCCGATGCCTTCGATGGTGGTGATGCGCGCGCCGGCAGCCGCGGATACCGGCGTCACGCAGCTGCGCGTAGCCTGGCCGTTGACGTGCACGGTGCAGGCACCGCATGCGGCCATGCCGCAGCCGAACTTGGTGCCGGTCATTTCAAGGTTGTCACGCAGCGCCCACAGCAGCGGCGTGGACGGGTCCACGTCGACTTCACGGGTCTTGCCGTTGACGTTGATATTGAGGGTGGTCATGGGGGGACACTCCTTGGGTACGTTGCCCGCTGGTTCTTTCCAGTGCCCCCGCCGGGCGCAATCGTGCGGCGCGCGGGCACTGCCCATGCGCCGCAGCCTGGCGCAAAGGACAAATGAGGATAGTGCAATTTCGGTCACCTTGCCGGACACCATGCGCACTACCCTGCCCCCGAAGCCGTTTTGCACGAACTTTGGGCATGTGGCGGCTGTCCCTCATGAATCCCTTCGCTTTCCGATTTCTGCCGCCGCAACAGTGCCATCGACTGTTCCAGAACACACTTATTCCGGCGCCTCCGCGGCACCGGTCCCGCACGCCACCGCTGCCACGCGCGTGCCGGCGGCCCAGTCCCCGTCAGTGGCGCGGCTCGACAGCATCCAGGCCCTGCGCGGGCTGGCCGCCGCGTTCGTGGTGGTCTACCACTCCGGCCTGGCGCTGGGCGGCGCCGATGCGCCGGCGCTCAACTGGCTGACCGACAACGTGATCAAGCGCGGCCATGTCGGCGTGGACGTCTTCTTTGTCATCAGCGGCTTCATCATCGCCTGGGTCGCGGTGCTGGCGCGGCCCCAGCCTGAGCGCCCGCTCAGCTTCATGATCCGGCGCTGCTGCCGGCTGGCGCCGCCGTACTGGATCATGTCGGCCATCCATGCGCTGCTGCTCAATCCGGTCACGCCGGCGGTATTCGCGGCGTCGCTGGCCTTCCTGCCGACTGCAGCCGACCACGCGCCGTACTATGGCTACCCGGCGCTGTACGTGGGCTGGTCGCTCAACTATGAGCTGGCGTTCTATGCCGCCTTCGCGCTCGGCCTGCTGGCCGGGAGGCGCGCGCTGCTGGTGGTGCTGGGGGTCTTCGCGTTGACCACGCTGGTGCTGCCGTGGTGGCGCTTCGGCGCGCTGGCGGCAGATCCGGCGCAGGGCTACCCGTTCGCCACGCCGTGGCTGGCCATGGCCAGCAATCCGCTGGTGCTGGAATTCCTGCTGGGCTGCGGACTGGCGTGGGCCTACGCGCGCTGGCGCCACCTGCTGACGCCGGCCATCGCGGTGGGCATGCTGGCAACCGGTTGCGCGGCGTTCGCGCTGTCGCTGCCGCTGGTCGGGCCCGACTTCAGCCTGGCCGGACGCGGGCTGCCCGCGGCGGCGCTGCTGGCCGGCGCCGTGGCGGCCGAGCACGCCGGCGTGCTGCGCGTGCCGCGCGTACTGGTCTGGCTGGGCGAACTGTCGTATGCGCTGTACCTGACGCACCCCACCGTGATCGAGGGCGTCAAGCACCTGATGCCCGAACTGGCGCCCTACCAGACCGCGCTGCAACTGCTGCGCTTTGCCATCGATGCCGGCCTGGCGCTGGCGCTGGCGCTACTGCTGCACCGCTGGGTGGAGCTGCCAGGCATCGCCGCCGGCCGGCGGCTGGCGCGGCGCTGACGCGCGCGCTCAGCGCTGCGGCATGCCGGCCAGGAACAGATAGAGCGCGGTCAGGTCGGTATCGTTCATGCGTCCGAACGAATCGAACGGCATCACGCGGCTTACTTCGGTGCCATCTGGCCGCTTGCCGCTGCGCATCATCGCGATAAAGGCCGAAGCCTGGCCGTAGCGCGACATGGCGCCGCCCGGCACGGGGCGCAGGTCCGCCGCGGGCGGCCAGTCGGGCGGCGCGCCCGGGATCTTGCCGCCGCGGAAGTCCGGCCCGTGACATCCCAGGCACGCATTGGCGACGTAGCCGCCGTACCTGGCCGTGGGCGCCGGCACCATTGCAGGCTGCACCGGCAAGCTGTGGTCGATCTTGGCGGCCGCGTCCTGCACGATGCCCACGCCGTACAGCGCCCGCACCAGCCATGGCATGCGGATTTCCGCGGGCGCCCCCATCGCCGGCGGCAGGCTGCGCAGGTAGCCCACCAGCGCGCCCAGGTCCTCGTCGCTCAGGCGGTTGTAGTCCTCGCTGGGCATGATCAGCAGCGGCCGGTGCGAGGGCGCCACGCCATGGCGGATGCTCCGTACCCAGTCAACCGGCTGGTAGGCGGCAATGTCCGGATTGGCGCGCGTCAGGTCCGGCGCGCGCACGCGCAGGCCGCCGGGGTCGTCGATCACCTGCTTGCCGCCGCCGCCGGCACCGTGGCATTCCATGCAGCCGCGCGATTCAAACAAGTACTTGCCGAGCGCGATGCCGGCGGCATCTTCACGGATGGCGATGGGTGAAACCTTGACCTCGACAATGCGCGACGCCTTGCGCTCGCCGACCCATACCGCGGCATAGGCCCCCACGGCCACGGCGACAGCCGTGCCGGCCAGCCCCCATGCCGCCACCCGCAGAAATCGCGCCATTTTGCCTTCCCCTGTCTGCCGCACTGGATGCAGCAGCTTGCCGCCAGTGGGCGGGGGGCTGTCGGTGGGGCAGGCCACATAGCGGCGGCGCGCGCCTCGGTCAGGCCAGCCCGGCCGGGGCCCGGTCGATGAAGCCGGTCATGCGCGCCAGCCGGCCATCGGCGGAAATCGTGGCGAAGTCGGTGCCGACCACCAGCGCCGGCTCTCCCGCCGGGGCCAGTTCCCACGTAAAGCGCAGGTGCTCGCCGTGCGCATCGACCGGGCTCACGCGGGTAAAGCGAAACCCGGGGAACTTCGTCTGCACCGCGGCGATCATCGCGTCGATGCCAGCATGGCCGTCCCCGCGCATCAGCGGATCGACATAGCTTGCCGATTCCGTCCACGCCAGCGCGATCAGCTCGCGCCGGCGCGCGGCATCGGTCTCGTTCCAGGCGGCGAGGTAGCGGTCGGCAAGGGTGGCGGGATCGGCAGTGACTTGGGCTTGGATGGCGGCAGACATGGCGTACTCCTAGTGTTGGTTGGGAATCCGTACAGGGCCTGGGTTCAGGCCATGGCTGCATGATGGACGCGGCGGGGCCGCGGCGCGATTACCGGGGAGGTTATCGGCGGGGTTACTGGCGAAGTGCTCGGGAATGGTGACGGCAAATGCCGCCTTAAGCCGGAGGCACCGCTTGCCGACCGCCCGAATGCGGAGATCCGTTCAGATCGACGCGGCGGAGCTCGAAGCCGGTCTTTCGGAATAACAGCAGCGAGGCGTCGTTCCCAGGGGAAATCCTGGCCCGACAACTGGAAAAGCCATCAAGCGCCAGCGCCTGGATGGACCGGCGCAGAAGGTACGAACCCAAACCCTGATGCTGCGTGCCGGGAGCCACAGCTATCAACGCGATAACCGGAGCCTTGTAAAGGGCAAAGTCCGTGGCGAGGATCGTCCCGGCCAATTGACCTGACGGCGTTTCCGCAGCGAATGATGCCGTCGACAGAAAGGGGCCGTATTGATTGCTTAAGATAGCCAGGAGTTTGCGTCCCCATGTCTCCAACGGCGCGCTATCGACCGTGCCTGCAAAGGCGGAGTAAACCAGCGGGACAAGGCGCTCAAGGTCACCATCCTTGAGATTCCGAACCGCATGACTGCAAGAACCGGGGGCCAACCCGGAGCAAGCGCGCTCCCAAAGCAGATCGACATCCTCGCCAGATACCGGCTCATTTGCACTTGAAGACATGATATTTGCACCGAAGAAGGGAAAGCCTAGGTCGAGATTCCAGGAAGTTTCGCCACGACTGTAAAGAAATGCCACCACCGTGACGGATCGCGATGGCCGGGGCCGTAGAATTCTTCCCAGTGTTCAGTCCTCCATTCTGCAAAAAGCTCCTGAAGCGCTTCGGACCGAAACACCGAGAATTGGTCATGCTTGGCAAACTGATCTTTCTCCCCGAAGAAATGTCCGGCAAAAACCCCGTCGGGATACAGAGCCGCCGCGATACGCCTCCATAGATCAGCGAAGCTGGCTGGGTGAACATACTGCAACGCGTAGCCAGCGTGGATCAACGAAACTCTTGGCAGCGGGACCTCCTGAAAGTCTGCGCACACGGCTGATAACCTCCCTCCACCCGCACGAGTTCTGAGGTGAGCCACAACGGTGGGGTCCTTGTCGATGGCAAGGACACGCCAACCCCGCCTAATTAGATAAAGCGGAACTACGTCACTTCCGCATCCCAGGTCTATCGCGATGTTCGAACTTCCAGGGCGCCCGGCAACATCGGCAGCCGTGACAACGTATTCCCGAACACCTGCAGGATCTTCCATTGGCGTTCAGTTGGACTCACTCTCTAAGGATTCAAAAAAAGACGAGAATCCCTTACGCGTCGACAAAAACATGGGGTACATAGTCATCACCAGCGCACAAACTGTGAACAATACTCTGGTGTCCCCGACCAGTACATCCAGGGCCACACCACCAACCAACGAAGCCAAAGGTATCAGTCCACCCGATAGCAATCCATAGCATGCGTAGACGCGCCCCAATGCGCCTCGCGGAATCACTCGCTGCAGCGTCGTTTCAAAGAATATGCTCCAGTATCCATTTGCGACGCCGGCGGCAAACAACAGAAGAGAGGCGAGCGTGAAATTTCCGGTTCGGCTGAACAACAGAAAACAGCCACACATGAAAGAAATGATGGAAACTACAACCCGTGTCTGATTCAGGCGCGGCACAGGAATCTTCGCCGCCATGAGATACCCAATCAACACTCCCATCGAGAGTGCTGCCATGAGAAGACCGTACATCGGCACACTCACACGTAACACTCCAGAAGCATGGAAGGGCATCAAGACAAGGATTGGCGTGGCGAAGAAGTTGATCACCAACGCCATGCTCAGGAACTGTCGGCCACCTGGGATGCTGGCAAGGGTTCCAACTCCCTGAAGGAACTCTGTCACCAGACCAGCGATGCCAACCGTTGATCGACTCGATCGACGTTGTGGCGCGAACAGTTCGTTCGGCCTGGCGCATGACACGCAACGCACAGCCAGAAAATAGGACAGAGAATTTGCAAGAAATAATGCACCGGGACCAACCAACCCATAAATCCACCCTCCGAGCATGTTGCCAAGCAGGTCGCCAGAACGCGCCCCAGTCTTGTAGAGGGCATTCGCCGGCGCCAACGCTGCCCTCGGAACGAGGTCCGGCAACATCGCGCCGAAAGCAGGTCGGAAGAATGCCGACGAAACTGCAATCGTTAGGCTGCAAAGCACCGCTAGAACCGGGAGCCACGACCCCAAGCTTCGCGGCGCCCAATGGAATGCAAAGGCCAAAGCGAGAGTCACGCAAGCGTTCACTGTGTCACAGAACATTACGATCGATTTTCTGTTTATACGATCTGCAACGACACCAGACAGAGGCAAACAAAGCAACGCAGCGACGCCACAGCAAAACAGTGCGATGCCAACAAAGGATCCTGATTGGGTCGCCTCTTTGAGGAAGAATGAAATTGCAACCGTATGCGCAGAGCTCCCGACCAAACTGACAAACTGACCCGCCCAAACCAGTCGGAAGTTGTTGTACGCCAACGGAAATTTGGTCTCAGTGAAGCGTTCCCCTTGTCTGACTTCCGACATCACTCATTCCCATTCACAGGCATTGCCTGGATATGAACAACGCGGCGTCGCTTCTGCTCGGTCGGAATGTGCCCAGGATCACCGGGACGCGGGCCTCCCTGTAGCGAAGCCCGAAAGCTGTCCTGAAGCTTCGTTGGGAGCAACGGAAGAACCTCGTCTTCGACGAACGGCGCCAAGCTGCAACAGATGGGATCTGCATCCCACATGCGCCCCAGGTAGGCATAGCTGTTGGCCCTGCATCCACCATGGAACAGCTTTCCATACCGGCACTCCTTGCATGGAAGGTCGTTGATTGACCTGGAAAGGAAAGCTCTGAAATCTTCGCTGCCATAGACAGCTTCCACTGAACCGGCCGTGGAGATGGATTCGATGCCAGGGTCACGAAGCGAAGGACAAAATCGGATTCTGTCGCCCTGTTCGACGATCATCGAACCGAAGTGATATGAGCAAGGATGCTCGTCCAGGCTCGCAGCTGGGGAAAATCCGTAAAACAGATTGTCATATCGAAACACTTGAACTATTTCGAGTCGCCAATCAGGGATTTTTGGATATTCTTTAAGATAGTTCCTAATGATGTACTTATAACCAGCCTTTGCATCTTCGAGCCATGCAAGTTCGCTGCTTGAGAGATCGCTGCTCCTAAACCTGCCCGCAAGGTAGGCTTGATCGATCTGCCAACGATCAATCCCAATCCGGCTGAGAAGATCGTACATTTCCGGAAGCTCTTTTGCCGATACCTCGTTTGTTATTGTCGTGTTTACCGTAACATGCAGGCCATATTGTACCGCCAGTGCGATACGGTCGATGATCTGCGCGGCCTTAACACCTGCACCCGCATCATTCTTGCGTACCAAAGCATTACCAGCCAGACCGTCCAGACTAATGGCCACCCCTATCTCAACAGGAGCACTTTCAAAGATGGATCGCCGCCATCCCCTCACGGATCGGATAGCGCGCTGCTTGGCAAGCCACTCCAGCTTCCTTCTCGTGAGGAGCAGCCCGTTTGTGATGAAATACACGTTGTCGCAAACATCGAGAGATTTTGAAAAAATCCTCTTCCAATCTGGCCGAGTCAATATTTCGCCACCCGTTAGCGTAATCTTCCTCACTCCGAGCCGCGCCGCCTCGTCAAGAGTTCGGTCAATTTTCTCTCTGGGGTGATGCGGCTCGGCACTTGAAGACTCGGGGTAACAGTGTTCGCACCGAAGGTTGCAATGGTTGGTTGTCTCCAGGTGAAGACGGTATGGCTTCTTGTAGCGATCCAGTCGCTTATCAACTCGATTGCGAGAGTCTGGCCAGCTGGTAAACGGGGCTGGCGACTGAAATTCTGCCTCGTAGATTTGCAGCGTTCTTTGGTACGCTTCGGTGTGAGCCTGGAGCGCTTGCTGCGATGTCCCTGGTATGCCGTTGGTATGCTCAATGAAGAAGCCAAAGGCGTTGTCGCAGTAGTCTCGATACAGGCTGGTACTCAAAATCAGCGCATGCCAGTACTCGTCCACGAGCGCGGATGGCACAAGCGGTTCTTGAGTCTTTGCGCTGATCCAAAGGAAACGGCGTGCCTCTCGCTCGAGTTCGTCTGCCATGGAACCGAATGGACTCTTGAGGCGAAATCGCTCAGTGACCACCGAAAGATCGAAGTCACGCCAAGTCGTTGACGTCGTCAGATTTGATCTCAGAGACATAGGATTCTCCCCGCGGAAGTTCTGACCGAAGAAGCACGCCTAATAACTAGAACCTAGTTATTTGCCGATCACGTATTGCTATTACAGGAGTCCACAAGATGACCTGCATAGGTGGAGTGATAGCCAAAGTGCTTGCGGTGCCCAGTGCAGCGCTTGATGGCTTTCGAGAGAAAAATATAGACCTTTGACATTTCATACTCCTTTTTGAAAATGCCAACGTTTGCGTTGGCGTTGCGGAGCGCCTTAGGAGCGACGCCCCATTTCCTCCACGTGCACGCGGAGCTACGAACGCTGATGCCAAAAAGATTTTTCGGCAGCTGGATCGACTTTATGCCGACTCAATCAATCACTAGAAGATCGCCGTCGTCCAAGTAGATCTGCTTTCAGAGTGGTTCGTCATTCCGCGTTAGTAAGTAGGATCTTTCCCATCATCCCTGCGGAAAACTCGGAAGATTACGACGAACATTCGGGCGCCCCGCGGGGTTCCGCCTTTGAAACCGTGTTGCCGCATGTGGACAACTAGGGGAAGGGACTAAGCCGTTGGCGCCAATGGCGCGTCCCTGGTGCTGACCGCCCCCGATGAGCGGCCTAATTCCCTACAAGGAAACTGATATTGGGAGGCGCGCTGGCCCGGCTGGGTCGCGGAGAGCTCTCATGCCGCCCCTACCAAAAAATCGCCCCCAGCACCAGTGGCAAGAAGGCCCCCAACCTGCCCGCTGTCCTGCCGATGGCCGCGTCCATATCCTCGCTACATTGCCCCTACGCTGGGCGGCAGTCCGTCCGCGCATCCGGGGCCGTGCCGCCCGGGCGCGCCGGCCAAGCCGCCTCCTTCCTACCCAGACGCACCGCCTTCGCATCGTTCTCGTCCATGACGCCAGACACGGCCCCGCCGAGCCACCAGGCCGCCAACGACCATCCTGCCCCGCAGCGCCGCTGGCTGCCCTTGCTGCTGGCCGGCGCCGGCTATTTCGTGCTGGCGGCGGCTGCGCTTTGGCTGGCGCGGCTGCCCGGCACCGTGGCGGCGGTGTGGCTGCCCAACGCCTTCGGGCTGGGCCTGCTGCTGCACCGGCCGCGCGCGGAGGGGCCGTGGCTGCTGGCCGGCATGCTGGGCGCCAGCGTGCTGGCCAACCATGCGGCCGGCGACAGCGTCGCCACCGCGCTGATGCTGACCGGCGCCAACCTGGCCGAGATGCTGTTCGCGCTCGGGCTGCTGCGCCTGCTGGACCGGCATGCCGCCCTGGGGCGCCACGGTCCGCTGGCCGCCTTCGCGGTGATGCTGGCGGTGGGCGGCATCCTGGCGCCGGCACTGGGGGCCACCGCCGGCGCCATGGCCATCGCCGCGACCCATGGCACCAGCTTCGCCTCGGTCTGGTGGACGTGGTGGCAGGCCGACGCGCTCGGCATGGCGCTGTTGCTGCCGATGATGTTGTCGATGACGGAGGTGCGCGTGCGCGCCGCCGTCGCGCGGCCGGTGCTGGCGCCGCAGGCGGGCGCGCTGGCGCTGTGCCTGGCCATCGGCGCCTTTGCGCAGTGGCAGAGCCATGACCCGTTTGCCGCGATGTCGCTGCCGCTGGTGCTGGTGGCGCTGGCCGGCAATCCGTTTGCGACCGCGCTGCTGACGCTGGTGGCCACACTCTGCCTGCAGGCGCTGATGCTGCTCGCGCACCGCCATGAAGCAGTGCCGCTGTCGGCGGCGGTGATCATGGTGTTCCCGGTCTGCATCGCCTACCTGACCGAGCAGAACCGGCACGGCCGCGCCAGCCTGCGCAGCAGCGACAAGCGTTTTCGCCAGGCCATGGAGCACTCGGCCATCGGCATGGCGCTGGTCGACATGGACGGCCGCTGGCAGACGGTGAACCGTGCCATGACCGAGCTGCTGGGCTACAGCGCGGCCGAGCTGCGCGAGCTGAGCTACCAGCAACTGACCCACCCCGACGACCTGAGCGGCGGCCTGCGCCAGGTCGACAACCTGCTGTCCGGGAAGATCGAGTCCTACCGCCTGGAAAAGCGCTACCGCCATAAGGACGGCCATTACCGCTGGGTTCTGCTGGCGGTGTCGCTGGTGCGCGACGAACAGAGCGGCGAGCCGCAGCACTTCATCACCCAGGTGGAAGACATCCACGCGCGCAAGCTGGCGCAGCAAGAGCTGGAACGGCTGTCGCGCCGCATCCAGCTGGCGGCTGAAGCCGGCGGCGTGGGCATCTGGGAGTGGGACTTCACCAGCGCCGGCGTCACCTGGGACGCGCGCATGCACGCGCTGCACGGCACCGACCCCGCGGGCGGCACGCCAGTGGTGGAGCAATGGATCGCGATGCTGCATCCGGACGACGTCAGCCGCGTCAGCGGCGAGATGCGCCAGGCCATCCGCGGCGAGGCGCCGTTCGATACCGAATACCGCATCGCACGCCCCGGCGGCAACGTGCGCCACGTGCGCGCGATGGCCATGGTCACGCGCACCGACGATGGCACCGCGCAGGCCCTGGTCGGCACCAACTGGGACATCACCGAGCAGCGGCGCCTGACCGAGGCGCTGTTCGAAGAGAAGGAACGCCTGCACATCACGCTGCGCTCGATCGGCGATGCGGTGATCTGCACCGATGCGGCCATGCACGTGACCTTCATGAACCCGATCGCCGAACAGCTGACCGGCTGGACCATGGCCAGCGCCACCGGCCTGCCGCTGGAGCAGGTCTTCCGCATCGTCGACGAAGCCACCGGCGACCCCATCCCCAGCCCGGTCGAAGCCTGCCTGCGCACGCTCGCGCCGGCTTACCTGCAGGACGGCGCCGTGCTGCAGAGCCTGACCGGCGAGCGCCACGACGTGCAGGACTCGGCCGCTCCCGTGCTGACCGCGCGCGGCGAGGTGCTGGGCGCGGTGCTGGTGTTCCAGGACATCACCACCGCGCGCGCGCTGCAGCGCGAGCTGGCGCGTTCGGCCATGCACGATGCGCTCACTGGCCTGCCCAACCGCACCTGGTTCGAGAAGCGCCTGCGCGAAGCCTGCGACGCGGCGCGGCTGCACGGCCACCGCGCCGCGCTGTGCTTCATCGACCTGGACCGCTTCAAGATCGTCAACGACACCGCCGGCCACGGCGCCGGCGACGTGCTGCTGCGCGAACTGGGCTACATGATCCGCAACCACGTGCGTCCCGACGACGTGCTGGCGCGCCTGGGCGGCGACGAGTTCGCGCTGCTGCTCAAGGACTGCACCGTCGACCAGGCCGAACAGGTCTGCCAGGGCGTGATCGACGCCATCCGCGGCCGCCGCTTCCCGTGGGAAGGACGCGTGTACGACATGGGCGCCAGCATCGGCATCGCCGCGATCGACCTGGACGTGCCCCCGGTCAGCGAACTGATGAGCCGCGCCGACGTGGCCTGCTACGCCGCCAAGGCCGCCGGCCGCAGCCGCGTCTCGGTCTACCGCCGCGACGAGAGCGATGCGCGCCGCCACCACCGCGAGCTGGAAGTCGCCGCCGGCATCCATTCGGCGCTGGAAGCGAACCGCTTCCGCCTGTTCGCGCAGGAGATCCGCGCACTGCAGCCGGAGGAGAACGAAGACGGCGCCGAACACTGCCATATCGAGATCCTGGTGCGCATGGTCGACGAGCACGGCGATCTGATCATGCCCGGTGCCTTCATTCCCGCCGCCGAGCGCTACGACCTGATGGGCCACGTCGACCGCTGGGTCATCCGCAACGTGCTGCGCGGCTACGGCGAACGCCTGGGCGCCGTGCCCGGGCTGTCGGTATCGATCAACCTGTCCGCCAACTCGCTCGGCGAGCCCTTCCTGCTGCCCTTCCTGCATGCAGAGCTGGAGGCCAGTGCGCTGCCCGCCAGCCGCATCCGGCTGGAGATCACGGAAACCGCGCTGATCAACAATATGGCCGCGGCCAACCGGCTGGTGACGGAGATGCGGCGCGCCGGCTGCACCGTGTCGCTGGACGACTTCGGCTCGGGCCTGTCGTCGTTTGCCTACCTGAAGCAGTTCCCGGTGGACTTCCTGAAGATTGACGGCAGCTTCATCCGGCAACTGGCCGACAACGCGGTCGACCGCGAGATCGTCAGCTCGATCAACGACATCGGGCACCGGCTGGGGGTGCGCACGGTGGCGGAGTGGGTGGAGGATGAGCGCACCCTCGATGCGCTGCGCGCGATCGGGGTGGACTATGCGCAGGGGTATGTGATCGGGCGACCGGTGCCGCTGGACGTGTTCCTGGCCGGATGCCGGCAGCGCGACGCGCAGGCCTCCCAGGCCGCCGGGTCGTGATTAGATCCGGCGCCAGTCACGAGGCCAGATGTCCGCCCTCCCCGGTGCTCCGCTTCCATTGTGACTAAAACGCCATATTGAGGCTTATCCGTCCTACGGGATTACACCGATTCATACATGCCTGTATATACAGGACTATACATGCCTATGCATCGCCAAAAAAAGCGAGCGTTCCCGACTGCACGACCGAAGGAGTTCCCGTGACCAAGACCACCACCAACCCCACGCGTTTCCGCGACACCGAAATCCGCGCCCCCCGCGGCACCACGCTGACGGCCAGGAGCTGGCTCACGGAAGCCCCGCTGCGCATGCTGATGAACAACCTCGACCCCGAGGTGGCGGAGAACCCGAAGGAATTGGTGGTCTATGGCGGCATCGGCCGCGCCGCCCGCAACTGGGAATGCTATGACCGCATCGTCGAAGCGCTGACCCGCCTGGAAGACGACCAGACCCTGCTGGTGCAGTCGGGCAAGCCTGTGGGCGTGTTCCGCACCCATCGTGACGCGCCGCGCGTGCTGATCGCCAACTCCAACCTGGTGCCGCACTGGGCCAACTGGGAACACTTCAACGAACTCGATGCCAAGGGCCTGGCCATGTATGGCCAGATGACCGCCGGCAGCTGGATATATATCGGCAGCCAGGGCATCGTGCAGGGCACCTATGAGACCTTCGTCGAAGCCGGCCGCCAGCATTTCGGCGGCAACCTGAAGGGCCGCTGGGTGCTGACCGCCGGCCTGGGCGGCATGGGCGGCGCGCAGCCGCTGGCCGCCACGCTGGCCGGCGCTTGTTCGCTCAATATCGAATGCCAGCAGAGCCGCATCGACTTCCGCCTGAAGACCCGCTATGTCGACGAGCAGGCCACCGACCTGGACGACGCGCTGGCCCGCATCGACCGCTATACCTCGCAGGGCAAGGCGATCTCGATCGCGCTGTGCGCCAACGCCGCCGAGGTGCTGCCCGAGCTGGTGCGCCGCGGCGTGCGCCCGGACATGGTCACCGACCAGACCAGCGCGCATGACCCGCTCAACGGCTACCTGCCGGCCGGCTGGAGCTGGGACGAATACCGCGAGCGCGCGCAGCGCGAGCCGGCGGCGGTGGTCAAGGCCGCCAAGGCATCGATGGCCGCGCATGTGCGCGCCATGCTGGCGTTCCAGCAGATGGGCGTGCCGACCTTCGACTACGGCAACAATATCCGCCAGATGGCCAAGGAAGAAGGCGTGGCCAATGCCTTCGACTTCCCCGGCTTCGTGCCCGCGTACATCCGCCCGCTGTTCTGCCGCGGCATCGGCCCGTTCCGCTGGGCCGCGCTGTCGGGCGACCCGCAGGACATCTACAAGACCGACGCCAAGGTCAAGGAACTGATCCCCGATGACGAGCACCTGCACCGCTGGCTCGACATGGCGCGCGAGCGCATCAGCTTCCAGGGCCTGCCGGCGCGGATCTGCTGGGTGGGCCTGGGCCTGCGCGCCAAGCTGGGCCTGGCCTTCAACGAGATGGTGCGCAGCGGCGAGCTGTCGGCGCCGGTCGTGATCGGGCGCGACCACCTGGATTCGGGCTCGGTCGCCAGCCCCAACCGCGAGACCGAGGCCATGCAGGACGGCTCCGACGCCGTGTCCGACTGGCCGCTGCTGAACGCGCTGCTCAACACCGCCAGCGGCGCCACCTGGGTTTCGCTGCACCATGGCGGCGGCGTGGGCATGGGCTTCTCGCAGCATTCCGGCGTAGTGATCGTGTGCGACGGCACCGATGAAGCCGCCGCCCGCATCGCCCGCGTGCTGCACAACGACCCCGCCACCGGCGTGATGCGCCATGCCGACGCCGGCTACCAGATCGCCGTCGACTGCGCGCGCGAGCAGGGCCTGGACCTGCCGATGCTGAACCACGCATCGCGCGACTGATCCCGCGGCCAGCAAGAGCCGTTCTGCCGCCGGGCCGCCGCGTGCGCCCCGGCCGGCGCCTTATCGTTTTACGGAGACACCCATGTCCATCGACACCACCGCCGGCGTGGCGGTCGCTGCGCCCCCGGCGCAACTGTCACGCACGCGCGCCATTGCCGCGATTACCATCGGCAATGGCCTGGAGTTCTATGATTTCGTCGTCTACAGCTTCTTTGCCACGCTGATCGGCCGGCTCTACTTTCCGGTCGACAACCCTACCGGGCAACTGCTGATGTCGTTCGCCACCTTTGGCGTCGGCTTCCTGATGCGCCCGCTGGGCGGCCTGCTGATCGGCATGTATGCCGACCGCGCCGGGCGCAAGCCGGCGGTGGCGCTGACCTTGTGGCTGATGGGGCTGAGCTCGCTGATCTTCGTGGTGACGCCGCCGTACGCGCAGATCGGCATCCTCGCGCCGGTGCTGGTGGTGGTGGCGCGGCTGGTGCAGGGCTTTGCCATTGGCGGCGAGATGGGCGCATCGACCGCGCTGCTGCTGGAATACGCCGATGACCGCACGCGCGGCTTCTATACCGCATGGCAGCCGTTCAGCCAGGGCCTGGCGGCGCTGCTGGGCGCGATCACAGGCCTGGTGCTGAGCAACGTGCTGGCGCCGGCCGAGCTGGAAGCCTGGGGCTGGCGCCTCGCCTTCCTGATCGGCATCCTGGTGATCCCGGTCGGCCTGGTGATCCGCCGCCGGCTGGAAGAAACCGCCGCGCCCGTGCGCCACGGCGAGCACGCCGCGCAATGGCCGCTGCTGCGCCGCCATGGCCGCGAGATCATCGCCAGCATCCTGCTGATGATCGGCCTGGCCTCTTCGACCTATATCGTCGTGTACTACCTCAGCAACTACGCGGTCAGCGTGCTGAAGATGCCGCTGTCGCTGGGCATCTGGGCCGCGTGCGTGGCGGCGCTGGTGCAGGTGGTGCTGTCGCCGTTCGCGGGCTGGCTGGCTGACCGCATCGGCCGCAAGACCGTGGTGCTGTGGTCGCGCGTGGCGCTGCTGGCAATGGTCTACCCGGCCTTCGTGCTGATCAACGCCGAGCCGTCGCTCGCGCGCCTGCTGGTGGTGGTGGGCTGCCTGTCGGTGCCAATGTCGATGACCGCGCCGGCCTCGATGGTCCTGGTCAGCGAGGTGCTGCCGCAGCGGCTGCGCGCCACCGGGCTGTCGATCGCGTATTGCGTGGCGATCGCGATCTTCGGCGGCTTTGCGCAGTATTTTTCGACCCGGCTGATCCAGGTCACCGGTGACGCCAATGCGCCCGCGCTGTATGTGATCGGCTGTGGCCTGGTATCGCTGATCGGCCTGGCAATGGTGCCGGAAACGCTGGGACGGCGGCTGAAATGAGTTCCCCGGCGCCTGCAAAGGGTGCTCCAAAGCCGCCCGAGCTAGCCTAAGCAAGGTGTTCTCCCTCTCCCCTCATGGGGAGAGGGTGGTTTGGCCAGGAACCACATCAAGCAAGGCCCTCGTTTTTTCCAGCCCTGTGACGCCGGCAAACGCCCCACCGTCCCCCGCTGCCAGCACCTCAAAACCCCGGGTTAACACCTAGAACGCCGTTCGGATTCCCGAACGGCGTTTTCGCATGCCGGTCCGGATTCCCGAATCCGGCGCCGGAATCACATCTTTTTCTCCTTTGTATTCAATAAGTTGCACAACTCCTGCAGCCCTTTCGGGCTGGCACGGCGCGTGCAATATAGGCCGCCGCTTACAGCGCCAGACGGGTATGCCGGCACGCCGCCCGGCGTCCCGGCCGATGCCAAAAACAAAGGAGGACACACATGACCGACCCCGCCTTGCCCACCCCCTTCGCCACTCCGGCGAACCCACGGCACCTGTTGCCGCGCTGAACCACGACAAGGCCGGCCCGGCGCCCCGACATCGCCGCCCAGCCTTCCCGCAATACACAGACGCCCGTCCCTGCCACAGGAGACGGACGCACAGGCCTGATCCACGATGAAACTGAATCGACTGCCCACCCTGATCTTCATTGCGATGCTGCTCGGCGTGCTGGTCGGCACCGCCGCGCACAACATGGCGCCGGACGCCGCCACCGCCAAATCGATTGCGGACCACCTGTCCATCCTGACCGATGTATTCCTGCGGATGATCAAGATGATCATCGGCCCGCTGGTGTTCGCCACGCTGGTGGCCGGCATCGCCAGCATGGGCGATGGCCGCGCCGTGGGCCGCATCGGCCTGAAGGCAATGATGTGGTTCATTGGCGCCTCGATCACCTCGCTGCTGCTGGGCCTGGTGATGGCCAACCTGCTGGAACCCGGCCACGGCATGAACCTGCCGCTGCCGCCAGCTGACGCGGCCTCGAACCTGAAGACCGGCGCGCTGAACCTGCGCGACTTCATCGCCCACATGTTCCCCAAGAGCTTTGTCGAGGCCATGGCGCACAACGAGATCCTGCAGATCGTGGTGTTCTCGCTGTTCTTCGGCTTTGCGCTGGGCACGGTCAAGGACGGCGTGGGCAAGCCCGTGCTGCAAGGCATCGAAGGCCTCGCCACGGTGATGCTGAAGGTCACCAACTACGTGATGGCGTTTGCCCCGGTTGGCGTGTTCGGCGCCATCGCGGCGGTGATCACCGCGCAGGGCCTGGGCGTGCTGGTCGTGTACGCCAAGCTGATTGGCAGCCTGTACCTGGCGCTGGCGCTGCTGTGGGTGGCGCTGATCGCCGGCGGCTACTTCTTCCTGGGCCGTGACGTGTTCCGCCTGCTCAAGCAGATGCGCGCGCCGCTGATGATCGGCTTCGCCACCGCCAGCAGCGAATCGGCCTACCCGAAAGTGATCGACCAGCTGACCCGTTTCGGCGTCAAGGAGCGCATCACCAACTTCGTGCTGCCGCTGGGCTACTCGTTCAACCTGGACGGCTCGATCATGTACACCTCGTTTGCCGCGCTGTTCGTGGCGCAGGTGTATGGCATCGAGCTGTCGCTGACCCAGCAGATCACCATGCTGCTGGTCCTGCTTGTCACCAGCAAGGGCATCGCCGGCGTGCCGCGCGCCTCGCTGGTGGTGGTCGCCGCCGTGCTGCCGATGTTCGGCCTGCCGGAGGCCGGCATCCTGCTGGTGCTGGGCATCGACCACGTACTCGACATGGGTCGCACCGTGACCAATGTGCTCGGCAATGCGATTGCCACCGCCGTCGTCGCCAAAAGCGAAGACGCCATCGGCGCGCCGGTACCGTCCGAGGAGGATGAACCCGCCGCGGATACCACCACCGGCCTGGCACCTGCCCAGGTCCTCGCGGGCAAGTAATACCGTCCGCCAGGCGTGCCAGGGCCCGGTTGCCGATACGGCAACCGGGCCTTTTTGCATTCTGGCGCGGCACCGCCCCCCTGGTGTGGTAAAAGTAGGCACCCGCGCCGGCCCCTGCCCCTCTGGTCCGCGCGGCGGCTTTGCCACCTGCCTCACCCAACACCTGATGACCGGTCCGCTACACCCTCCCGGCGATACCACCCGCGCCACCGCACCCGCGTCCGCCGCACCCACCGGCTCGCGCCTGCCCCACGGCCTGCGCGGCCTTGCGCCGCTGCTCGCGCTGCTGGCGCTGGCCATGCTGGTGGGCCTGGCGGGCTCGCTCGGCTACCGCTACAGCTACGACACCGCGCTGGCGCGCCAGGCCGAACGCGGCCAGGTGCAGTTGCGGCTGTACACGCAGGCACTGGAAAGCGAGCTGGCGCACTACGACTACGTGCCCGGCCTGCTGTCGCTGGACGAGCGCATCGCCGCGCTGCTGCTGCGCCCGGACGACGCCGCCCGCGCGGCACGCGCCAATGACTACCTGAGCGCCCTCAATACGCGCGCCGGCACGCGCGTGATCTATGTGCTGGATGCGCACGGCAAGGTGCTGGCCAGCAGCAACTGGCAGCGCCCGGACAGCTACCTGGGCGAAGCGCTGAGTTTCCGCCCGTACTTCCAGGCGGCCATGGACGGCCAGCTGGGGCGCTTCTACGGCGTGGGCACCACCCGCAGCGAATCGGGCTACTACCTGTCGGCGCCGCTGGGCGAGCGCGACAACCCGGTCGGCGTGGCGGTGGTCAAGATTGGCCTGGAGCCGCTGGAGAACCGCTGGCAGGGCGCCGACAGCCAGATGCTGCTGACCGACGAGAACGGCGTGGTGATCCTGGCCTCGGACCCGTCATGGAAGCTGGCCGCGCTGCGCCCCCTGTCACCCGAGGCGCGCGAGCGCCTGATGCGCAGCCTCCAGTACAACCGCGCCCCGCTGCCGCAACTGCCGCTGACCCTGGTGCGCAAGCTGAACAACGGCAACGGCAGCAGCAGCGACGAACTGGTGCGCCTGCGCCGCGGCCCGCCGATGCTGGCGCAGCATGCCGCGCTGCCCGGCACCGACTGGCAGCTGACGCTGCTGACCAATACCTCGCAGGCACGCGTGGCCGCGCTCAACACGGCGGCACTGGCCGGCGTGCTGAGCGCCTTCGTGCTGCTGCTGGGGGCGGCGTGGAACGTGCGCCGGCGCATCGTCAACGAGCGCCTGGCGGCGCGCGCCGCGCTGGAGGCGGCCAACAGCGAGCTGGAGCGCAAGGTGGCCGATCGCACCGCCGACCTGTCCACCTCCAACCAGCGCCTGCAGGCCGAGGTGGCCGAACGCATCCGTGCCGAGACCGTGCTGCGCCAGGCCCAGGACGGGCTGCTGCAGGCCGGCAAGCTGGCCGCCGTGGGGCAGATGTCGACCGGCATCGCGCATGAGCTGAACCAGCCGCTGGCGGCGCTGCGCACCATCTCAGGCAATACCGGCAAGTTCCTCGAGCGCGGCGACTACGCCACCGTGCGCGCCAACCTCGACACCATCATCGGGCTGGTCGAACGCATGGGCCGCATCACCGGCGCGCTCAAGTCGTTTGCACGCAAGTCCGGCAACGGCCGCCGCCAGGCCAGGCTGGCCGAAGCGGTGGACAACGCATTGTTCCTGCTGCAGACGCGCGTGGACGCGGTCCAACCCGCGCTGCAGCGCGATATCGATCCGACGCTGGCGGTGGTGTGCGATCCCAACCGCCTGGAACAGGTACTGGTGAACCTGCTCGGCAACGCGCTCGATGCCCTCGCCGGCCAGCCCGCGCCGCGCATTGCGCTGCACGCGCACGTGGCGGGCGCCATGGTCCACCTGACCGTGCGCGACAATGGCGCCGGCTTGTCCGAGGAAGCCTTCGCACGACTGTTCGAGCCCTTCTTCACCACCAAGCCCGCCGGGCAAGGGCTGGGGCTCGGCCTCACGCTGTCGGCCGGCATCCTCAATGAAAACGGCGGCAGCCTGTCCGCCGCCAACCACCCGGACGGCGGCGCCTGCTTCACGCTGGTGCTGCCGCTGGCGCCGCACGACGCCAACCCACAGGACGCAAAGCATGCCGGCTGACCTGACTGTACTGATCGTCGAGGACGATGCCGACGTACGCCTGGGCTGCGAGCAGGCGCTGCGCCTGGAGGGCATTGCCACGCGTGGCGTGGGCAGCGCCGAGGCCGCGTTGCGCGAGGCCGGGCCGGGCTATGCCGGCGTGGTCGTCAGCGACATTCGCCTGCCGGGCCAGGACGGCATGGCGCTGCTCGCGCAACTGCGCGAGCGCGACCCCGCGCTGCCGGTGATCATGATCACCGGCCATGGCGACGTGGGGCTGGCGGTGCAGGCGATGAAGCAAGGCGCCTACGACTTCCTGGAAAAGCCGTTCTCGCCCGAGCAGCTGGTGGACGCCACGCGCCGCGCGCTGGAGCAACGCCGGCTCGCGCTGGAAGTGTCAGAACTGCGAGAACGGCTGGCGGGCCGCCAGAAGCTGGAAGCCCACCTGATCGGCCATTCGCCCACGGTCGAGCGGCTGCGCCGCCTGATCGCCGACCTGGCCGGCACCGACGCCAATGTGCTGATCCACGGCGAGACCGGCACCGGCAAGGAACTGGTGGCGCGCTGCCTGCATGAGGCCAGCCAGCGCCACGCGCGCAACTTTGTTGCCATCAACTGCGGCGGCCTGCCAGAACAGCTGTTCGAGAGCGAGATCTTCGGCCATGAAGCCGGCTCGTTCACCGGTGCCGCGCGCCGCCGCATCGGCAAGATCGAACACGCCGAAGGCGGCACGCTGTTTCTCGACGAGATCGAGAGCATGCCGATGCCGCTGCAGATCAAGCTGCTGCGGGTGCTGCAGGAACGCGTGGTGGAACGGCTTGGCTCCAACCAGCCGGTGCCGGTCAACACGCGCGTGGTGGCCGCCACCAAGGCCGACCTGCGCGCGCTCTCCGATGCCGGCCAGTTCCGCGCCGACCTGTATTACCGCCTGAACGTGATCACGCTGGAATTGCCGCCGCTGCGCGAGCGGCGCGAAGACGTGCCGGCTTTGTTCGAGCATTTCGTCGCGCAGGCCGCGTTGCGCTTCAACCGCGAGGCTGTGCCCGCGACCCCGGCCGAGCTGGCCGCGCTGGTAGCCTACCCATGGCCCGGCAATGTGCGCGAGCTGCGCAACCTGGCCGAGCGCCATGTGCTGGGGCTGGGCTGCAACCCCGGCCACGGCACCACCGCTCCCGAAGCCCTGCCGCTGGCGCAGGCAGTCGAGCAATTCGAGCGCGCACTGATTGCCGATGCCATGCGCCGCCACGACGGCAACCTGAGCCGCGCCAGCGAAGCCCTGGGCGTGGCGAAGACCACGCTGTTCGACAAGGTGCGCAAGTACGGGCTTTGAAGCGTGGCCGGGGAATCGGGAACAGTCGCGCCGGCCATGCCGCGCAATCTGTCATGTCACGACAGAACTCTGAAGCGCCCGCTGTATTCAGCGGATGCTTCAGAGCTGCGTCGAACCCCGGGGAACCACCGGGGCAGGACAATGTCTGCGTTACTGTCGTGCCTGCCTGCAAGCACCAATGTGCGTTAAACAACCAATACGCGATGGATTTATGTTTTTTCTTACAGATGGATTGGCGTTTGCGGCATATTATTGGCTTCCAGCAGATCCGAGTCTGAGATCTTCAATACGTCCAGAAAGTCGCTGATCGGCTGGAAATGAAAGAAACAACAAATTTATAAAGAAAGCCGTCCGGCCGGCGGGGGAGCGGGTCAGGACACAGGGTCAGTCAACCATTGGCAGTGACAACCGCGCGGCGCATGTGCCTGGCGCCGCGGGCGCCGTCCCGGCGCGACTGCCTTCAGGACCACGGGTGATGGGATGAAACTGGATCCGGCACTGGCTGAAAAGCCTTATTACAGCACGCGTACAGCGGCAAAACTGCTTAACGTCTCTCTGGGCACCGTCCAGAAGATGGTCGAGCGCGGCGAACTTGGCGCCTGGAAGACCAACGGCGGCCATCGGCGCATCCACAAGGAGACCGTGCACCGCCTGCTGGCGACGCGCATCGGGCCGGAATCGGCGTCGCCGCACGGCCTGGACCTGGTGGTATTCCACCCCAACCACCAGGAAGCGCAGCGCATCCACGGCCAGCTTGCCAAGTGGGGGCTGCCGCTCAAGAGCGTGGTGGTCGACGATGTGCTGGACACCGTCATCACCTCGGTCAGCGAGCATCCGCGCGTGGTGCTGTACTACGTCGACGAACTGAACGACGCCGAGTCGGCCACCATCGAGAAGCTACAGAATTTCTTTGCCAGCCAGCACGTGATCTTCGCCGTGATCACCAACCGCCAGGCCTATGAAGGCGTGGCCGATGCCCTGCAGCACTGGGGCATCATGGTGTTCCTGAAGACGCCGTCGCTGGAAGAGGTCAAGGGCTTCCTGCGCGCCCAGCTGATGATGGGCCGCACCGCCTGAGCACGGCTGCGCCGGGGCCATGCCGGCCCCGGCATCGCTTGCAGCCTCAGGCCACTGCCGCCTGCCGCGGCGTTGCCAGCCCGGCTTCGTCGCCGTCGGCCTGCGCCATCATCCAGCCGTACAGGTTGCGCGGATCCGGCGGCATCGCCACCAGCTCAACCGCCCTGCCCGCCCGGTGCGCCTGCGCTGCGGTGTAGAGCCAGCGCAGCGCGGCGTAGTCTTCCAGCGCAAACCCAACCGAATCGAACACGGTCACCTCGTCCGCCGCCGCGCGGCCGGGCGCGTGGCCGGCCAGCACCTGCCACAGCTCGGTCACCGGCGCATCGGCCGGCAACTGCTGGATCTCGCCTT
This sequence comes from Cupriavidus sp. GA3-3, assembly GCF_000389805.1. Classification (NCBI taxonomy): domain Bacteria; kingdom Pseudomonadati; phylum Pseudomonadota; class Betaproteobacteria; order Burkholderiales; family Burkholderiaceae; genus Cupriavidus; species Cupriavidus sp. GA3-3. The sequence goes on from NZ_KB944469.1 coordinate 200,044, forward strand.
CGATGCGCGTCTGGTCTTCGTATTCCACCACGATGCGCGCGCGGCGCAGGATATCGGGGTGCAGTTCAGTCTTGCCGGGGCAGTCGCCGCCAACCGCATTAAGGTGCATGCCGGGCCGCACCATTTCCGGCGTGAGGATGGTGGCGCGAGTCTTGTCGGCGGTGACCGTGGAGACAATGTCCGCCCCGGCCAGCGCGGCCTCGATCGATTCGGCACGCCGGATCGAAAGTCCGGGTACGCCACCAAGGTTGCGCATCAGCCGTGTGGTGGCGGCGGGATCGATGTCATAGGCGGCGATCTCGCGCACGCCCAGCATCGCCTGGAAGGCCAGCACCTGGAACTCGGCCTGCGCGCCGTTGCCGATCAGCGCCATCGTCGCCGCACCGGGCCGCGCCATGGCGCGCGCCGCCAGCGCCGAGGTCGCCGCGGTGCGCAGCGCAGTGGCCAGCGTCAGGTCGGCCAGCATCAGCGGGAAGCCGGTTTCCACCTCGGCCAGCAGGCCGCAGGCCATCACCGTCGGCATGCCATGCTGCGCATTGCGCGGATGGCCGTTGACATACTTGAACGCATACTGGATGCCGTCGCTGACCGGCATCAGCTCGATCACGCCACGCGCGGAATGGCTCGCCAGCCGCGCGGACTTGTCGAAGTCGTGCCAGCGCAGAAAGGCCTGCCGGACCTGCCCGGCCAGGTCCACGATGGCGGCCTGCGGGCCGATGGTGGCCACCAGCCGGGCCACGTCACTGGCGTCCAGGAACAGGGATCGGGCGGTGCTTTTCATGACCGTCTCCTTGGCTGTCTGTGCGATGCCTGCACTCAGGCCGCCACCGCGGCGATGCCCGGCCCGCTGCGGCGATCCAGGCGCAGCGTCATGCAATAGGCGCCGCCGCCGGACAGCATGAAGGGCGACAGGTCGACCTCATGCAGCTGGTAGCCGCGCCGGCCCAGCTCGGTGCGCAGGTGCGGCGTGGTGCGGGTCATCACCACCTGGTCGTCGAGATTGACGGCATTGACGCTGAAGTGGCGCAGGTCGTCGGCGCTGGCCTCGATGCGCAGCCGCGCCGGCACGCGCGCGCGCAGTTCGCGCAACGCCGCTTCGCTGAAAGCCGGCGGGTAGTACAGCACCTCGCCGCCGGAAAGCGGGCAGAAGCAGACGTCCAGGTGGTAGCTCTGCTCGGTGGCCAGTTCCAGCGCCACCACGTCCTTGCCGAAGTAGTTCGACACCGCCACGGCTGCCTCATGCGACGAGCGCGGACCGAACCCGGCCCAGAAGTGACCGCGGCCGGCATCCCAGATGCAGTCGCCCGCGCCTTCCTGGAAGCAGCCCTCGGGCAGCAGCGCGACTTCGTCGAGCACGCCGCGTTCGCGCAGCTTGCCGAAGATGTCGGCGAACGGCGCTTCTTCACCACGGCGTTGCGGGTAGCGAAAGCGCGCCAGCAACGCGCGGCCATCGAGCACCACCGCGGCGTTGGCCGGGAACACCATGTCGGGCAGCCCCGGCGCGCCGGGGGCCACCTCGACCGCAAAGCCGGCCCGGCCCAGCGCCTCGCGCAGCGCGTCGAACGACTGCATCGCGCTGCGGTGCATGCCGCGCGGGTCGCGTGCCCAGGCAGCCGGGTCCATCCACGGATTGATGCTGTACGACACGTCGTAGAAGGTCGGCTCGACCAGCAGGATCGTGGGGGAGTGGGTCACGGGGGCTCCTTTTTTGATGGCAGGTTTCGGGAAATCAATCGCTCGATTGAATTCTCGGGCAAGCTGGTGTTAACTAATAGCCAGCAAATTGCGCAATTTGCGCGAGGCATTTATCAAAATGCCAGCGTATGCTGGCGCTTTGAAAAGACTGTTTGCCCACCCCATGGATGCCACCGACCACCAGTTGATTTCACTCCTGCGCGACAACGCGCGCATGCCGGTCACGGCGCTGGCGCAGGCGCTGCGCGTGTCGCGCGCGACCGTGCAGAACCGCATCGACAAACTGGAACAGGAAGGGGTGATCGTTGGCTACACGGTGCGCCTGCGGCCCGAGGCCGAAGCGCACCGCATCCGCGCCTGGATGACGATTGCCGTGGAAGGCAACAAGGCCCGCACCGTGCTGCAGGCGCTGCGCGGCGAGCCCAATGTGCAAGCGCTGCATACCACCAACGGCCGCTGGGACATCATTGCCGAGCTGCGCGCCGACACACTGGAAGCGTTCGACCGCGCGCTGGACCGGATCCGGCTGATCGATGGCATCAGCGCCACCGAGACCAGCATCCTGCTGTCGACCTACAAGTAAAGGGACCCGCCCAGGTCCCGGCGCTTCCCACCACCGGCAGGCGCGCCACGCCCAGTGCCGCCATGCGCTTGTGCGGTGCATCACGCCCCACGATTGGGATGCGCTGCACCAAAGGCGGTCAAATATATCACCCCGTGATATATTACGCGCACCATTCCAAAGCGCCCCCCGTCACAAGAATGCCAACCGCCCCCGCTGTCGCTGCCCTGGCGCAGAATGCCCGTGCATGGCTGCGCACATTCGTTCCGCTACCCGTTGCCGCCAGCCGCAAGGAGCGCCTCAAAAGCTGCCTGGGCGCCCTGCTGGGCCTGCTCTGCACTGAATGGATCAGCCACCAGACCTTGGGCGGCTTCAACCCCTGGTTTGTCGCGCCGATGGGGGCCTGCGCGGTGCTGCTGTTCGCCGTGCCATCATCGCCGCTGGCACAGCCCTGGTCAGTGATTGGCGGCAACCTGATTGCCGCGGTGGTCGGCGTGGCGTGCGCGCGCTGGATCCCGGACCCTGGCCTGGCCGCAGCGGTCGCAGTGGCCGTCTCCATCGCCCTGATGTTCCAGTTCCACTGCGTGCACCCGCCCAGCGGCGCGGTGGCCATCACCGCCGTATTCGGCGGGCCGGCGGTCAGTGCGCTGGGCTTCGGCTTCGTTGCCGTGCCCGTGCTGTTCAATTCGATGCTGCTGCTGATGATGGCGCTGGCCTTCAACAACCTGTCGCGGCGGCGCTACCCGCACCGCCCGCCCGAGCCTGCCATGCAGCACGGGACCAAGGACGTGCCGCCATCCCAGCGCGTTGGCGTCACCCGCGCCGACCTCGATGCTGCGCTGAAGGTGCGCGGCGAATTCCTGGATATCGAAGAAGACGACCTCGAACAGATCCTGGTGGCCGCGCAGTTGCGCGCCTACCGGCGCCACTTCGGCAACGTGCTGTGCGGCGAGATCATGTCGCGCGACGTGGTCATGGTGACCCCGGACCAGCCTGCACATGAGGCCGGGCACCTGCTGTCGCGGCACCGTATCAAGGCCCTGCCGGTAGTGGACGCCACCCGGCGGCTGGTAGGCATCATCACCCAGAGCGATTTTTTTGCGGCGCAGCGTGATACCGGTGCGCGGCGGCTGGCTGGTACCGTGCGGGACCTGATGACACGCGCCGTTGTCACCGCCCGACCCGAGCAGCCGATGGTGGAGTTGGCCCAGGCATTCTCGGACGGCGGCTTGCACCACGCGCCGGTGATCGACGACCACCGGCGCGTGGTGGGGATGGTGACGCAATCGGATCTGGTGGCTGCACTGCTCAAGAGTGGGGTGATGGCGGTGCCGGATTGAGGGCACCCGGGGACCTGTCAGAAATTTTGTGTTTAGGGCATAACATGTCGCCAAGGAGCATGTATGCCACGCAAGACGAAGACCAGCCAAGCCGCAGGCCGTGAACTGCCGGCTATTCCCGAGGACCTGATCGCTCATTTCGTTAAGGGTCCGATGACCGCCGAAGCGGTTCAGGACGCCTCGATGGCATTCAAGAAGGCCCTGATCGAGCGGGCCCTAGGCGCCGAGCTAGGCCATCACTTGGGCTACCAGCCGGGCGCGGAGCGCCCGGCTGGCACAGCCAACCAGCGCAACGGCAAGAGCGCCAAGACCGTTCTAACCGAGGATGGCCCGCTGCGGGTCGACATCCCGCGCGACCGCGACGGCAGCTTCGATCCGATCCTGATTCCCAAGCACGAACGGCGCTTCACTGGGTTCGATGACAAGATCATCGCCATGTACGCCCGTGGCATGACCGTGCGCGAGATCCAGGCGTTTCTGGCCGAACAGTACGGCACCGAAGTCTCGCCCGAGTTCATCAGTT
>NZ_KB944470.1:0-195194 GCF_000389805.1 Cupriavidus sp. GA3-3
CTCCCGCATGCAGCGTTGTTACAGCGTGGCCACCTGGGTGCCGTTGCCGAAGTTCTGCATGGTGGGGATCTTCAGGCTGAGGTGCGAGCTGGCGTCGATCGTGTTCACGGTCGCGCCGACCTGCAAGCCGATGGTCGGGCTGGCAAAGCCGCCGCCGCCAACGACGTTCTGATAGTTGCCGCCAACAACAGAGACGGCGTGGCCGCCGCGCACAGCGGACATGGTCTTGCCGTCCAGTTCCTGGTCGAGCGGCAGATCCTTGATCATGAGGGTCGATTGCATGGTAAGTCTCCTGGGGGTTCGGTTGGGGGAGCACGTTGTTGCGCTCGAAGGGTATAGAGCATGGGCCGTGCCAGGCCCGGGACGGTGCTGCAATAAAATCCATAACATCCTGAAAAACAAAGGTTTTTCAGGGAATGCTGGCACTTTCCGATCCCCGTCAGGCAGACATTGTGTTGGGTGCGGGCCAACTCATTTCATGGCACTGTTGGCCAGACAAATTCATATCAGGCGCCGCCCGCGATGCGATGCCGCCGGAGAGGCCGAAAGGCAAGGATGGCTAGCCTTTTATGCCGCCAGATGCTCATCCCGCGCCACGGAAAGCGGAGGAAGAAGGGCCATGGCCTCTTCCAGCCTCTGGACCAACGCGGAACTTGCTGGCTGCAACGGCTGTCGGGCTTCCGGCGAAATCACGCCGGATAGCGCCAGCGCAGCTTTCACTGGTGCCGGATTCGGCTCCGCGAACATGAGCGAGATCAACGGCGCGAGCTTCGCGAACAAGCCGTGGGCCGCGCGCAAGCGGCCCGTCTGCGCCAGCTGCAGCAGGCGCACGAACAGGTCCGGACGAATATGCGAGGACGCGGCGATCACGCCGGCGCCACCTGCAAGCAGGTGATCCAGCAAGGCAGCATCTTCGCCACACAGCACGGTGACGTGCGGATCGTTGGCAAGTGCGCGGAGATTGCCGGCGTCACACTCCTTGACCGCCGAGATCTGCGGTTGCGCAAGCAGCGATCGGATGAGCGCTGGCGACATCGCACAGCCGGTTCGCTTCGGCACGTTGTACAGCATCAGGGGGCGTTCGGTTGCGCGCGCCACCTCATTGAAATGCCACACGATGCCCTCATCGGATGGCCGCAGGTAGTAGGGCGGCGGCACCAGGTAGCCGGCAAGATCAAAGCCGTCCAGTTCGGCAACTTGCGCGCACACCGCGCGGGTATCGACCGCTCCGACGCCAGCCATCACCGGCAGCTCGCCATGGACGGCCTCGAGCACTGCCGCCGTGAAGACTTGCCGCTCGTGCGTGGAAAGCAGGCTTCCCTCGCCGGTCGTGCCCAATATGATCAGGCCGTTTACGCCTGCCTCGACGTAACTCTCAACCAGCCTGGCGGTGCCCTGCAGGTCCAGCGAGCCGGCACGCATCGGCGTGACCATGGGCACCCAGATGCCCCATGGCGACTGGCGGGAAATCGCTGTGATACCGGTGCAGGCGTGCACGGCGGCACCGGAGAAGCTCTCTTCCTCAGTGCGCCACATAGTCGTCTCGCAGGGCTGTCGTGACACCGAACTCCGCCGCCGGAAATGCCGTCATGATGGCATCCATGGCCGCGTCGCGGTCGGTGCGTGCGACCTCCACGTGCAGCGTGGTTTCGCCGTGCCGGTAGTCCACGTTCACCACATAGACGCGGGCCAGTTCACCGAGCGCCCGGTGCATGGTCTGGCGCAGGCCGAACACCTCGGTGGATGCCACCGCAAGACGCATGCGGATCCAGGCCGGTGCCGGCTGGGAGACCGCGCGCAGCGCGGGCATGGTGGCTTTGCTGTGGCGCAGGGCGGTGCGTCGGGGAACGGTATCAACGGCCAGGCTTGACTGTCGCATGATTGGATGGACCCGCGCGGTAGCGGGTCGCGTATTGGACATGGCTTTATGCTAGCCAGCGCCGCCTAAATTTGATGCAAGGATATTGGGCTTTGGCGTTAAATCCGCATCAAAATCAGCGACGCTGGCAAAGCGCTCGCGCTCAGAACGTCTTCGTCAGCGAAGCCCAGGCCGCAGCCTTGCCGAGGTAGCGGCCCCGGTTGGCACTGGTGTAGGCTGATTCCTTGGCATTGGTGTCCACATAGGCCACCGCCAGCGCGAAGCCCTTGCCCAGGTCCTTGGTCAGGCCGATCTTCCAGTCGGTGTATGAGGCATTGCTGTTGTGCTTTACGCCCTGGTAGCCGACGTGCGCGTTCAGGGTCAGGTCCCAGAAGTTCAGCGGCACGTTGGCGCTCAGGTCGATGTAGCCGCTGTTCTTGCTGTCGGCCCAGCCAAACAGGTTGGTGACCGAGTGCGAGTACTTCAGGAACACCGGGCCCCAGCCGATGCCGGCGTACAGCTCGGTGGTGTACGGGCGCGGGTTGTTGTAGCCGCCCGGGTAGTAGTACTCGAGCACGCCCAGGTCATAGTTGAACTCGGTGCCGGCGACCTTGAAGGTGTTCTTGAAGCCGCCGTAGAAATCCATCTCGACCGGGGCCGAGACCGCCGGGTTGGCATCCTCGAGCCAGCTGATGCTGGAGTTCCAGTTGCCCAGATAGAAGCCGCTTTCGTGGGCGTAGTCAAAGCCACCCTGGATGGCCGGGCGCAGGTTGGTCTGGCTGATGCCGCGATAGCGGTAGTCCGAGACCAGCGACACGTTGGCCGTGAACGTATGCGGGGACGGCGCGGCGTCTGGCTGGGATTGCGCCATGGCCGGCGTGGCAGCGAGGAAGATGGAAGATGCGGAACATGCGAGCAGCGTGGCCGCGGTTTGGCGCAGGTCAGTCATTGTTGTTGTGGCGAGAGTTGAAAAAATCCCCGTTGCAGGGAGCCTCGCCACGATATGGCCTGACGCGTAAAAACGGTATCAAAAGCCGCGGTGCCCGCGTACAAATCCAATCAATGCGCCTGGATTTCGGCGCTACCCGGCAAACCGGTAGCCCAGCCCGATTTCCGTCAGCAAGTGGGCGGGCCGCGCCGGGTCCGCTTCGAGCTTGTGCCGCAGATGTCCCATATAGACGCGCAGGTACTGGCTGCTTTCGGCCTGGGAGGGTCCCCACACCTCCCGCAGCATCTCCCGGTGCGTCATCACCTTGCCGCGGTGGGCGATCAGAACCGCAAGCAGCCGATACTCGATCGGCGTCAGGTGCACGGCCTGTCCCGAACGGGTGACGACGCGGCTGGCCAGGTCAACCTGCACGTCGCCGAACAGGATCTGGTGCGAGCCCTGGGCGTTGGCCCTGGCATGCCGGCGCAGCAGCACGCGCAGGCGTGCGACCAGTTCGCCAACGCCAAAGGGCTTGGTCAGGTAGTCATCCGCGCCGGCATCCAGCGCACCGATCTTGTCGGCTTCTCCGCTACGTGCCGACAGGACCAGCACCGGTACGTCAGTCCACGTACGGATCTCGCTGATCAATCGCACCCCGTCTCCGTCCGGCAAACCCAGGTCGAGAATGACGAGGTCAGGTTGCCGGGTGCCTGCCTCGATCAGTCCGCGCTTGAGCGATTCTGCCTCATGCACCGTGCAATCTTCAGACTCCAGGGTCGAGCGGACAAAGCGCCGGATATGCGGCTCATCCTCAACCAGCAAGACTGTTGGGGAAAAATCAAATGGCATCAACTCTCTCTCTAGGCATCAGTCTGCTCCGGCTCCACCGCCGGCGGATTTCCACGCGGCAACGCTACCAGGAAGCGCGCGCCCGCCTGGCCGCCGGGCCGGTCTGGCCGTTGCGCGGGTTCCACCCAGATGCGCCCGCCATGGGCTTGCACGATTGCCTCGCATACGGCGAGACCCAGGCCGACACCCGCGGTCGCGGATTCGCGCTCACCGCGCGTGAATTTCTCGAAGATCTGCCGTTCCTTGCCCTTGGGCACGCCGGGGCCATCATCCTCTACCGCAATCCTGATCTCGTCGTCGACCGGCGCGGCCGAGAGCCGGATCTCTGTGCCGGCAGGCGTGTATTTGGCGGCATTCTCCAGCAGGTTGCACAGCACGCGCTCGATCAGCACGGCGTCGCATTCGACCAGGGGTACCCGGGACAAGTCGACGACAACCACGCGGTGGTGCTCGAGCGCCTCGCGCATGGCAGCCAGGCTGGCGCCAACGAGCTCCTCCACCGATTGCCACTCCTTGCTCATCCGGACTTCCCGGCCCTGCAGCTTCGCCATGTCCAGCAGATTCACCACCATGGTCCGCATGCGCCTGGCCTGTTCCAGCATGGCGGCCACGGTCTCGGCCAGTGACGGCGCCAGCCCGGGATCGCTGCGCTGCATGGTTTCCGCCATGCCGATCAGGCTGGTCAGCGGGGTGCGCAGGTCATGGGAGACAGCGGCCAGCAATGAGCTGCGCAGGCGCTCAGACTCCATCGACAGCAAGGCCAGCTGCGCCACTTCGACGTAATGCAAGCGCTCGATGGCGATCGCGATCAGCGTGCAGAACACATCGACCTGGCGCCGTAGCGCAGGTTGCGCAAAGGCGCGTGATACCGCAGGCTCGACCGCCAGCACGCCACGGGTCTGCATCGGCGCCTTCAATGGCAGATACAGCACGGTGCTGCCGGGCAAGGTATGCGTGCCGGTGCCTGCGGGCTGGCCGTGATCGAATACCCACTCTGCCAGTACACGGTCGATCGAGTCGGTTCGCGCCCCGGTGTCATGCTGCTCGACATCGGACACGGGCGGCAGCAAGCGGCCTTCCGCGGAAACCAGGAAGAAGGCTGAATTGGCATCGAAGGCAGCACGCAGGAAACGGCTGGCGATCGAGACAATCTGGTTCGGCACCAGCGCCGCGGAGAGTTCACGGGCCAGTTCGTACAGCGTGCGGGCATCGTTCTCGCGCTGCACCGCCACCTGCGCTTGTTCGCGCAAACCGGCAGTCAGTTGCCCGATGACCAGCCCCACGGATAGCAGCACGAGGAACGTCAGCAGATACTGTACGTCGCTGACGGCGAACGACAGCCGCGGCGGTACGAAGAAGAAGTCGAAGGCGGCCACGGCCAATACCGAAGCCAGCGCCGCCGGTCCGCGGCCATGACGAAGCGCGACGCCGACCACTGCCGCCAGAAACAGCATGACAATGTTGACGACGTCGAACCATGGAAATGCGAGGGCCGACAGCGCCGTGGCACCGGTGCACCATACCACTGCCCACAGATAGTCTCTGCGCGTGGCGCCGTCGCCTGGCGCAGGGGCGTCTGGCTCTTCAGTGCCATGGCGCGGGCGAAGATCCACTCGCGTCGTGTCCGCCGCAACGCGGATGATGTCGATCTCCGGACACCCGAGCGCCAGCGCATCGGCAAAACTGCGGCGGCCGAACAGCCACGCCGGCGCGTTCACAAATGGCGTCAAGGCCAGGCCGAGAAGGGCGCGGGCCCGCTCCGCAAGGGAGGCGCCGCCCCGGCGCCAGTCCGCCGGCGCACGGCCGATGACCACTTTGGTCAGGTTGTGGCGGCGCACGTACCCCACGATGGCCTGGACCATGTCGTTGCCCGCCAGGGTCTCGGTGCGTGCGCCCAACTCCTCTGCGAGACGCATGGCCGTCTGCAGGCGAGTCTTTGCGAAATCGGACGGGGGTGCCAGCCTGGGGGTGGCGATGGTCACCACATGCCAGTCGCAATCGAGCTGGCCGGCAAGCCGGCGCGCACTCCGGACGACCTGCTCGGCATCGTCACCACTACCGATGCAAGCCAGCACCGCCTCCCGGGTCCGCCACACGCCTTGAACGGCTTCGGACTGACGCCATGCTCGGACATCGGAGTCCACCCGGTCGGCGGTCCGGCGCAGCGCCAGCTCGCGCAGGGCGATCAGATTGCCTTTCCGGAAAAAGTTGCGCGCCGCGTGTCGCGCCTGCTCCGGCAGATAGACCTTGCCTTCCTTCAGCCGGCGCAGCAGCTCGTCGGCCGGCAGGTCTACCAGCACGACTTCGTCGGCGCTGTCGAACACAACGTCCGGCACGGTTTCCCAGACGCGGATGCCGGTGATGCCGCCCACCGCCTCGTTCAGGCTGTCCAGATGCTGCACATTGACCGTGGTCCAGACGTCGATCCCGGCAGCCTGCAATTCCTGGATATCCTGCCACCGCTTCGGATGGCGGCTGCCCGGTGCGTTGGAATGGGCCAGTTCGTCAACCAGGACCAGGGCCGGTCGCCGGACCAGCGCCGCGTCCAGGTCGAACTCCTGCAGAACCCGCTCGCGGTACGGCACGTCCTTCATTGGCAAGCGCTCGATACCGGCGATCAGCGCTTCGGTCTCGGCGCGGCCGTGGGTCTCCACGATGCCAATGACAGCATCGGTGCCCCGTGCAGACGCCGTCCGCGCCGCGGTGAGCATGGCGAACGTCTTGCCGACCCCGGCGGAAGCGCCAAAGTAGACCCTGAGCTTGCCGCGCGAGGCGCGAGCGCCTTCCTCCTGCACCATCTGGAGCAGGGCATCGGGATCGGGGCGCGCGCCGGCTCCGCGCAGTTCGGCATCAGGCATCGGTCGGCTCACCCTCTATCCTGGCATTGGCAAACCAGTCCTGCCTCGCATCCGCATCCCGGCACCGGGTTACTTCCGTGCGATGGCATCCAGTCCAAGGTTCAGCTTCAGGACATTGACTCCCGGGTCGCCCAGGACCGGCAGTAGCGGCGTTTCGGTATTTGCCGCAATCAGTTGCTTCACCTGCTCGATTGGAATCCCCCTGGCGCGGGCGACGCGCACCGCCTGGTACTCCGCGGCCGCAGGGCTGATATGCGGGTCGAGCCCGCTGCCGGATGCCGTGACCAGGTCGACAGGCACGGGCGCCTGGTTGTCCGGATCCGCGGCGTGCAGTGCGTCGACGCGCGCGCGCGCGGCATCGGTCAGCGCCGGATTGGTGGGGCCCAGGTTGGATCCCGCCGAAGCCGCGGCGTTATACGGCATCGGCGCCGTGGCCGACAGCCGGCCCCAGAAGTACTTCGGGTCGGAGAACGGCTGGCCGATCAGTTCCGAGCCAACTGTCCTGCCATCCTTCTCGATCAGCGAGCCGGCTGCCTGATGCGGGAACACGGCCTTGGAGATTGCCGTGATCGCGCCGGGATAGAGCAGGCCGGTCACCAGCGAAAGACCAACGAACACCACCAACATTGGCCGCAGCAAGCCACCTTGCACGGGTGCCGGCGACGGCTGCGGGGACTGCACTTGCGTATTCATGAGCGCTCCGAATCGTGGCAGAAAATCAGACCCAGCCAAACAGGGCCAGGATCATGTCGATCAGCTTGATGCCGGCAAACGGCACCAGGATGCCGCCCAGGCCGTAGACCAGCAGGTTGCGGCGCAGCAGCACCGCGGCGCCCAGCGGCCGGTAGACCACGCCCTTGAGCGCAAGCGGGATCAGCACGACGATGATGAGCGCGTTGAAGGTCACCGCCGACATGATGGCCGACGCCGGCGTGGCGAGCCCCATCACATTGAGCAGGTTGAGCTGCGGATAGGTGGTGGCAAACGCCGCCGGGATGATCGCGAAGTACTTGGCGATGTCGTTGGCCACGCTGAAGGTCGTCAGCGAGCCGCGCGTCATCAGCATCTGCTTGCCGATCTCGACGATCTCGATCAGCTTGGTCGGGTTGCTGTCGAGGTCCACCATGTTGCCGGCTTCCTTGGCCGCCTGCGTGCCGCTGTTCATCGCTACGGCTACGTCGGCCTGGGCCAGTGCCGGCGCGTCGTTGGTGCCGTCGCCGGTCATCGCGACCAGCCGCCCGTCGGCCTGGTACTGGCGGATCAGCTTGAGCTTGGCTTCCGGCGTGGCTTCGGCCAGGAAGTCATCAACGCCGGCTTCCGCCGCAATCGAAGCCGCCGTCAGCCGGTTGTCGCCGGTGATCATCACGGTCTTGATGCCCATCTTGCGCAGTTCGCCGAAGCGCTCGCGAATGCCGGTCTTGACGATGTCTTTCAGCTCGATCACGCCAAGCACGCGTACCGAACCGCCGTTGGCGTCGGCTACCACCAGCGGCGTGCTGCCGGCGCGGGCAACCTCATCGACGGCTTGCAGGACAGCATCGGGGAACTTGCCGGCACGTTCCGTGACATAGCGGCGCACGGCATCGGCCGCACCCTTGCGCACGTGACGCTCGCCGCCGTCATCGCTCAGGTCAACCCCGCTCATGCGGGTCTGGGCGCTGAACGGCACGAACTCCGGCTTCAGGCTTGCCATCACCGGCGCCGCCAGCCCCGGCAGCTGGCGTGCCAGCGTGATGATGCTGCGGCCTTCCGGGGTCTCGTCGGCCAGCGACGACAGCCACGCCGCTTCCGCGAGCTGCAGCGGCGACACGCCCGGGGCCGGGATGAAGCGCGATGCCTGGCGGTTGCCATGGGTAATGGTGCCGGTCTTGTCGAGCAGCAGCACGTCCACGTCACCAGCGGCTTCGACCGCACGGCCCGAGGTGGCAATCACGTTGGCTTCCATCATCCGGCTCATGCCCGCCACGCCAATGGCTGACAGCAGCCCGCCGATGGTGGTGGGAATCAGGCAGACCAGCAGGGCCACCAGCACCGTGATCGTCACCGGAACGCCTGCCTTTGCCACCAGCACGCTGTAGAGCGAGAACGGCTGCAGCGTGGCCGTGGCCAGCAGCAGCACAATGGTCAGCCCGACCAGCAGGATCGTCAGGGCCAGTTCGTTCGGCGTCTTCTGCCGCTTGGCGCCTTCAACCATCGTGATCATGCGGTCGATGAAGCTCTCGCCCGGGTTGGTCGTGATGCGCGCCACGATCCAGTCGGACAGCACGCGTGTACCGCCGGTCACCGACGAGAAGTCGCCGCCCGACTCGCGGATCACCGGCGCCGATTCGCCGGTGATGGCGCTTTCGTCGACCGAGGCCACGCCGTCGATCACTTCGCCGTCGCCGGGGATCATCTCGCCGGCCTGTACCAGCACCACGTCGCCACGGCGCAGCGCCGTGGCGGGGCGCGCTTCGGTGGCACTGCCACGCTTGCCGTCCTTCAGCACGCGTGCGGTGACGGTGGTCTTCAGGCCGCGCAGCGCTTCCGCCTGCTGCTTGCTTCGGCCTTCGGCAAGTGCCTCGGCAAAGTTAGCGAACAGCACCGTGAACCACAGCCACACCGACACCGCCAGGATGAAGCCCGCGGATTCCCCACCGGGGGCTGCCGCCGGCGCGGCCATGGCCTTCAGGAAAAGGATCGTCGTCAGGATGCTGCCCACGTAGGCCACGAACATCACCGGGTTGCGCAGCTGGTCGCGCGGCGACAACTTCCCGAAGGCCGCGACCAGCGCGGGCTTCACCAGCTCCGGCGCGAACATGCTGCGCGCCGGCGGGCGATGATGGTGGGAGCCGTGTTGGCGGTCGGACACCGGCGCGCTCTTTGCCTGAATCGTGTTGGAGGAAGACGCTTCAGCCGTGTTGGCGCCGCGCTTGGCCACCGGGGCCATCGAATCTTGTTGCATGGTTTCTCCGCAATCCGCTAGAGCCATCCGGCACCTGCCTCGGTGAGGCAGGGCAGGGTCCGGACGTGTAGGAATGCTCGATATTTCGTCGTCAGTCGTCGCTTTACTTCGCCGCGGTTGCCGTCACCGCGCCCTGGAGTTGCTCGGCGACTGGTCCCAGCGCCAGCGCCGGGACATAGGTCAGCGCACCGACCAGCAGCACGGTGCCCACCAGCAGGACGACGAACAGCGGGCCGTGCGTCGGCATCGTGCCGCCGCTCACGGGCACGCGCTTCTTGGCTGCCAGCGAGCCCGCCAGCGCAAGCACCGGGATGATGATCCAGAACCGGCCGAACCACATGGCTGCCGCCAGCAGCGTGTTGTAGAACGGGGTGTTGGCGGACAAGCCCGCAAAGGCGCTGCCATTGTTGTTGGCCGCCGACGAGAGCGCGTACAGGATCTCGGAGAAGCCGTGCGTGCCGGGATTGAACACACCGGCGCGTCCGGCCTCGGTCATCACCGCCACCGACGTGCCGAGCAGCACCAGCAGGGGCGTGACCAGGATCGCCACGGCCGTCATCTTCATCTCGTAGACTTCGATCTTCTTGCCGAGGTACTCCGGCGTGCGCCCGATCATCAGTCCGGCGATGAACACCGCGAGCACGGCGTAGACCAGCATGCCGTACAGCCCCGAGCCGACGCCGCCGAACACGACCTCGCCCAGCTGCATCAGCAGCATCGGCACCAGGCCACCGATGGCGGTGAAGGAGTCATGCATGGCATTGACCGCGCCGCACGACGCCGCGGTCGTGATGGTGGCGAACAGTGCCGAAGCGGCGATGCCGAAGCGCGTTTCCTTGCCTTCCATATTGCCGCCGGCCTGCAGCAGCGACGCGGCGTGATCCACCGGCAATCCGGCCAGCGCCGGGTTGGCCATCTGCTCGGAGATCGCCGCCACGCAGGCCATCGCGACAAAGATGACCGTCATGGATGCCAGCACCGCCACACCCTGTCGCCTGTCTCCCACCATTTCGCCAAAGGTGAAGCACAGCGCCGCCGGGATCAGGAAGATCGCCAGCATCTCGAGAAGGTTGGCCAGGCCATTCGGGTTCTCGAACGGATGCGCCGAGTTGGCATTGAAGAAGCCGCCACCGTTGGTGCCCAGCATCTTGATGGCCTCTTGCGAGGCAACCGGGCCCATCGCCAGCGTCTGCCTGTCGGTCTTCAGGTCTTCCGTCACCGGCTTGCCTTGTGCATCGAGCACCGGTTGCCCGGCCGCATCGAGCTTAGGCTGGTTGTACTCCACCGGCGTGACCAGGCTGGCTTCCTTGTAGGCGTCGAAGTTCTGGATCACGCCCTGGCTTACCAGTGCCAGTGCGATCACGGTCGCGATCGGCGCCAGCACGTAGAACGTGACCCGCGTCATGTCGACCCAGAAATTGCCGATGGTGGCGGCGCTCTGGCGCGCGAATCCGCGCATCAGCGCGAACACCACGGCGATGCCGGTCGCCGCGGACAGGAAGTTCTGCACGGTGAGCGCGAGCATCTGCGTCAGATAGCCCATGGTCGACTCGCCGCCATAGCCTTGCCAGTTGGTGTTGGCGACAAAGCTGATCGCCGTGTTGAAGGCCGAGTCCGGCGAAACCGCGCCAAAGCCCTGCGGATTGAGCGGCAGCATGCCTTGCAGGCGCTGCAGCGCATAGACTGCCACCACGCCAAGCAGGTTGAATGCCAGCACCGCGACGGCGTACTGCGTCCACCCCATCCCGGCATCGGCACGCACGCCGCCCAGGCGATACAGCAGCCGTTCCAGCGGCCGGCCCCAGGCGGTCAGCGAATAGTTGCCATCCTCCACCGCACGCCGGATATAGCGTCCGAGAAAAGGCGCGCACGCCAGCAGGATGGCGAGATAGAGGACCAGCAGGCCCACGAATTGGGAGGACATCAGAATTTCTCCGGCCGGAACAACGCAATGAGGAGGTAAACAAAAATGGCAATGGCCAGCACGCCGCTCAACAGATCGGTCCAGCTCATCACAGCCTCCTGTCCGACGCGCTGTTCTTTGCCGCCATCTGGTCATGCGCGCCGCCGTGGCCGCTGCCTGCCGGAGATTTCGGCGCAAGCACGGCGCAAAGCCCCAGCAGGGCTGCGCTCAGCACGGCGAAGCCAATCAATACGATCAAATAGATCCCGTCCATAACAAAGCACCCTTGAATGGTTTCGGCTTGCAGATTAGCGACGGGGTCGTAAAAACAGGGTAGAAAGATGGCCGGTGCGTATAAAGAACGTATAAAGATTCGGGCGATCAGCATGCGCGCGGGAGCCAAGGTGCACTTTCTTGGCCGCTGGCGATCGTGATGCGTGGTGGTAAGGCTGCCGCTGTTGGCGGAGATGCTGCGCCGGCGCGACGCTTCTCTTTCGGATCTTTACGCGACGGCCCGGCGCGTTAATCGAGGGGCTTGACCCGCCGGAATGCACCAAGGAGTGCGAGGTCGTAGGCGATCTTGAGCACGCCGCAGGCAACCAGCGGCGTCCCGACCCAGCCCATCGCCAGCAGCGCGCCCGCCAGGGTCGGGCCGAATGCGGCAGCCAGGCTCCTGGGCACGGCAGTCAGGCTTGCTGCCGCCGGCCGCTCGGGCGGCGTCACCACGGCCATGACATAGGCGGTCCGGGTCGGCACATCCATCTGCGACAGCGCGCTGCGTACGAGCAGCAGCGCCAGCGTCGCCGGCAGGGAGGGGGAGAACGCGGCCGCGATCAGGCAGAGGCTGGATGGGATATGGGTGAACACCATCGTGTTCAGCAAACCGAACCTGCGAGCCAGCGGTGCGGCCACGAGCTGGGAGCCGGCGCTAAGCAGCCCGGCCCAGAAGAAGAACTGCCCGGCGGCACCAATGGAAAGGCCGAAGCGCTGCATCAACCATAGCGCCAGCAGGGAATTCACCACCAGGCCGCCGGCAAATGCGTCGACGCTGAAGAGCAGGGCAAGGCGGGTAACGATCCGGCGAGACGGTCCCAGCGGGGCTCTCGCCGTTGCCAGGTGCGGTGGCGGCTCCGGCATGCGGGCATAGAGGAACCAGAGTGCGGCACCGGTCAGGGCATAGACCATGAACATGGCGCGCAGCGCGCTGAGGACAGGAACCCCAAGTTGCGCCGCGAGCCAGTCCGGCAGCGCCGCCGCCAGCGCACCAATGGCGGCGCAGAGGGCCCCGGTCAGGCTGTAGCGGGCGAACAGGGCAGTGCGGGCATCGGCGCAGGCTGAATCGGCAAGACCGGCATGCTCAAGCGGCAGGAAGACGCTGACGTCGCCGGAACTGGGGTTGAGCGTGCCGACGAATGCGACCAGCAATAGCGGCCAGAGGGAGGACAGTCCGGCGAAGCCTATGCCGGTGGCGGCCATCAACGCGGCCGCCGACATCAGCAGCCTGCGCTGCGGATAGCGGTGGCCGATGATGCCCACCAGGACCGTCGCCAGCGCCGAGCCGATCAGTGTTGCGCTGCTGACCAGCCCCACTGCCAGCTGCGCGAAGCCCAGAGCCAGCAGGTACGCCGGCAACAGCACGGCGATAAAGCCGTCACAGAAGCCGCGCAGCGCGCGGCCAACGAGAAGCGGCAAGGCGCCGGGATGAATGCCTGCGGGCAGGACCAGGCGCGCTAGCCAGCCTCTGCTGACAATCATGGCCGGGTCTTCAGGTGTGCGCATCGCAATGGCATCCGTGTTCCGGTGGTCTCATGCCGTCAGTGAAAGCCCGTGGCGATCCCGCCGTACAAGAACACAGTATGCGCCGGACTCGAAGGCACCGGCTTGGGCGACACGGCAAAGGCTGGCATGGCGCCATGTTAGAGGGCCCCGCAGATGGTGGCATCGGCCGCATCTGCGCCGCGCGCCGCCTTGGTATGGCGTTCCAATCAGTCCTTGAGCGCGAGCGCAGCTTCCGGCGCGCGGAGGAAGCTGATCGCCAGGCGATTGAACGCATTCATCAGGCTGATGGCGGGGGCAGGGGGGATCACTCCGAGCGGATTCATCGATGCCCTTGACAAAAATACCAATTGGTATATTCTGGCTTCCATGAATAAAGCTCAGCGAACCCGCCAGTTCATCGTCGAGAAGACAGCCCCGATCTTCAACGTCAAAGGCTATGCCGGTACGTCCCTGGCCGATATGACGGAGGCCACCGGGCTGACGAAGGGCAGCGTCTACGGCAACTTTGCCAACAAGGAGGAAGTGGCCCTGGCTGCTTTCGATCACAACTGGAAGCAGGCGCAGGCGGCAGTCCGGGCCGTAATGGCCACGAGAGAAACCAGCAAGGAGCAGCTGCTCGCATTGACAGGCGTGTATGAAAGCCTGCCTGAGGAATTCCCCGTGGGGGGATGCCCGCTGCTCAACACAGCGATTGAAGCCGACGACACGCACCCGGCCCTGCGCGAGAAAGCCATGGAAGCTTTCCGGGGCTGGAAGACGCATCTTGTCAAAGTCATCAAGGCAGGGATTGCTTCGCAGGAGTTCCGCAAAGACGTCGATGCCGAGCAGACTGCCGTCACGCTGATTGCATTGATCGAGGGCGCCATCATGATCTCTCGCCTCACAGGCAACGCTGGCTACAGCAAGGCCGTGATGTCGGCGGTAGAAAAAACCATCGTCGATCTGAAGTGATTTTTTTCGACCAAAAATATACCAATTGGTATTTTATCTGCCAAAGGAAGCAACCATGAGCGTGCAGCTGAAACGGAAAGTCGCATTCGCCCTGTCGATGGGAGTCGTGACGACAGGGATCATTTCCTTTGTCCTCCTTACTCTCAATCTCGGATTCTCGGAAGGATTTGCCCTGACGTGGCTGCGTTCCTGGGGCATCGGATATGTGATCGTCATTCCCGCCATCCTCCTGGTCGGTCCGCGTTTGCAAACGCAGGTCGATCGCCTGATTCACTGAGCCGGCAGGCCCGCATCGAGGACCACTGACATGTCCAGGTCATTCCTGCCGCGGCTGCTTGCCTCCGTTCTCGTCCTCGGCGCTTTGATTGCGTCGGGATGCGCCCACCACGCCAACAAGCCGGTACAGAAAGCCGAGATCGGATTCATCAAACTCGACTCGGACATCTCGCTCAGGACGATGGTGGTGCACAACCCCAGTCCGAAAGGGACCGTTCTCTTCCTGCATGGATTCCCGGAGACCCTGTACGCCTGGAAGGACATTGCCCTGGCTCTCGGCGATGACTACGAAGTACACGCCATCGATTGGCCTGGCTACGGCCTCTCATCACGACCAACGGCCGACAAGTTCTCCTATGCGCCCAGAGACTATGCCCGGGTTCTGAAGGAGTACATCCGCAAGGCGGGCATCGACACGTCAAAGCTCACGATCTACGCAACGGATATCGGAGCCTTGCCTGCCCTTCTCCTGGCTATCGAGGAGCCGGACATTGCCAGGACGATCATCGTGGGCGACTTCGCCCCGTTCAACAGACCTCGTTACATGTACGAAAGCCTGCAGAGCCTGAAGTCGCAACCTTCGGCCGAGCTGGCTCGTGTTCAGTTGAACAAGAATCGCGAGGATGTTCTCCAGAATGCCTACAGGCGCGGCTTGGCCAGGGAAGCGCAGTTCGACATATCCGGCGAACTCAAGGACGACATGTCACGCGGATGGAGCCATGGGGAGATGACGTCAGCGGACGCCTTCTATCACTACTACTTGCACTTCACGCGGGACCAGGAGTATTTCGAGGCGAACCTGGGCCGGCTCAAGACGCCCGTGAAAGTAGTCTGGGGTGAGAAAGACATCTACATCAATAAGGACATGGGCATCGAGTTCGCCGAAAAGGCCCATGCAGCGTTCACCCTGCTTCACGGGGTTGGGCACTACCCGCACCTGCAGGACCCCCAGCAAACCGTGGCAGAGATTCGCGCTTCATTCCGGTAAGCCCGCATTGCGAGCGGGGCCCGGGCAGCCGACCTCGTCTGAGGACGACGGGATCCCGCACGACACATGAGCGCCCCTCTGCCACGGACCTTCCCAATATTCCCATCCGTCGTCAAGCACGACAAGGAAACCTGCCCATGAAAATGACCCGAATCTTCGCCGTGGCCCTGCTTATCGCCGGCAATGGTTTGCTTCTGCCAACGGCTCAAGCGCAAACGCAGGGAGTCCACCGCACCGATCTGGTCCAGCGCGAACTCAGCGTGCCCGGTCGTGAGGGCGTACAGGTACGCGTCGACTTTGATCCCGGCGCATTCGCACCGAAACATTCGCACCCCGGGGAAGAAATCGCCTATGTCCTGCAAGGGACGCTGGAATACCAGCTCGACGACAAGCCGCCTGTCACGCTGAAGGCCGGTGACGCGCTGTTCATTCCGGCCGGGAGTGCCCATTCGGCGCGGAATGTCGGCAGCGGCAAGGCGTCTGAACTGGCAACTTACATCGTCAGGAAGGGTGTGCCTCTGGCGGTGCCCGCCAGGCAACCTGGATCGGCCACCGCAGAATAATGGAGGCTTGCAATGAACACGGAATGGTCCAACCAGGCTCCCGATCCGTCGCGCCGAACTTTACTATTGGGCGGCGTGGCGACGGTAGCGCTCTCCATGCTTTACCCGCCCCTGACTACCGCTGCGCAGGAAAAATCCGGGCTTCCCGTGGCATCAGATGCGATCCGCCCATTCCGTGCGCACGTCCCGCAAGCGGCCCTGATCGATCTGCGCCGCCGCCTTGTCGCTACGCGCTGGCCCGATCCGGAAACAGTCGGCGATCGGTCCCAGGGCGTACAGCTTGAAAGATTTCAGCCGCTCATGCGCTACTGGGCAACGGGCTATGACTGGCGCAAGGCCGAGGCAAAACTAAATGCCTGGCCGCAGTTTGTGACGAACATCGACGGCCTGGACATTCATTTCATCCATGTCCGCT
Source organism: Cupriavidus sp. GA3-3 (assembly GCF_000389805.1). Taxonomy (NCBI): domain Bacteria; kingdom Pseudomonadati; phylum Pseudomonadota; class Betaproteobacteria; order Burkholderiales; family Burkholderiaceae; genus Cupriavidus; species Cupriavidus sp. GA3-3. Next base: position 16,313 of record NZ_KB944470.1, read on the forward strand.
CGCGCCATGCAAACGCGATGCCGCTCATCATGACCCACGGCTGGCCAGGGTCGGTCTTCGAGTTGCTTAATGTCATTGGCCCGCTGACGGACCCCACCGCGCACGGCGGCACTGCGAACGACGCGTTTCATCTGGTGATTCCGTCGATTCCCGGCTTCGGCTTTTCACAGAAGCCCGCAGACACTGGCTGGAATCCGGATCGCATCGCACGCACCTGGGACGTGCTGATGAAGCGGCTCGGATATGCACGCTACGTTTCGCAGGGAGGCGACTGGGGCGCCATCATCTCCGACGCACTTGGCCGTCTGGCGCCTGAAGGACTGCTTGGCATCCACGTCAACCGCATCGAACGCGCCACGACGTTGCCACCGGCAATAGCCATGGCGCTGAAAAGCGGGGAGCCTGTGCCGGCAAACCTGACCACCGAAGAAAAGCAGGTGTTCGATGAGGCGAGGGATTTCCTCAACAAGGGATTCGGTTACGCGGCCATCATGCAAACGCGGCCGCAGACCATCGGCTTTGGCCTGGCCGATTCGCCAGTGGGGCTGGCAGCGTGGATCTATGACAAGCAGGCCGACTGGGTATTCACGCGTGGCGATCCTGAGCGGTCACTGGACCGTGACGCGATCCTTGACAACATCTCGCTCTACTGGCTCACAAATACAGGCGGGTCGAGCGGACGGATCTACTGGGAAACCAGTGCCGCCCCGGCAAGGAATTCCCCCATCACCGTTCCAGTGGCAGTGACCGTCTTCCCTGGCGAGGTCTACCGGCCACCGAGGCAGTGGTTGGCACGAGCCTATCCAAACCTGATCTACTACAACCGCGTTGCCAAAGGCGGTCACTTCGCGGCTTGGGAAGAACCGGAGCTGTTCAGCGCGGAGCTACGATCTGCGTTCCGATCGTTGCGCTGAGCGGAAGACGCTGTGCAGGAACGGTGTCGGCCCACGGTGGACGTTGCGCAACTCGCGTCACGCTGCTTGCCGTTTGGCCGGCACAACCGTTCCTATGTACACCGCCGGCACATCGAGCGGTGTACCGGACGGACTCAGCGGGTACCTCGTTCACCGATGCCGGAATGGAGCGTCACGAGCGTTCTCTGCTCTCATGTTGGCAGACAAGGTGTCAATCAAGGGACAAGAAGCCTCATTGCCATTGGCGTGGCATTGCCCAATGAGATTCTTCAGTTCCGCTCGCATTCGTCGCAGATCCTTCATTCTTTCCTCAACAAGACTGAGCTTTTGCTCGGCCAGCGCGCGGGCTGTACTGCACGTGCTGCCATCGTTCTGTCGCAGCAGTACCCGGATTTCATCCAGGGTGAACCCGAGCGACTGGGCCTGGCGAATGAAATGAAGCCGCTGCAAGCTCTGCTGCGAATACTGTCGAATGGCGCCATAGGCACGCTCCGGCACCGGCAGCAGGCCGCACCGATGGTAGTAGCGTACCGTCTCCACGCCAACACCAGCCGCCTTGGCCAGCTTCCCGATTGTTAGTGTGTGCTCCATCGCTTGACTCCGTACCTTGGTACGGACCTACGCTACGCCTAAACCGCACATACGGGAAGGGCGGATTGCGTTTCGATGGGTAACGACAGGGATCGGAGCGCCAGGCACGGTGACCGTCTGCTGCCCATCGGCCGTGAGGCAAAGAGAAATGATGAGCGCCGTCAAGCTGCAGTCAATCATCACCTGCCCCAAGTGCGCGCATGCAAAAGAAGAAACCATGCCCATCGATGCCTGCCAGTGGTGCTATGAGTGCGAGTGCTGCCACGCGATGCTAAGGCCCAAGGCCGGTGATTGCTGCGTCTTCTGCTCATACGGCAGCGAAAGGTGCCCGCCCATGCAGCAGCATTCCTGCTCGTGTGTTCGCCGACGCAGGTACAGCGATGCACGACGTACCCTCGATTCGGTTCCCCCCGGATGATCCCGCCTCTTACCCAGCTCCGCTTGCCAGCGGAACATGTTTTTGCTCGACATTACGCGACGCCCGTTATACGTCGCGGGGAATTCAGAGAGGGGTCATTATGCAATCGCGGATCATTCGCGTTCTGCCCGCAGAAGATGGTTGGGCATTGGAGTTCGGCGGCCTCAATATAAAGGCCCAGAAATTTCCGACCATGGAGGCGGCAATCGCTGCGGGTTGGGGGGTGGCCAGACGAGAGAACGCCGAATTGCACATACATCGTCACGACGGGGACGTGCAATTGCGCAACGCGTGCGGCGACGAGCAACAGGAGGCGCGGCGGTGACGCCGTACTAGCTGTGAAGCGGCGAAAAAGGGCAAGGAGAACGCCTGGGAAAGGGTGGTGAGCTCAAGTGATGTTTTGGGCGCACATTTGCCAGGCAGTGCCTGCCAAATTCCTTGAGGGGAGATACTGTCCGGCAGATCCGCTCGAACGGCCACGCTTGATGCGGCTTCCACGAGGACTGTCTGGCGGTGCCGAAGCACCGCCAGACCAGAGGCATTGCTATCCCGCAAGCGGCCCGGCCGCCATCAAGGCATCCAGCTTTGCCTTCACCATTTCAAGCAGGCAGAGCGCGCTGAAGCACGCTTCCGAGCGCACGCTTTGCTGCTCCAGCAGCACGAGTACGCCATCAATGCCGGCACGCACTTCATGCAGGCACGCATTGGTTTCGATTGCATCGACCATTACTGACTCCTTTGCAGGTTAAGGCGCGCCACTCATTTGAAGGTGAAGGTGGCGGGCCAGACAGCGAGGGTGGAAACCAGTCTCCGGGAAAACCAGCCAGCCTTGCGGCTGCCTCGCCTGGCCCGCCATGGAACGATGCGTTCATGCGAGCACGCAGGAGTGCCGTATGGGATGCGACTCTCCTGCCCGGAGACACCTCGGGTTTCCACGCCCGGTCACCGGCGATCCGATGACGCAACCAGTATTTCCTGCCAGAGTCATGCAGGCGATAAGAGATGTCGCATTCGGAAGAGGCGGGCGAAGCTTGCGGCAACTCAGGCGAGTCGGAAATCGTTGAGTCTTGGAATGCGAGGTGGTCGCGGCATGGAACTAAGCCAAATTATGCGTTCCCGATCCCGCCAGCGAAGATCTTTGGCAGGGATCCGTCCACACTATGCTCCCCCACCTGAGCCACAAAATCCTCCCCCTCCGGCAACCCCAACGAAAACTTCACCGGAAAATTCACAGCAATCCCGCCTTCCGCGGGTACGGACCGCACCACCTCCCGCGCCTGCACATGCGGATCCTCAAACAGCGCCGTCGCCCCCAGCAATGGCGAGAACGGAATATCCAGCGGCCCGAAGAACGCCTCCCACTCGGCCAGGTCGCGCGTGCGGAACACCGCCGCCATCAGGTCATTGACCTCCACCTTGTGCCCGTACCGTCCGGCACGCGTGGCAAAACGCGGATCGCGCAGGGCCGGGAACTCATCACCCAGCGCCTCGCACAGGTTGACCCAGAACTTGTTCTCGAGGATGCCCATCGCCAGATGCAGGCCATCGCGCGTCTCGAAGAGATCGTTCTCCGGCATCACGGTAGGGGATGCCTGCGGCGATGCCTCATGCCCGCGGGCGGCCCAGGCGCCATGGGCGGTCCACGACAGGATCGCGTCATGGATCGAGACATCCAGATGTTGCCCCTGCCCGTTCTGGTGCGCACTCATGATCGCCACTGCAAGCGACAGCGCCGCGTAGCCGGATGCGGCGTAATCCGACACCCGCACGCGCGGGCGCGAGACCTTGTCGTGCACCTGCACCGGCGTCGCCCAATAGCCGGCCAGCGCCAGGTAGTTCAGGTCATGCCCGGCGTGGCTGGCATAGGGGCCAGTCTGGCCGAAGCCCGAGACCGAACACAGCACGATGGCCGGATTGACCGCCGCCAGTGCTTCATAGCCCAGCCCGAGTCGCGCCATCACGCCGGGGCGGAAGCCTTCCACCACGGCATCGGCATTGCGGACCAGGTCAAGGAAGGCTTCGCGGCCAGCATCGGTCTTCAAGTCCAGCGCTACCGAGCGTTTGCCGCGATTGAACTGTGCAAACACCGTCGGACCAAGCTGCCGCGCAGTGTCGCCGGTGCCGGGCTGCTCTACCTTGATGACATCGGCACCCAGTTGCCGCAGCAGGCTGCATGCGTGCGGACCGGGCAGCAACTGGCTGACGTCGATGATGGTGACGTCCTTGAGGCAAGACCATTCTGGCTTCATACAGCGCCCTGGGGGAGAACGAAAGAAGGGGTGCCGCACGCGCGGAAGGTGGCGTGCGGCGCGGGGCGGACCGGACGCTCACCCCAGGTCGCCGACCATGCCGATCGACTTCATCAGGTCGCCGTAACGCGCGTTGTCGCTGGCGACAATGGTGCCGAACTGCGCGGGCGAGGCGCTGCGGCGCAGTTCGCCGGCATTGGCCTTGAGCTGGGCATCAAACACGCCGGCCGTCTGCAGGGCGCCGACGGCGGCATGCAGCTTCTGGGTCAGTTCGGCCGGGAAGTTGGCCGGTGCGAACAGGCCGCTCCAGTTGTCGATGACAAAGCCCGGGGGCAGGGCTTCGGCCATGGTTGGCACGTCCGGGAAGAACGGCGAACGGGTGGCCGCAGTGACGGCAAGCACCCTGACCTGGTTATTGCGCACGTATTGCGTTGCGGTGCCGAGCACCGGCATGCCGAACTGGGTTTGTCCGGTCAGCATGGCGGTGATGATTTCCGGCGCACCCTTGTAAGGGATATGCACGGCGTCACAGCCGGTCTGGTGCAGCATGGTTTCCACCGCAAGATGGGCGATGCTGCCCTTGCCGCCGGAGCCGTAGTTGAACTTGCCCGGCGCTTTCTTCATGGCGGCGATCAGTTCGGCAGCGGTCTTGTAGGGCGACGAGACCGGCACCACCAGCGCGGACGGTCCGCCGGACAGGGCCGTGATCGGCGTGAAGTCGTGGATCGGATCGTATGGCATCTTGCGGTACATGTGCACGTTGATCACGTGCGCATTGGCCAGGATGCCCAGCGTATAGCCATCGGGCGCGGCCCGGCGCAGCGCGCTGGCGCCGATGATGCCGCCGGCGCCGGGCATGTTCTCGACCACCAGCGGCTGGCCGAGCTTCTTGCCCAGCTCCGCCGACAGCGTGCGGGCCACGTTGTCGGGCGTGCTGCCGGCGATAAACGGAACGATCAGCCGGATCGGGCGGCTGGGGTAGCTGGATGAAGCGCTGGCGGCGCGGGCCGGCAGCAGCAGGCTGCCCAGCGCGGCGGCGCCGGCGGTGGCAAGCCAGTTTCGGCGGTTCATGCTTGGTCTCCGTGGTCTTGTCTTATGGTGTTCATGCCGGCGGCGACCGTGCCGCCGGCACGGTCAGGCCTTCTGCTGCTGCAGCGGTTCAAGGATAGCGCGCGCAATGGTGTTGCGCTGGATCTCGCTGGTGCCGGTGAAGATGCGGAACATGCGCAGCTTGCGGAAGGTCTGCTCCACCGGATGGCCGCGCGTGACGCCGACGTTGCCGTGGATCTGCACGGCCTTGTCCGCCACCTCGAAGCAGCGCTCCGAGACAAAGAGCTTGCACGCCGCAGCCTTCATGCGCAGGTCGGCGCCGGCATCGGCCAGCGCGGCGGTATGCGTGATCATGCTCTCGCAGGCCCACAGCGCGGCGGCCATGTCGGCCAGCATGTGCTGGATCGCCTGGAAGCGCGCGATCGGCCCGCCGAACTGGCGGCGCTGGCCGGCATATGCCACCGACGACTCATATGCCCTGGTGGCCAGCCCCAGCATGCTGGGGCAGTGCAGCAGGCGGTTCACGTTGATGCGCGACATGCCCAGCTTGAAGCCGTTGCCTTCGCCGCCAAAGATATTGGCGCGCGGCACGCGCACGTTCTCGAAGCGGATGTCGCCGTCGATATGCTGGCCCGACATCGGCACGTACTCGTTGCTTACCGTCACGCCCGGCAGGTCCAGGTCGACCAGCACCGCGGTGATGGCCGGCGGCGTGGTGGTGGCGTCGGTCACGCACATGACGATGGCAAAGTCGGCGAACGGCGCGCCGCTGATGTAGTGCTTGCCGCCGTTGATGACCAGCTCGTCGCCATCGGCCACGGCCGAGGTCCTGATGCTTTGTGCGTCGGAGCCGGAATGCGTTTCCGTCAGTGCGAAGCAGGTCGACTTCTCGCCGCGGATCACGGGCTCGAAGTAGCGCTTGAGCTGGTCCGGCGTGGCGTACTTGAGCATGTTGCCCACGCGCGGCGGGCCGCCCAGGTCGCCCAGCACGTGCGCGGCCAGGGTGGAGCCGCTGGCGGCCAGGTCGGCCTTGAGCGCGCATTGCTCCTGGATGTTCAGGCCCTTGCCGCCGAGCGATGTCGGCAGGCACGCGGCGTAGAAGCCCAGCTCGCTGGAGCGGCACCAGACCTTGCGCAGGGTCTCGCGCGGCCACGGGTCTTCAGAGCCCAGGCCGAGTTCCTGTTCCAGCGGGCGCAGTTCTTCGTCGATAAAGCGGCGGATGCCGGCGCGGGTTTCCAGCAGTACGGGATTGGTCAGGTGATCGAACATGGCGGGCTCCTTCAATTCACACGGCGCCCGACGCCTTGCCAGTAGCGTTCGCGCACGATCTTGCGGGCCAGCTTGCCGCTGGCGTTCTTGGGCAGCTCGGCGACGAAGTCCACCGAGCGCGGCGACTTGTAGTCGGCAATGCGCTCGCGGCAATGCGCGATCAGCTGCTGCGCGGTGGCCTCGCGCCCGGGGCGCAGCGTGACCACGGCCTTGACGCTTTCGCCCCAGGTGTCGTCCGGCACGCTGATGACGCAGGCTTCCAGTACGTCGGGGTGCTGGTACAGCGTGGCTTCCACTTCGGTCGGATAGACGTTGAAGCCGCCGGAGATGATCATGTCCTTCTTGCGGTCGACCAGGTACAGGTAGCCGGCCTCGTCCACGCGCGCCATGTCGCCGGTGTGCAGCCAGCCATCGATGATGGTCTCGCGCGTCAGCGCGGGCTCGTTGAAGTAGCCGTGGAACACGTCTTCGCCGCGGATCACCAGCTCGCCGATCTCGCCCACGGCGACCTCCTTGCCTTGCTCGTCGACCACGCGCACTTCGGTCTCGCCCAGGGCGCGGCCGCAGGAGGCCAGGCGCTCAGGGTGGTTGGCAATGGCGTCGGCATGGTCGGTGGTGGACAGACGTGTGACGCCCGAGGTCGATTCGCTGGCGCCATAGCCCTGCGACAGGATCGGGCCGATGCGCTCCCAGGCCTCGCGGATGCGTGCCGGCGCCATTGGCGCGGCACCGTAGGCCAGGGTCTTCAGGCTGGACAGATCGGCCTGGGCCAGCGTGGGCTCGGCCAGCAGCATGTTGATCATGGCCGGGACCATGAACACGTGGGTGATGCGTAGCCGCGCCACCTCGGCCAGGAAGTGCGCGGGCTCGAATTTCTCGAACAGCACCAGCGTGGCGCCCTGGTACAGGTAGGGCTGCATCAGCATGCCGGAGGCGTGCGTGACCGGCCCGATCAGCGCCAGCCGGTCGCCGGGGCGGGCCGGGCGGTCCATGCCGGACACCATCTTGCGCAGCGCCGCCATGCGGTTGCCGTAGCTCTGCATGGCAGCCTTGATCTTGCCGGTGGAGCCGGACGAGAAGTGCAGCACGGCCAGGTCGTCGGGGGCGGGGGTGATGTCAGGCGGCGTGGTGCCGGCATTGGCCAGCAGCGCTTCATACTCGACATAGCCCGCCGGCGCATCGCCGATGGCAATAAAGGTCTCGATGCTGCCGAAGCCGGCCGTGGTGCGCGCATAGCCGGTGTAGCCGGGGCCGGCGATCAGCACGCGCGGGGTGCAGTTCCCGACCACGTCGCTGGCCTCGGCCGCGGTGAAGCGCGGGTTGAGCGCCGCCTTGACCAGACCCGCCTTGTACAGCGCGCATTCCAGTTCGACCAGCTCGGGCCGGTTGCGCGACTGCACCGCGACGCGGTCGCCGGGCTGCAGGCCCAGTGCCAGCAGCGCATTGGCCAGGCGCGTTGAGCGTTGGTCCAGCTGGCGATAGGTCACCACCCGGTCCTGGTAGAGGATGGCGGGCTGGTCGCCCCAGTAGCGCGCGGCGCGGCGCAGGAAATACGCGAAACCCATGCTGTCTCCGTTGATGCCTGTTGATTCCGGTGAGCGCTTTTACGTGTGCTCGTGCGCCGTAGTCTGTAAGATGGCTGGCATCACCACAATGAAGCATTGGCTATAAAGCCATAACCATCGGGAATGTGAGGCAATGGAGACGCGGGATATCGAATACATCCTCGCCGTGGCGGCGCACGGCGGCATCGGCCGTGCCGCCGACGCGCTGGGAATCAGCCAGCCGGCGCTGACCAAGGCGGTGCAGCGGGTGGAGACCCAGGCCGGGCTGCCGCTGTTCGAGCGCACCGCCAACGGCATGACCGCCACCTACGCCGGCACGCGCTTCCTGGAGCGGGCGCGGCGCATCCAGCTGGAATACGAGGACGGCATCAAGGAGATGCTGGGCATCCGCACCGGCGAGCAGGGCATCCTGCGCGTGGGCTATTCGCCGTCGATCCCGGGCAACGTGATCCTGGGCGCTTGCCGGCAACTGGTGCGCGAGCGTCCCGTGGCACGGCTGCGGCTGCGCCGCAGGCTGGCGCGCGACCTGCTGGACCTGCTGGCGGCGGGGGAACTGGATGTGGCGGTGGCACCGGCGCCGTTGGCAGCCTCATCGACCGGCCTGACGGTGCAGCCGCTCTTTGACGACCGGCTGGTGGTGGTGGCGGACGAGGGCCATGCCTTGCTGCAGCGGCGCAAGCTGCGGCTGGCGGACCTGGCGAACCAGGAATGGCTGCTGCCCGAAGGGCATATCACGCTGCGCCAGCAGGTGGACGCGGCGTTCCGCCAGCGCGGCCTGCCGGAGCCGCAGCCGCGCATCGAGATCGACTTTGGCAGCAGTTCGCTGTTTGCGCTGATGCAGGGCACGCAGATGCTGAGCATCGCCAATGAAGGCGGCGATGCCATGCAGCACGGCCTGCGCGTGCTGCCGCTGGGCGTGGAGGAGCTGGACCTGCGCCGGAACATCGGCGTGATCTCGCGCGAGGGCGCCTACCTGTCGCCGCTGGCGCAGCGCCTGACGGTGCTGCTGAGCGAGCACAGCCGCTGAGGCAGCGGCAGGGCCACGCGGTTATTGCAGCGGGATCTTGGCCACCTCCGCCAGCCGCTTCCAGCGCTGGATCTCGTCCTTCTGGTACTGCAGCATTTCGGCAGGCGATGACAGGATCAGCTTGGTCGACTGGCGCGTGTAGTACTCGCGCACATCCGGGGCCCTGCCGGCCTGCGCAAACAGGTCCTGCAGCCGTTTCACCACTGCCGGCGGCGTCTTTGCCGAGACCGCCGCGGCTACCCAGTTGTAGGCCAGGAAGTCCGGCAGGCCGGCTTCGGCGATGGAGGGCACGTCCGGCAGCAGCGGCGAGCGCTGCGGTGCGGTGTAGGCCAGCGCGCGGACCTTGCCGCCGCGGACCAGTTCGATGGCGCCGGTGGCATCCACCACGGCGAAGTCGACATTGGCCGCCATCACGCCGTTGATGGCATCGCCAGCGCCCTTGTACGGCACGGCGGTGGTCTTGATGCGGGCCAGTTCGTTGAGCCACTCGGAGTAGAGCGTGTAGGAGATCGAGCCCGAGCCGTAATTGAGCGCGCCGGGGCGCTTGCGGGCATCTTCCAGCAGTTCCGTCAGCGTGCGGTAGGGCGAGCTTGCCGGCACGATGATCACGCATGGCCCGCGCGACAGCAGCGTGATCGGCGCAAAGTCGGTCAGCGGGTCATACGGCAGCTTGCGGAAGGTGGCGGCGTTGGTCGACAGCGTGGAATTGCTGCCGATAAAGACGGTGTAGCCGTCTGGCGGCGCGTTCAGCGCGGTCTGCACGCCAATGAAGCCGTTGCCGCCGGGCTTGTTCTCCACCACCACGCCCTGGCCGGTCAGCTCGCCGATCTTCTTGGCGAACATGCGCGCGGTGGTGTCGGTGCCGCTGCCGGAAGGGAAGGGCACGACAAAGCGGATCGGGCGGGACGGGAAGGCGTCGGCGGACTCGGCGGCGGGCGCCGCCAGCGGCGTGGCGGTGCCGATGGCCGCCAGTGCGGCGGCAGCCAGTCCAAGGAAGCGGCGGCGGGAACGGAAAACCTGTTGCATGGTGTCTCCTGAGCGTGGAATGCCCGGCGTGTTCCCGCCGGTGCAAGGGGATAAGCGGGGGCCTAACGGCGCAAGCCGAGCAGGTCGCGTGCGATGACCCAGCGGTGCACCTCGCTGGGCCCTTCGTAGATGCGCATCAGACGGGTCTCGTTGGCCATCTGCTGCAGCGGCAGTTCCTTGGTCATGCCCATCGCGCCGAAGGTCTGCATGGCGTGGTCGATCACGTCCCACGCCATCTCGGTGGCGAATACCTTGATCATCGATACCTGCGTGAGGGCCTCGTCGCCGGCGTCGATGCGGCTGGCGGCTTCGTAGGTCATCAGGCGGCACGCGTGGATGCGCGTGGCGGCGTCGGCCACCCACCACTGGATCGCCTGGCGCTGCGCCAGCGGCGCGCCGAAGGTCTGGCGCTGCGGCGCGTACTCGCAGATCATGTCCAGCGCCCGCTGCGCCCGGCCGATGCACCACGCGGCCATCTGCACGCGGCGCGTGGACAGCCGCGCCTGCATCGGCGCAAAGCCCTGGCCCTCGGTGCCCAGCAGCTGCGAGGCGGGGATGCGGCAGTCTTCCAGCACCACCTCGTAAGTCGATGCGCCGCCGATCATCGGGATGCGGCGCTCCACCCGGAAGCCCGGCGTGCCGCGCTCGACGATAAAGGCCGAGATGCCGCCGCGCGCGCCCTTGGCCTTGTCGGTCACGGCCATGACGATGGTCCAGTCGGCGCGCGCCGCGCGGCTGATCCAGATCTTGCGCCCATTGAGCACCCAGTGCTCGCCGTCGCGTTCGGCGCGCGTGGTCATCATGGCGGGGTCGCCGCCGGCGCCCGGTTCGGAAATGGCGATGGCCGACACGGTCTCGCCGCGCGCGTAAGGGGCCAGGTAGCGCTCACGCTGGGCCTCGCTGGCGCTCAGCATCAGCATGCGCAGGTTGGGCGAGTCCGGCGGCAATTCGTAGGGCGTGATGGTCTTGCCCAGTTCTTCGTTGACACCCACCATGGCCACCGTGGGCAAGTCGGCGCCGCCCATCTCCGTGGGCGCATCCAGGCCCCACAGGCCCAGTTCGCGCGACATCGCGTCAAGCCGCGCATGCTCTTCCGGCAGCAGCGTCATCTGCCCGCCGGCGGCTTCGCGCGCCAGCACCGCGGGTTCCAGCGGGATCAGCTGCTCGCGCACAAAGCGCGCGACCAGGTCCTTGAGCATCCGGTTTTCGTCGTCCAGTTCAAAGTTCATGCCCTGTCTCCTGCTGATTCGTTATGGTTGGCTGACGCCTTGGGCGAGGCCCAGCTCCTGCAGGACTTCGGCGGTGTGTTCGCCCAGTCCCGGCGCATGGCGGCGCAGCGACAGCGGCGTGGCCGAGAAGCGCGCGGCGGGGCGCACTTCGCGCAGCGGGCCTTCGGTGGGGTGCTGCGTTTCCTGGAACAGGCCGACGGCGCGCAGGTGCGGGTGGTCGACCAGCGCGTCCAGGCCGTAGATCGGCGTGGCGGGGATGTCGAGCGACTCGAACAGCGCCATCCATTCATCGGTGGTGCGCGCCGGCGTCAACTCGGCCAGGTGACCGTACAGCGCGCGGATATTGGCGTTGCGCTGCGCGCGGTCGGCCACCTCGTAGCGCTCGGCCAGGTCGTCGCGGCCCACGGCGCGGAAGAAGGCTTGCCAGTGGCGCTCGGTGTAGGGCAGGGCGCAGATCCAGCCGTCGCGGGTCGGCGCGGGTCGGCGCCCGCCCTGCAGCAGGCGGGCGTAGCCGGCGCCTGTGGGTGCGGGCTCGAAGGTCAGGCCGCCCAGGTGCTCGGCCATCACGAACGCGGTCATGGTCTCCAGCATCGGCACCTCCACCGACTGGCCGACGCCGTGGCGCTCGCGGTACAGCAGGGCTGCCAGCACGGCGTTGGCCAGGGCGAGCCCGGTAGTCTTGTCGGCGATCAGGCTGGGCACGTACTCCGGGCGATCGCCGGTGGTGGAACCCAGCGCGACCAGCCCGCAGCCGGCCTGGATGATGTCGTCGAAGGCCGGCTTGTCGCGGTGCGGACCGTCCTGGCCGAAGCCGGTGGCCACGCAGTAGACGATGCGCGGATTGATGCGCGCCACTTCGGCATAGCCGAAGCCCAGCCGCTCGATCGCGGCTACGCGCATGTTGTGCACCAGCACGTCGGCGCTGGCGATCAGCCCGCGCAGCGCCTCGGCGCCCTCGGGGGTCTTCAGGTCGAGCACGACCGAGCGCTTGTTGCGGTTCAGCGCCAGGTAGATCGAGCTCATGCCGGCGTGCTGCGAGACGCCGTTGGCGCGCATCAGGTCGCCCTCGGGCCCTTCGATCTTGATCACGTCGGCGCCAAAGTCGGCCAGCACCTGCGTGGCCAGCGGCCCGAGCACGACCGCGGTGAGGTCGAGCACGCGGATGCCGTCCAGCGGGCCGGCCGGCGTGGCGCGGGTGTCTTGTTCGCTCATCGGGGCCACTCCTTCAACGGCGCTTGAAAACAGGGGCGCGGCGCGCGGCCATGGCGGCGACGCCCTCGCGGAAGTCTTCGCTGCGGAACTGTCCGTGCTGGATTGCCAGTTCGCGCTGGTTGATCTCGGCGATGCGGTCGGCCAGCCCTTCGCGCAGCATGGCGCGCGTGGATTCCACGGCCAGCGGGGCAGAGGCGGCGATCTCTTGCGCCAGGGCCATGGCGCGGGCATTGACCTGCGCCTTTTCCACCAGTTCATCGGCCAGGCCGATCTCGACCGCGTCGGTGCCGGTGATGCGCCGGCCGGTATAGAACAGCAGCGCGGCCTGCTGCTCGCCCACCAGCCGCGGCAGCGTCAGGCTCATGCCGAAACCGGGGTGAAAGCCCAGCCGGTTGAAGTTGGCGCTGAAGCGTGCCTCGGCGCAGGTCACGCGGAAGTCCGCCACCAGCGCCAGCCCCATGCCGGCGCCGATGGCGGCGCCTTCCACCGCGGCCACGATCGGCTTGCGGTTGCGGTAAAGCCTCATCGCATGCGCGTAGAAGCCGCCCGGGTCGTTGGCTATCGCGCCCTGGTCGGCGCCGCTGAAGTCGGCCCCGGCGCAGAAGGCGCTGACGCCGGACGCCAGCACGATGGCGCGGCAGTTCTCGTTGTCGTCCAGCGCCTGCAGGGTGTCGGCCAGGCGCCGCATGATGTCGGCATCGACAAAATTGTGCGGTGGGCGGGACAGGACGATGCGGGCGACGTGGCCTTCATGGGTGACCTGGATATTGGCGTCGGCTGACATGCGGGGCGTTCCTCTGTGGTGGATCGGCTCGGGGGCCGGGATGGACACAGTATTCGCGCCGCGCGGCCGTACCGCTATACTCTAATTTCACTAACTGAAATTATTGGCGATGCCGGACGCCGTGCTGCCAGAGCCCTCCACCCGCCGCGTCACGCACCAGACCGGCCGCTTTACCCGCGACACCGCGGGCAGCCAGTCGCTGGAGCGCGGGCTGGTGCTGCTGCGGGCCTTCCGTGTTGGCACCACCAGCCTGACCAATGCCGAGCTGGCGGTGCGCACCAGCCTGCCGCGCCCCACCGTCAGCCGGCTGACGCGCTCGCTGGTGGATGCCGGCTTCCTGCGCTATGACGTGAACGAACGCGCCTACCGGCTGGCGCCGGTGGTGCTGAGCCTGGCCGATGCCTTCCACCAGTCCAGCCGCGCGCCGGACATTGCCTTGCCGCTGATGCGCAAGGTGGCCGAGGCCGGCAAGGTCAACGTGGGGCTGGCCGTGGGCGACCAGCTGGAGATGGTGTACCTGGCGTCGATCCGGCACAGCCGCGACAGCGTGTCGCGCACGCGGCGCGTGGTGCCGGGAACCCGCGTGCCGATGGAGATGACGGCGATCGGGCTGTCATGGCTGGCGGCGCAGCCTGAGGGGGTGAGGGAGGACCTGCTGGCCGGCATCGCCGCGCGCCAGGGCGAGGACTGGATCAACATGCGGGCCAAGGTGCTGCGCGGCATCGCGCAGGCGCAGCGGCACGGCTATTGCACCGCGGCCTACCAGCCCGGGCACCTGCTGGCCGTGGGGGCCGCATTTTCCGGGCCGGACCAGCAGCTTTACGGGCTCAATATCAGCTTCCCGTTCAACGAGAGCGAGCGCAGCCGCGACAATGCCCGCTATGCGGCCCAGCTGGAGCGGCTGGTGGCGGACATCCAGGAGGCCTGGCGCCGCGCCGCCGGATAATCCGGGCTCAGTACACCGACGGCATGCCTGCGGGCCGGTTCTTGAAGCGCCGGTGGATCCAGTAATACTGCTCCGGCATGGTGGCGATCTGGGCTTCGAGGAAGGCGTTCATGCGGCGCGAATCTTCCTCGACGCTGCCCGAGGGGAAGCCTTCCAGCGGGTCGAATATGCGCAGCCGGTAGCCGCGGTAGTCGGGCAGCACTTCGGTGGTGAAGGGCACCACGCGCGCGCCGGTCATGCTGGCCAGGCGCGAGGCCGAGGTCAGCGTGCAGGCCGGCACGCCAAAGAACGGCACGAACACCGAATCGTTGATGCCGAAATCCATGTCCGACGCCAGCATTACCGGGCAGCCGGCGCGCAGCGTGCGCACCACCTGCTTGCCGCTGCCGCTGCGCGGGATCATCTCGGCGCCAAAGCGCCCGCGCTGCGTGCGCGAGATGTCTTCCAGCATCTGGCTGGACATCCTGGTGTACAGCGAGGCCACCGGGTGGCGCATCGAATAGAACATGCAGCCGGCCTCGATGCCGACGAAATGGAAGCCCATGAAGATGGTCGGATGCTCCGCGCACGAGGCCAGGTCGATGCGCGAGTCCAGTTCCACCAGCTTGCCCAGGCGCTCGGCGCTGCCGAACCACTGCACGCCGCGCTCCAGGTAGCTGCGCAGGACGTGGCCGAAGTGGTTCCGTGCCAGCTTGTCGCGCGTGTCTGCATCCATGTCCGGGAAGCACAGGGACAGGTTGGTATGGACAATGCGCCGGCGGCGGCTGGGGATGCGATACAGCAGCTTGCCGATCGCATCGCCCAGGCGTGCGGTGACACCGTACGGCAGGGCGGCGACGAGCTTGAAGACTGCGATGGTGAGCGCAGCCTGGAGCCGGTGTTTCATGTAGATCCTAGGAGCGGCAGCGGCGGCTCGGGCAAAGGCCCCGGGCAGGCGGCTGCGCGGCAATAATTCGGCGCCACTGGCTGGTGGCGAACGGGATGCACCCGAACGAACGGGAAGAGCGAGGGCCGGCCCCCGGCATATGCCCGGCGCCTGGCGCGGCACGGTGTGCGCGTCGGAGGCTGACAAAGCAAGGCGGGACGCCAGGGCGGCGCCCCCGGCACGGCGCGCGGGCCGAAGGGCGGCGTGGGTGCGCTATGCGTCGCTGCGCAGGCTTTCTCTGAAGGGCGCACTGTAGCACGATGGCAGCTGCCCGGCGATGACGGTTACTACCAGTAGCAAACAGGGGGAGATTATTGCAGCGCCTGGGATTCAGCGGAAATGCTCGGGCCGGGGCAGGGCATTTCCGACTGTGCCGGGGTGCGATCCGGGGAAGGGAAAATGGCGCTGAATAATACGCGCAGGCGGCGTCGTCACGCCTGCAATAATGACCGGCGGGATTATCGGGCAGGAATTGCTCAGGGTTTTTTCAATTCGCCCAGGTAGTAATTGACCTCGGCCAGCAGGGCGCGGTGGAATTCCGCCGGCAGGACATGGTCGTCGGTCAGCGACATCAACTGGTTGATGCGCTGGCGGAAGCGCTGCTCGGCGCTGGCGCGCGCCGCCGGCGGCAGGCCTGTGGTCAGCGAGCACAGCAGCTCGCGCATCACCAGCAGGCGCGCGCCATACTGGATCATGGCATCGCCTTGTGTCTTGAGGTTTTGCGCCAGCTGTTCCGGCATCGTCTTGCCCGGCTCGCCAGGCGCACCCGGAGCGGGAGATTCGGCGGTGTTGTGGTCATTGTTGTCGGGCGCGGCCGCGCCGGTCTTTTTTCCAAGCATGGTGATCCTGAACATGGGCGAGGCTCCCTGGTACAAGCGGGGCCGGCCTGAAACGCCGGCGGCCTGGATGGCAGTAGCACTCATCATGGAAGCCTGCCGTGCACCGGACAGTGCGGCGGCAGACACTGGGACGCCTTGCGCGGCGTCAGCCGGCCAACGCCGCCGGCGCGGGTTTGCGGCCCTTGCCTGCGCGCGCAGGCGGCAGGCACAGTCCGCAGACGTAGCGGTGGCGCGCATCGTCGGCCTGCACGACATACTCGCCCCGGCAGTCCCTGCAGCGCGCCAGCCGCAGCATGCCGCGCTCATAGAAGCGCACCAGCGTCCAGGCGCGGGTAAAGCTGAGCTGCGAGGCCTCGCCGGTGGCGCACAGCTGTTCGCGGTACATGCGGTAGCTGGACAAGACCGCGCGGATCCCGTCCAGGCTGCCGCGGCTGGTCATGAAGCGGTAGGCGCCAAGCAGCATCGAGGCATGGGCATTCGGGCGCCAGGAGACAAACCAGTCCGTGGAGAACGGCAGCATGCCCTTGGGCGGCGACACCCCGCACAGCTCCTTGTACAGCCGGATCAGGCGCACGCGTGGCAGAGACACTTCGGACTCCAGCACCTGCAGGCGGGCGCCCAGGCCGATCATCTCGATTGCCAGGCGGATCTGCTCAACATCCTGCAGCATGCTCTTGCCGGGACGCGGGGGCCTGGCGCGCGGAACCGGGGCCGGTGAGCCGGCCACAGCCGTGCCGGCGATATCGTGTGCATCCATTGTTCTCCTCCGATATATCGGGAATGGGCGCGGGCAAGCCGGTTGCTGATCCGGCTTGCCCGGGCCTGTCACCGATAATCATGACCCGGCGTGTCACCGTGCGCGGCACGGCTCCTCGCGGGTCCGGGGCTCAGGTTTCTCGTAGTCGAGGAGGATTTTTGGATCGATCGGGGCGTTATAACCATGACATGCATCAACAATCATATTTCCGCGATTATTGTGTGTCAGGTACGGCGCCTGGATTTAACCGTCCCCACCCTGGTGTAGGAGAAGTGCCCGCACGCTATCGGACTGACGCCGATTTCATTGGCAGGCCAATGGACTACGCTGCAAGAACACCAACGACGGAGCGACCCATGGCTGCGAACTTCCTGATCAGGCAGACGGCGCAAGGCTGGGAACTGGCGGTCGAAAGTGCCCGCAAGGGCCTGGTGCACTGCGAGGATCGCGAAATCGCCGTCAGTATCGGCATGGCTGTGGCCAGGCGGCGTGGCGTCGCGCTGATCGTGCAGGAGGAAGGGGGCGGCAATGACACCCCGAGCGGCATCACACCACTGGCTGCCTGAGAACAGGCCCGCCCCGCCCGATAGCGCGGTACGGCACCTGGCGTGCCATCAGAACACCCCAAGCCCCAATCCCGCTGCCAACCCCTCACCCAACTCCGCGCAACGCGCCAGGTCCCCGGCTTCGATCTGCTTGGGCGCAAGGATGCGCTCCGGTGTCTGCGCATGCGTACAGACGATCAGCCCCGGCGCCACGGCGTTGAGCCGCCAGCCGGTGGCGATGCGCTCGATCTGGCGCAGCGCATTCTGGCCATCGCTGCCGGCGCAGATCATGGTGGCGTAGGGGCGGCCGTTGATGCGGTCCAGCGCGGCGTAATAGCAGCGATCGAAGAAGTCCTTCATCATCCCTGCCATGGCGGCCAGGTTCTCCGGCGTGGCGAAGAGATAGCCGTCGGCGCCAAGGACATCGTCCGGGCCTGCCTCGGCAGCGGTCTTGAGTACGACCGTGATGCCGGGCTGCTGGCGGGCCGCGCCAGCGGCGGCCTCGGCCATCTGCCGGGTGCCTCCGGTCATGGTGTGATAGACGATCAGCAGCGTTTTCATGCTTGCGTGGGGGCGGTGTGCCGTACGCTGAAGACTGTATCACGCAGGCCGGCGACGACAGTTATCGTAGAATCCGGGGCAGCCATCCTGCGCGCCCGGCGCACGTGCCACCCCGTCATGCCGAAAGCCAAAGCCCCCGCTCTTGACCGCTCCGCCAGCGAGCAGGCCATCCAGTTGCTGGATGCCGCCACCGATCATGTTCTCGCCAATGGCCTGGGCGATCTGTCCTTGCGCAGCGTGGCGGATGCGCTCGGCACGAGCCACCGCATGCTGATCTACTACTTCGGCTCCGGGGATGGCTTCTGGCAGGCACTGTTGCATCGCATCCGCCATGCGGAGCAGGCCGCCCGCGAGCGCGTGATGGTGGAAGGCATGGCTCCCGAAGCCGCGATGGAAGCGGCGTGGGAGCGCTATTCCGCCCCAGGCTACCTGCCGATCATGCAGCTGATGTTCGAGATCTACGGCAAGGCCATCCGCGACCGCGAGCGCTTCAGCGGCTTTCTGGAAGACGTGGTCGGCAGCTGGACAACCACGTTGGCGACGCGCCTGCAGCGCGACCTCGGCCTCGGCGCTGCCGAGGCCGGGCTGCGCGCGCGCGTGGAACTTGCCACCATGCGCGGGCTGCTGCTGGACCTGGTCACCACGGGTGACCGCAAGGGCACGACGGCCGCGCTGAAGTACTTCGCCGCCAGGATGGCGGCGCTTCCCCAAACCGGCAAGTAACGGTTTTTTCCCCGGAAATCCGCGTAAACCCCGATTTTTCCCATTCGTGTACCATGTGGTACATTGCATCCCACGCCTTGCGAACGAGGCGAATCGTGGCAAACCAACAGGGTGCAATATGGATCGGCGACAACTACTGGCCTGGGTGGCCGGGACTGCGGTGGCGATGGCGCTGCCAGGGACCGGGCAGGCGCAAACCTTCCCTTCGAAGCCCGTACGGCTGGTGGTGCCGCAGGCCGGCGGCACCGGCAATGATGTGCTGGCGCGCGCGCTCGCGGAAAAGCTCAGCCGTGCCTGGAACCAGCCGGTGGTGGTGGAGAACAAGCCCGGGGCCAACGGGACGCTGGCGATCAGCTATGTGATCGGGCAGCCCGCCGATGGCTACACGCTGTTCTTCGCCGGCGTTTCCAACCTGAGCTTCAATCCCTTCCTGTATCCGAAGCTGCCCTATAACCCGGGTCGGGACCTGACTGGCGTGGCGATGCTCGCCAACTCGCCCTTTGTCTTTGTCGCGGCGCCGTCGCTCAAGGCTGATACGTTCCAGGATTTCGTGCGGATGGCCAAGGCTCGCCCCGGCGAGATCAGCTTCGCGTCGGGCGGCATCGGCAACTCCACCCACCTGGCGATGGAACTGGTCGCGCAACGCACCGGAGTCCGGCTGCAGCACGTGCCGTTCAATGGCAGCGGCGGCTCGACCAGCCTGATGAACGGGCAGACCCCGGTGATGATGAATGTGCTCGCGGGCGTGCAGCCTTACATCGCCGGCAAGAAGCTGATACCGCTGGCGGTCACCGGCGACAAGCGGCAGCCGGCCTTGCCCGCGGTGCCCACCTTCAAGGAGCTTGGCTATGACGTGCAGGTACCCGGGTGGTACGCGATCGTGGCCCGCACAGGCACGCCTGCAGGCGTTATCCGCAAGGTCAATGCCGACATCAACCAGATCCTGGACGACCCGCAGTTCCAGGAGAAGCTTGCCTTCCAGTTCCTGGATGCAATCAAGGGGCCGCCGTCCGAGGTGGAGCGCTATATGAAGCGCGACGCCGATACCTGGGGCCCGATCATCCGCAACCTTGCCATTTCTCTCTGAGGACCGCTGCCATGGCACATCTCACCAAGGCCGTACAAGGCTATCGCCTGGCGGCGATGCACAGGCTGATGGACAAGCTGCGCGTCGATGCGCTGGTGTTCGGCACGCCTGACTTCTTCCAGTACGCGACCAATTTCCAGCTCGATGTCTGGCCGTGGGAGCGCCCGGTGTTCGTGGTGGTGCCGCGCAATGGCGACACCTTCGCGGTCATGAACGAGCTGTCGACCAACCATATGCGCTTTGCGACCGGGAAGGGCTCGGTCTGGCTTGCCGATGTCACCTACTACGCCGAGCATCCCCGTGTCTCGAATCGCCTGCCGCTGCCTGCGCAGCTGCCGGAAGTGGTTGCCGCGCTGCTGGGGGCCAGGGGGCTCGGCATGTCGCGGATTGCGGTCGACGTCCAGCATCCGATCCTGGCCGGTGCGCAGCGCTGCCTGCCTGAACTCACGCTGCGGCCCGCCATGGCGGAGATGCGCAGCCTGCGCTGGGTCAAGCATGCGGAGGAGCTGCAGGTCATGCGCGAGCTAGGTGCGCTGACGGACTGGGTGCAGGATCGCTACCGCGAGAACTTCCGGCCAGGCCGGCTGGTGCAGGAGCTTGACCACGCCATGGCGGCGCTGATGTCGGAGGAGGCGGCGCGGCGCTTTCCGGGCGAGGACTTCGACATCCTCAAATGCTGGACGCTGACCGGGCCAGCTTCGGCATCGCCGCATGGCGATGGCGCCGGATGCGGCGCACGGATTTCCGCCGGCGACACCATCGTCAACCTGGTGCTGCCGCGCCTGAACGGGCTGTATGTCGAGAATGAGCGCACCTGGTTTTGCGGCCGGCCCGGCGACGAGCAGGCGCGGTTCTACCAGGTTGCGGCAAAGGCCACCGACGCTGCCGTTGCCGCGGCGGTGGTCGGCAAGCGCGTCTGCGACATGGATGCGGCCGCGCAGGCTGTGATCGAGCAGGCCGGCTGCGGGGACTATGTCTTTCATCGCACCGGCCACGCGGTCGGTCTGATGCTGCATGAATACCCGGAGGACATGGCCTTCAATACCCGCCCGCTGCTTGCGGGAGAGGTGTATTCGGCGGAGCCGGGCCTCTATGTCTACGGCCTTGGCGGCTTCCGGCTGGACGATACCGTGGTGGTTGGCGACCAGCCGGAGGTCATCATCAAGACGCCGAAGACGCTGGAATACGCAACCGTGGACTAGGCGCCCGCCGCGTAGCTCAGTCGAGTGTCACCCCCGTATCCGCCGTCAGCTTGAGCACCACCGGCAGGTACGCCTTGTACGCCGCCTCTGCCTGTGCCGGGGTATTGCCGAGCGGTTCCGCGCCCATGTCCACGATGCGCCGCTGCATGTCGGCGCTGGCGACCAGGCTGGCGGTCTCGCGGCCCAGGCGGTCGATGATGTCCTGCGGCGTCTTCGCGGGCGCCATCAGCGTGATCGGGCCGGTCAGCCGGAACGGTTCGTCGGCGTAGCCGGCCTCGGCGAAGGTCGGCACGTCTGGCAGGCCCTGTGCGCGGCGCGTGCCGGTGACAGCGAGGGGCCGCAGCTTGCCGGTGGCGAAGTGTTGCTTGAGCGCGGTCACGGAGCCCACCGTCACGTTGACCTGGCCGGCGAGCAGGTCGGTCACCATGGGTCCTTCGCCGCGGTAGGGCACATGCAGCATGTCAGCCTGGTACTGCCTGGCGATGTAGGTCTGGATCGTATGCGGCTGCGTGCCCGCGCCCCACGACCCCATGCGCAGCTTGCCCGGCGATGCCTTGGCATAGGCCAGCAGTTCGGCAACGGTCTTGGCCGGCACGCTGCTGTTGACCGCCAGCACGGTGCGCGCGGTGGCGATGTCGGAGATCGGGCGCAGCTCAGTGCGCGGATCGTAGGGCAGCTTCTTGTACAGCGCCAGGTTGGACGTGATCGGGCCGGGAATGGTCATCAGCAGCGTATAGCCGTCAGGCGCCGACTTGGCGACGTAGTCGGTGCCGATGATGCCGCCGGCACCGCCCTTGTTCTCCACCACCACCGTCTTGCCGAGCTGGCGCGACAGGCCATCGCCGATGGTGCGCGCCAGCGTGTCGGTCAGCCCGCCCGGCGGGTAGGCGACGATCAGGTGGATGGGCTTGGCCGGGTAGGCGCCCTGTGCGCCGGCCGGGGCGGGCGCGGCGGCCAGGGCCAGCACGGTGAGCAGGGGCAGGGCGGCTTGCAGCAGCGGGCCGCGCAGCAGGTGGGCAGCGGTCGTCATGATGGCGTTGTCTCCTTGGGATGGATGGTCCGTGTTGCCCTACGTCGAAGGGGAAGTCTCACTCCAGCTTGATGCCGCGCGCCTTGATCAGCTTGCCCCATTTGCCGATCTCCTGGTCGATGAAGGCGGAAAACGCGCTGCCCGGCTCTGGCTGCGGCTCGAGCCCCAGCCCCAGCAGCTTCTTGCGGATCTCGGCATCGGCCAGCACGGCCGATGCCTCGCGGTTCAGGCGCTCGGAGACGGCGGGCGGCGTGCCGGCCGGCGCGACCAGGCCGAACCAGCCGTAGCCGACCATGCCCGGGTAACCCTGCTCGGCAAAGGTGGGCGCATCCGGATAGACCGGCGAACGCTGTTCCGAGGCCACTGCCAGCACGCGCAGCTTGCCGGCCTTGATAAAGGGCAGCGCCGAGGTGATGGCGGTCAGGGTGGCGTCCGCGCGGCCGGCCAGCAGTTCGGTATAGGCGGTGGCGTCGCCGCGGTAATGGACATTCAGCAGCTGGAACTTGCCGACCTGCCCGAATAGCTCGGCGGTCAGGTGCGGGCCGGAGCCTGCGCCCGGGGAGGCCAGCGTCACGCCATCCGGCTTGTCCCGGGCCATGCGCACGAAGTCGGGCACGGTGCGAGCCGGCGAGCTGGCATTGACGATCAGGAAGACCGGGCCCAGCACGCGCGGTCCCACCGGCACGAAGTCCTTGTGGACGTCGTAGCGCTGGGCGATGCCTGCCGCGGTATTGATGGCGAAGGGCGCGGCAGCCCACAGCAGCGTGTAGCCGTCCGGCGCGGCACGGGCCACCTGCTCGGTGGCCAGGCGCGTGCCGGCGCCAGGCTTGTTCTCCACCACCACCTGTTGGCCCAGCTTGTGGCCAAGTGCCTCGGCAAGGATGCGGGCAGAGATGTCATTGGAGCCGCCGGCGCCATATGGCGACACCAGCTTGACCGGCCGCGACGGATACGTTTGCGCCTGCGCCGGGCTGGCCAGGCACAGCATCGCCAGGCCGGCCGTCAGCACGGCCCGGGCGAAGATTGAGGTCCGATTCATGATGCTTCCTTCATGCGGCGGATGGGTGGATAGCGGAAGCTGCGTTCCAGGTGCGTGGCGCCGGGCACGTAGAGGCGCAACGCTACATAGAACGGCTCAGCGGGGGCCGGCAGCCAGTTGCCGGCGAGGGCGTTCTCCGTAGGTGGCTGCGCGCCCAGCACGATGCACAGGCTGCCATCGGGCGCCGGGCGCAGGGCCGGCGAGCGGTCGCCCAGCGAGTAGCGCTGCAGGGGGTTCTCGACCAGCATGCAGTCCGATTTACGGTACATGGTCAGCGACCAGAATGCGCCCACTTGGGGTAGTCCTTGCCGGGGAAACACCAGTTCATACTGGCGCCTGCCGTCCAGCGGCAAGCCGTCGCCATCGCAATCGGCCATCAGGTACATGGCTTCCTCAACGCCCAGCGCACCGATGTAGTTGCGCGCCACTTCGGCGCGCAGAGCGTAGTGGGTGCCGAACGAGGTGCGGATTTCCACCGGCAGGAACCAGCCGCCGCCCAGCGCGGAGACCCTGGGCGCGGCCAGTTCCGCGTCGACCTGCGTCAGCGCGGTGGCCAGCGCCGCGCGCTGTGCCCCGGTCAGCGGCGCGTTGCTGCCGATGCCGGCCGGGGCAAAGCTGCGGACCAGTTCCGCTTCGGCCGCGGGTGGCGGGTTCTCGCGCAGCATGCGGGTGACGACGGCGGCGTAGCGGTCGGGATCGGCCGGCCGCTCGCCGGCTTGCATGCCAGCATCGAACACGGTTGCTGCGCTGGTGCCGTCTGGCCGGCGCAGGCGGATGCCGCCCTGCAGGGCATGTGCACCCGGCAAATCGGCTTCGCCATCGGCCAGGATGCGGCCGATGATCCAGACCGCGTTGGTGGGGCAGGGCAGCGGCGTTGCGCCGGCCGGCACCTCGCCCCGCCAGGCTGGCCCATGCAGCAGCCAGGTGCCGCCTTGCGTGCCGGTGGTGCGGGTGCCGATATAGCCGAACGGGTTGGTATAGGCGTCGAGCAGGCCTAGCACGTAGTAGCGGCCGTGGCAGTCGGGCACGTCGAGCAGCAGCGGGCCGCCGGACAGGTCGAGCCACGCGTTGGTGTAGAGCGTGTCGTTGTTCGGCGTGACGACCTGCCGGTGCTGCGGGCCGAGCAGCGTGCGCACGTGCGTGACCGTGTTGATCCAGCGCAGCGTTGTGTCGGGCCCGTCGCCGGCAAAGACCCCGGCGCCATCGCGCCGCGGGCAGGTGGCGGCGCGCATGCGCGCCATCTCGTACAGCGGCAGCGTGTAGCGCACCGCGTCGCACGCCAGCGTGCCGAGCAGGTTGTCGTGGTGTTCCATGGCGCGCTCCATCAGGCAATGCGCCGCAAGGGCGGGATCACGTAGCCGCCGGCCATGAAGCCATCGGTCGGGTGGTAGAGCCGCAGGATCAGGTAGAACGGGCCGTCCGGTGCCGGCAGCCAGTTGTCCTGCGCCTGCGTGGGGCGCTGGTGCGAGATGGTCAGCGTGAGGCCACCGTCGACATCGTATTGCAGACCGGGACTGCGGTCGCCCAGCGCATAGCGCCCGATGGCGTTGTCGGTGAAGAAGCGGTCGGCGCCGTAGAGCGAGACCGACCAGAACGCCTGCGCCGGCGGCAGGTGTCCCGCGGGGAAGTGCAGGGCGTAGGCGTGGCGGCCGTGCAGCAGTTCGCCGTCGGCGTCGTAGTCGGCAGCGGCATAGACGGCCTCGTCGGCGCGCAGTGCGCCCAGGCCCTTCATCGCGGTGACCGCGCGCTGCATCCAGTCGTCGCCATAGCGGCCCAGCAGCAGGCTGTAGGTCCAGCTCTTGCGCGCATGGCTGCGGGTGTTGGCTTCGATCAGGGCCATGCCTTCGTGCCAGGCGCGGACCAGGCCCTGTTGCACCGCAGGCCGCAGCGCGCCCACATCGACGGCGTCGCCGGCGCGGATGCCGCATTTGCGCAGTAGCGACAGCAGGCCGGCGGCGGAAGGCTCGGCGGGATACTCGCGCAGGGCGTTGAAGATGTTGGCGAAGAAGTCCAGCGCGGGCTCGCCGCCCTCCTGCCAGTCGCGCACGCAGGCGGGCTGCATCCTGGCGCCGCCGGACAGGTAGAAGCCGTTCTCGAAGGCGCTCGCCGCCGGCAGATCGTCGGCACCCGTCACCAGCACGCGGCCCAGCAGCCAGACCAGTGCGGTGGGGCAGCGCACCACGTGGTCGCCTTCGGCCTGCTGCCCGGGGCCGGCCAGCACGATGTCGGCGCCGGCCGCGGGAACGTTGCGCGGGCCCAGGTTCTCGAAGTTGTTGGTCCAGGCGTCCAGCAGCTCCACCACGTAATAGCGGCTGGCGTCCGGCAGCGCCGGCACGTGCAGCGTGACCGGGCCGTCGGCCAGGTTGACCCAGGCGCAGAAGTAGAGCAGGTCATTGGCCGGGGTGACGATGTCGCGGTCCTTGTGTGTCCACTGGTGGGTGCTGGCCGACAGCACGTTGACGGGGGCACGGCCGTAGCCGGTGGCCTGGGCTACGGAGGTCTGCAGCCGGCAGGTGCGCAGGCTTTCAAACAGCGGATAGGTGGCGAGCACCAGCGGCAACGCCGCCGCGGCGGTGAGGGCTTCCTGGGGCGTGTCGATGGGTGCGCCGGCAAGGAAGGGCGCAGCGGGTTGGTTCATGGCGTTGTCTCCGTCGGGTTTTGCTTTACTCGTTGATGCCGTCCCCGGCATGCAGCGTGACCACGGCATCGGCCGCGACCACGCCCTGGGCGGTGACGATCAGCGGATTGATCTCCAGCGTGTCCAGCCGCGGCCCGAGTGCGGCGGCGGCCTGCGACACGCGCACCAGCACTTCGGCCACGGCATCGGCGTCGACCGCGGGATGGCCGCGATGGCCGCACAGCAGCGCTTCGGCTCGGCTTGCGCGCAGCATGGTGCAGGCGCGGGCATGGGTCAGCGGGGCCAGGCCGAACGCGGTCTGCCGGAAGATCTCAACTGCCGTGCCGCCGATGCCGGCCAGCGCTACCAGCCCGAAGACCGGGTCACGCCGCACGCCCACCATCAGCTCGCCCCAGCCGCGCACCATGCCGGCGACCAGCGCGCCCTCGAAGCGCGCCGGGCTGCCGTGGTTGGTAGCGGCGGCCTGCACCTGCGCAAACGCCGCACGCACCGCCTGCGCATCGGCCACGTTCAGCACCACGCCGCCTACGTCGCTCTTGTGCAGGATGTCGGGCGAACACAGCTTGACGGCAACCGGGTAGCCGATGCCTTCGGCGATGCGCACGGCCTCGTCGGCATCGCGCGCCAGTCCGTGGGGTGCGGTGGGGATGCCGCAGGCGTTGAGCCACTGCATGGCTTCGAACTCGGACAGCGACGTAGTGTCGCGCGGAAGGTCCGGCGCAGCCAGGGCCGCGGCAGCTACGGCGGGCTTCGCATGTGCTGCCGCTGCCTGCGCGGCGGCGCGGGCCAGCACGGCCACGGCCTGCACCGCTTGGGCGGGTTCGCGGAAGACCAGCGCGCCGCGCGCTTCGAGCCAGCGGCGCTTTTCGTCATCGACCAGCCCGCTGAACAGCAGCGGCGCCGCGGTGCCGCTGCTGTTCAGGGTCTCGACAGCATCCTGCAGGCCAGGCCAGATGCGCGGCGCACCAACGCCGCCCGCCAGGAAGGCGACGACACTGCCGTAGTCGGGGCTTTGCGCCGCGGCGGCAATCGCGTCCAGCAGCACTTCCGGCTGCGCCACGATCTGCCCGGTGACATCGATGGGATTGGCGGTGCTAGCAAAGGGGATGGCGCTGCGCAGCGCAGTGGCCGCGGCTTCCGGCATGGGCGGCAGGGGCAGGTCCAGCGCCTCGGCCTGGTCGGCCATCATGATGCCGACGCCGCCCGAAACCGTGACCAATGCGACCGGCGTGACGGCGCTTTCCGGCTCTTTCGCCGAGGGCTGCCAGCGCGTCGGCCGACGCCCGCGCGAGAGCACGTAGCCCAGCCGGAAGAAGTCATCCAGCGTATGGGCGCGGAATACGCCGTACTCGTCGAAGACCGCCTGGTAGACGGCGTCCTCGCCGGCCAGGCTGGCCGTGTGCGATTGCGCGGAGCGGGCCCCGGCCTCGGTGGTGCCGACCTTGGTCACCACCACTGGCTTGCCCGCGGCACGCGCCGCCGCCAGCGCGCGGCGCAGGCGGGTGCCGTCGCGGCAGCCTTCCAGGTAGGCCAGGATCACGCGGGTGGCGTCGTCGTGCGCCAGCCATTCGATCACGTCGGCCACGTGCAGGCCGGCTTCGTTGCCGGTGGTGACCCAGTGACTCAGCCCCAGCGATGCCTCGCGCGCCAGCCCAAAGGCATAGGCGCCGAAGGCGCCGCTCTGGCTGACCAGCCCGACTTCGCCCAGCGGCGGCAGCCCGCTCAGCGGCATCGGCGAGAAAGTGGCAAAGACGCGCTCGCGCAGGTTCATCGCACCCAGGCAGTTGGGCCCCAGCAGCGTGATGCCGTGCGCTTGCGCGAGTGCCGCCAGTTCCGCCTGCATGGCGATGCCGTCGCCGCCGGTTTCAGCAAAGCCCGAAGTGAAGAACACCGCGGCGCGCGTGCCGTTGCGCGCCAGCTGGCGCATGGTGTCCAGGCTGGCACTGACCGGCAGCGCCACGATGGCGAGGTCGGCCGGTGTGTCCAGCGCATCCAGCGAGGGCACCGCAGCCAGCCCCTGTACTTCGCGCGCCGTGGCATGCACGGGAATGATGCGGCCGGCGTAGCCCAGTTCGCTCAGCAGCCGCACCGGCATGCCGCCCACCTTGTCGGGCTGGGTGGAGGCGCCGATCACGGCGATGGTGCGCGGCTGCAACAGGGCGCAGAGGTCTGGCATCGCTTGTCTCCGTATGCGTGCGCCATGACTTCCAAGACGGCGCCGCGAATCTTGTCATTGGTGTGTCCGAGCATGTTGTCATGACATGTTATGATGAGTCAATGTTGTTATGATAAGTAGAAGCCCGCATCGGACATGCCGTGAACACCGCCAATCTCGTGACAACAAGCTCCCTGCCTCGCTTCAAGCAGATCGAAGGCGCGCTGCGCCAGCGCATCGTCAACAACGAATGGACTCCGGGCATCAAGCTGCCGTCTGAGTCTGAGCTGATGGCTGAATTCGGCGTCAGCCGCATCACCGTGCGCCAGTCGCTGGCATCGCTGCTTGCCGAAGGGCTGATCGAGACGGTGCACGGCAAGGGCAGCTTTGTCAGCCGTCCGGCGGGGCAGGCGGACCTGGGGCCGTTGACTGGCTTTTTCGACTACATGCGCGCGCGCGGGCACGAAGCGCACGGCAAGCTGCTGTCGACGCGGCTGATCGCGGCGCCGGCCATCGCCACCGATGCGCTGCGCCTGCCGCCGGGAACCAGGCTGCTGTGCGTGACCATGCTCAAGTCAGTGGCCGGCGTGCCGGTGGCGGTCGGCATGACGATGGCGCCCGAACCGCTGATGCGCGCGATTCTGGAGCACGACCTGGAAAACCACGATGCCCTGATGATCGTGGAGGCCCGCCTGGGTTATCGCCTCAAGTACCTGCACACGGAGAGCGCAGCAATCCCTGCCAATGCCGAAACCGCGCGCCGGCTCAAGGTGGCGCCGGGCGAGCCGCTGCTGCGCATCCGGTTCACGCCGCACGACATCGACGAGAAGCCGCTGGCCTTCTCCGAATTCATGTTTCGTGGCGACAAGTTCACCTACAAAGCCTGCGTGCGGCGCTAGCGTCGCCTGGCAGTGGCGCCGGGGGAACTTTTGTGCCGGTGCCGTGGCCTGAACGGCATCGGCGCTGGCGTTAGAATGTGGCGCCCAGTTCTGCCCCAGCCCAGGAGTCCAAGATGCTTTCGCCGCTTTTCCCGCGTTCCCTGTCCACCGCGCTGGTGATGGCGTTGTCGGTCACGTGCGCGTCGGCGGCGCTGGCCGCGGGGCAGGATGAAGCGCCAAAGCCGCGCGGCAAGGACGAGGCCCCGGAGGCCCCGGTCGCCTGCATGAAGGCGGTCAAGGCAGCGCTGCCCAATCCCGCCAGCTTCAAGTGGGTCAGCGGCAAGGCCCGCAAGGTGGCCGAAGACGCCTACAGCGTGGTGGCCGACGTCGAATACCTGGCGCAGGACGGCGCCGTGCGCAAGGCCAAGGTCCAGTGCGACGTGCTGCGCGCCCCGGGTAACCAGTTCGTGGTGCCCAAGGTCAGGCTGCCGCAGCACTAGGTCCCGGCAGGCCAGCGCGGCACAGCAAATCCCAGGTAAAAGTGGACGCTGTCCATTTCATTTGCTAGGCTATGTGTACGGCATCCACAAACATCTGTGGGTGCAATCCAAGGAGACCGCGAATGAAGACCGAAGCGCAGAAGGAGCACCGCTGGCTGCAACGGCTGGTGGGCAACTGGATCGCCGAAGGCGAGGCATCGATGGGGCCGGACCAGCCGGTGCAGAAGTGGGAGATTCCCGAGCGCGTGAGCAGCGTCGGCGACGTCTGGGTCCAGTGCGTGACGCAGGGCGACATGCCCGGCTGCGGCCCGTCCACCACGGTCATGACGCTGGGCTACGATCCCGCCCGCAAGCATTTCGTCGGGACCTTCATCGGCTCGATGATGACGCACCTGTGGATCTATGAAGGCGACCTCGATGCCGGCGGCCAGCAACTGACGCTGCGTGCCGAGGGGCCGGATTGCTCCGGCAATGGCCGCATGGCGCAGTACCGCGACGTGATCACCTTCACCGACGACGACCACCGCACGCTGACGTCCTACATGCTGGGCGAGAACGGCGAGTGGACCCAGTTCATGAACGCCAGCTATCGCCGCCAGCGTTAAGCCTGGCGGCGCTGGGCCGCGAGCCGTGCCAGCCGGCCGCGCGGGCCGGGCGGATCGTCGTGCGGGTGCGCGGCGCTGCCCCCGGCATGGCGCCGGCGCCGGCGGCGGAGCACCAGCAGCAGCGACGCCGGCACCAGCAGCACCAGCGCCAGCAAGGCGAACGTGAACAGGCCCGGATCGCGCGCCGCGGCGGCGACCCGGTTCACCAGGCAGGCAGCGACCACGATGCCGGGCAGCATGCCCAGCGCGGTGCCGACCAGGCAGTCGCGCAGGCCGATGCGCGATGCGCCGATCACCAGGTTGACCAGCGCGAACGGTGCAATCGGCACCAGCCGCAGCACCACCATCGCCACCAGTCCGTGCTTGCCCAACTGCTGGCTGACCCGGTTCAGCCGTCTGCCGCCAAAGCGGCGCACAGTATTGCGCCCCAGCAAGCGGCCGGCCAGGTAGCCTGCGCCGGTGCTCAGCACGGTGCCGCACAGCGCCAGCGCGGCGCCGTAGAGCGGGCCGAATATGACCACGGTCAGCAGGATCAGCAGCGTCACCGGCAGCATTGTCACCGCGCCGGCCAGGTAGACGCCCATCATCGCCAGCGGTGCCAGCGGCATCTCGTCCAGCTGCTCGACCACGCCGAGCAGCGCGCGGAAGTCCGCCCATTCGCGCAGCGGCGTATGGCGCCATGCAAATGCCAGCCCCGCCAGCATCAGCGCCAGCACCACCATCATCCCGACGCGCCCGAGCACGCGCGGGCGTGCCTCATGGCTGACGAACTCGGCCAGCACCTGGTCGCTGTCGATCGGCTCGATCGGGTCCAGCAGGTTGGCCGCCGGCGAAGCGGCATCGACATCGTCCGGCAACGGCGGCTCGTAGGCTTCCAGCGAGCGCCCGTCCGCGCGCTGCAGGTTGCGGATGGCCGCAAGCACGCTGCGGGTGGCGGCGACCTCGGCCTGGAAGGTTTCAGGTGCCACATCCAGGTGCTCGCCCAGCAGCCGTGCGCGCATGGCGGCAATGGCCGCCTGCACGCGCGGGTCGCCGCCCGACATCACCACCACATTGCACTCGGTATCCAGCCCCAGCGAGCGGTTGCTGAGGTTGGACGAGCCGATGGTGATGAGGTCGTCGTCGATCACCGTGACCTTGCTATGCACATTGACACATTCGGGCATCAGGCCGGGAATCGACGGGCAGTACAGGCAGAAGCGTTCGTGCGTGTCGGCCGCGCGCAGGCGGCGGTACAGGCGAGCGCGCAGCACGCCCATGCTGTGCGCTTCCAGCCAGCCGCTCTCGTTGCGTCTCGACACCAGCACGATATCGGGGCCGTCCTCGTGCCCCAGCCGTGCCTCCAGCGCGTTGGCGATCTCGCGCGAGCTGAAGTACTGGTTCTCCATGTAGATGCTGTGCCGGGCCGAGGCGATGGCATCGTGCAGCAGCATGCGGATCTCGCTGACACCGGGCTCGTCCTCGCACATGGGCATGGTGCGGGCGATGGCGACGCGCACATCGGTCAGCTCCGGCGCCAGGCCTGGCGGCCACGGGTCTGACGAGGTGGCCGCAACCGGGCGCGGCTCGCTGCCGCTGGCGCGCAGCCAGCGCGCCGCGCACAGGGTGCCCAGCGCCGCGGCGGCGGGGCCGTCGAGCGCGCACTGCACGTCATGGAAGGGCGGGTAGGGCTTG
Organism: Cupriavidus sp. GA3-3; assembly: GCF_000389805.1. Classification (NCBI taxonomy): domain Bacteria; kingdom Pseudomonadati; phylum Pseudomonadota; class Betaproteobacteria; order Burkholderiales; family Burkholderiaceae; genus Cupriavidus; species Cupriavidus sp. GA3-3. The sequence continues at coordinate 47,751 of NZ_KB944470.1, forward strand.
CCTTCGGCCATGCGCAACGGCGCGCCGGGGGCATGGCGGTTGTCGTCCCAGCGGCGCAGCGTCAGGTCCAGCCCGCCGACAAAGGCGAGCTTGTTGTCGATCACTACTACCTTCTGGTGGTGCGAGGCGCCCGGGGGATGGTTGCCATCAAGCCGGAACGCCAGGTGCCGGTGCGCCTGCCAGTGCGCGCTGGCCGACGGCAGCCACTCGCGCTCCATCGCCATCACCATGGCGTAGTCCCAGCTCAGGATATAGATGCGCAGCTCAGGGCGCTGGTCCGCCAGCGCGCACAGGAAGTCGCGCAGGCCCACCGGCAGGCCGTCCTGTGCGCCCTGCGGCACCAGTTCCATGCGGCTGTCGATATCCCATCCCAGGATGAAGATGGTGTGCTCGGCGCGCGGCAGCGCTTCGCGCAACGCGCGGAAGTAGGCGTCGGCGTCGACCAGCATGGCAAAGCGCTGGCAGGGCTCGACGCGCCAGCAGTTGCGCCCCGGCTCCGGCGTAAAGGCGGCCGGGGCCTGGTGATCATGCGGAGGGCCAGTGGCGGGAGACGCGGTGGAGCCGGGCGGGTTGTGTTGCCTCATGTCGCACGCTTCGGGGAGGTTCAGCCAGAAACGTCGCGCAAGTTCCGTACCGGTGCGCCAAGCGGGGTGGTCCAGGCGTGCAGGCAATGCCCCAGGGGATAAGGGCGAGCCGTGGGCGGCTCAGGCGCGTGTGCGCTTTACCTGCCCTTTGTAAGAACGGCATGCCGGCGCGGGCGGGTCGGAAGACCTCGGCATGCGGCGAAGACGCTACGACGGATGGCCGCGCCGCAGCGCCGTGGGGCGCGCAATGCCCCAGACATCCAGTAGCGGCTCGAAATGCGGTTTGCTTTCGCGCGGTGCCGGCGCCACGCGGCGCGGCGGCGGCAAAGGCCGGCCGGTCAGCACTAGCGGGGTATCGGCCTCTGCCGGCCATTCAGGCTCGCCGGCGTAGGCCACTACGCCCATCTGGCGGGCGGACTTCAGCGCGCGCGTCAGTTCCGCGGCGTTCAGGCGGCTGGCGGCGGCAAGCTGGTGCCGGGGCATGGGCCCCTTGGCACGCAGGCTGGAAATCAACGCCATCACGCATTCCCGGGTGGTTCGATTCATTTCGCTGCGTCAGGAAAAAGGGTACAGCGGTGGGCTCGCCAATCGAGCCTGCCGCGTACGGTACCCATTCTTTCGCAGGGGTCATATCCTTGCCAACCGGATATGACACTTGTTCACATTTCCTAGCGCAGAGAGAGGAATCGTCCCTAGGCTAATGCCGCGTTTCCGGGTCGCCGGTCGGAAATCTGCGATCCGCGCGGTCGCGCGGGGTCAGCATCGTGCCATGCCGGCGCCACTTGCGCGCGTGCCTGGCATGGATGTCTTCGGCAAGTTCGTGCAGTTCGGCAACCCTGGCGTCGATCGGGTCGGGATAGATGTCCAGCGGGCGATACCTGAGGAACAGGCGCATGGGGGTCTCGGTTGGTCCTGGATAATGGCGTGCTGCCTTGATTCCAGTATCGGTGACAGACCCGTAGCTTTCACGAGCGCAGACGTAACACATTGATTTCATTCAATGTGTTTCCCGCAATGGATTGTTGTGGCCCGCGTTCGCCGCGGGCCCGGGGGATGCAGGGGGAACCGGCGGTTGACGGTGGCCGGGGTGGTCAGTAGCCGACGCGGGCGGTGCCGCGTGCGTCCCGGCAATAGATCTTGCGTTCGCGCACCAGGCCATCGCGGCCGTGGATGCACAACGGCAGGCCATCCGCGCGCGCGCGCATCCAGCCGGCCGCGATCGCGGCTTCCTGGGTCGGGAAATGCAGCGCGGTGTCGTCGCCACCGTTCTCCAGGCCTTCGATGGTGAGTGCCCATCCGCCGTCGCCGGCGTATTCGGCGTTGTCGGTTGCGGCGGGAAGCACGTGGATGCTGCGTGACGTCATGGTGTTCTCCGGAGGGCGTGGGCTGGCATTTGATTTTTAAGCGACGGCGCCGCCGCGGGTATCCGTCGATGTCCTACAAGCGCGCACGCGGTGACGGCCGGTCGCGCCGTCGGCTGACATCCCGGTAGGACGAAAGCCGACTTTTTGCGCTGCGGTGCGTTGCTACGATCCAATTGCCGGTCGGGCAAGCGGCTGCCCGGTCCCAAGCCATTCCGATCCACTCCATCCTGGCGGCGCATGTCGCATCCACACGAAGCAAGGAGATCGTCATGAGAAAGCTATTTGCACTGTTTGCCCTCGCTGGCGTGATGCTGGTCACGGGTTGCAATACCATGGCCGGCGCAGGCAAGGATATCGAGCGCGGCGGCGAGAAGGTACAAGGCGCGGCGGAAAGCACCAAGCAGAAGATGTAAGTCCCGCTGCCTGCCGCCCTGGCATTGCTACGGCCCGCGTCTGGTGACGCGGGCCGTTGTCTTTGTCACGGCGAATTCAATGTGCGGCCGCCGCCGGCGCCTGCGCCGCATCGATGTGGTTGCGGCGCCAGCTGGCGGGCGGCAGGCCGAACTCGCGCTTGAACGCGCGGCTGAACGCGGCCTCGGAATCGTAGCCGACCGCGCCCGCGACCTCGCTGATGGAACGGTTGCCGCTGCGCAGTTCGGCGGCCGCGGAGCGCAGCCGCCAGTGCGCCAGGTACTGCATCGGTGGCTGCCCCAGCAGGTCGGTAAAGCGCTGCGCCAGCGCCGAGCGCGACAGGCCCACGTTGCCCGCCAGCTCATCGACCGTCCACGGGTAGGCGGGCCGCGCGTGCATGCGCGACAGCGCCCGCCCCACATAGCGGTCGCGCAGGGCGGCAAGCCAGCCGCTTTCATTGTCAGGCAGGGTGTCGATGCAGCGCCGCACTGCCTGCACGAACAGCAGCTCAGACAGCTTGGCCAGCACCGTGGCGGTGCCCGCACGCGGTTCCGCCGCTTCAGACGTGGCAAAGGCCAGCGCCGACGCCAGCCATGCCGATTCCAGCCCGCTGCCCAGCCCCACCTTGAACAGCCGCGGCAGCGACGTCAGCAAGGGGTTGCCCATGGTGTCGTCGAACCCCAGGAAGCCGCACACCATGCGCGTGGTCTCGCCGCCGCCGCCGTAGGAAACGCGCATGACCTCGCCCGGACTGTTGCGCAGCATGTCGTACACCAGCGGAGCGGACGGCAGCGGCTGCAGACGCAGGTCGCTGCCCAGCACGTGCGGCTCGCCCTGCGGCACCACCAGCAGTTCGCCGGTGTCGACCCGCAGGCCCGGGCCGGTGCCGTCGACCAGGCGCGCCCAGCAGACGCCTTCGGTAATCAGGTGGTAGGAGACGACGCGGTCGGCGCGGGGCAGGAAGGCGGCGCGCAATTCAGCATCCGCTTCACTGATCAGGCACCACGGCGACTTGAACTCGCCGTTCAGGAACACGGCACCGCTGAGCTGCACGGCGCGCAAGAGGTCGGACAAGGCATCCATGGTCACATTCCTCCAGATCCGGTGTTTCGCGCAAGAAAGCCGGACGCCCGATCATACGGGCAAGGGGACCGGGCTCCGATACTAGCACCGTGCCTGGCGCCATACAACGCCGCAGCGCACGTATCAGACTAGCCGGAGACAACACCATGGAAACCCTTTCCGCAGCGGATGCCAGCGCAGGCGCACAGGCCGACTGGCTCGGCCTGGCCGCGACCCTGGGCCGCACCTTCGACGCACGCGCGCCAGAGATCGATGCCAGCGGGCAGTTCGTCAGCGCCAACTACGACGACCTGCGCGCGCACCGCTTCTTTGCCGCGGCCGTGCCGCAGGAACTTGGCGGCGCCGGGCTGTCGCACCAGGAGCTGGGCGCGGTGCTGCGCGAGCTGGGCAAGTACTGCGGATCGACCGCGCTGGCCTTTGCCATGCACACCCACCCGGTGGCCACGGCCGCGTGGCGCTGGCGCAATCAGCAAGCGCCGGTGGAGGGGCTGCTCAAGCGCGTGGCGGGCGAGCAGATGGTGCTGCTGGGCAGCGGCGGTTCGGACTGGCTGCAGGGCAGCGGCAAGGCTACGCGCGTGGATGGCGGCTTTCGCGTGGATGCGCGCAAGATCTTCGCCAGCGGCGCGCCGGCGGCGGACCTGTTCATGACCTGCGCCGTCCATGACGATCCGGAGAGCGGGCCCACGGTGCTGCATTTCGCGCTGCCGATGAAGTCGCCGGGCGTACGCGTGCTGTCGAACTGGCACACGCTGGGTATGCGCGGCACCGGCTCGCATGATGTGCTGCTTGAAGGCGTGCTGGTTCCGGATACCGCCATTGCCGCCCGCCGCCCCCAAGGCGTGTGGCATCCGATGATGCATACGGTGGCGATGATCGCGCTGCCGCTGATCTATGCGGTCTACGTCGGCGTGGCCGAGGCCGCGCGCGATATCGCGCTGCAGCTGGCGCGCCAGCGGCGCCTGAGCGCACATGCGGTGGAAGCCGCCGGGCGCCTGTGCAACGAGGCCGATGCCGCGCAGCTGGCGCTGGATGCGATGTTCGCGGCGGCATCGGGGCAGGCGCCGGGCGCGGTCACCACCAACCGCATCATGTGCGCCCGCACGCTGGCCGCGCGCGCGGTGCTGGCGACGGTCGAGGCGGCGATGGACCTGGCCGGCGGCGCGGGCTTCTATCGCGATGCCGGGCTGGAGCGGCGCTTTCGCGATGCGCAGGGCGCGCGCTTCCATCCGCTGCAGGCCGGTGCCCAGCAGGAGTACGCAGGGCGCATGGCACTGGGGCAGGATCTCGATGCGCCGCCCGGCGAGGTGCGGCCTGCCGCGCAATGATCCCCGCCCTGGCGCCGCTGCCGTATGACACGCAAGCCTGCAACGACAGCGGCCAGGACGACCCGGCCCGCGCCATCAGCCACGATGGCGCGGCGCGGCGGGCCTTGCGCGATGCGCTGGGGCAGTTTGCCACGGGCGTTACCATCGTCACGGCCGCGGACGCCGACGGCCAGCCGGTCGGCGTCACGATCAATGCCTTTACCTCGGTGTCGCTCGCACCGCCGTTGCTGTTGTGGTGCCTGGCACGCAGCTCCGGCAGCCTGGCGGCGCTGCGTGCGGCGCCGTGCCACGCGATCAATGTGCTGGGGAGCGGGCAGCAGGCCTTGTGCCGGCGCTTCGCCGCGCGCGGTGCTGACCGCTTCGCGGGCGTCGATTGCCGCCCCGGGCCGTTTGGCACGGTGCTGATCGGCGGCACGCTGGCGTACTTTATCTGCCGGCACCACTCGGTGCGCGTGGTGGGCGACCACGTGATCTTTGTCGTGGAGGTGGTGGCCTATGGATCGACGCCGGGCGCGCCGCTGGTGTTCCACGCAGGCGGGTTTGAGGTACCAGCGCCTTAGCCGCGCTTGCCCGCGATCACCAGCGCAATGCCGCCCAGCACCGCGGCCGCGCTCAATGCCAGCCGCAGGCTCAGGGCTTCACCGAGCAGCGCGATGCCGCCTGCCGCCGTAATGACCGGCACGCTCAGTTGCACGGTGGCGGCGATGGCGGCCTTCAGCTGCGGCACCACGGCATACCAGATGACATAGCCCAGCCCGGAGGTGATGGCGCCGGACAACAGCGCATAGGCCAGCCCCGCGCCGTCCAGTGAACGCTGCGCCTGCATCACCGCACCCAGCGCCAGCGCCATCGGCACCGCGCGCAGGAAGTTGCCCGCGGTGGTGGAAGCGGGATCCGCGGCGCGCCTGCCGCGCAGCGAATAAACGCCCCATGCGATGCCGGCCGCGATCATCAGCAGCGAGGACGGCAGCGGCGGCGTGGCCAGCCCTGGCAGCAACAGCCACACCAGCCCGGCCAGCGCCAGGGCCAGGCCAATCCATTGCTGCAGGCGCATGGGCTCGCCGGCATAGAGGCCATAGCCGGTCATGGTGGCCTGCACCGCCGCGAACAGCAGCAGCGCGCCGGTCCCCGCGGTGAGGCGCACATAGGCAAAGGAAAAGGCCGCGGCATAGCAGAACAGTGCAAGCGCGGAAATCCAGTTGCCTTCCACCGGCGGCAGCCGTTGCGCCACGACCGTGCGCACCAACTGGTGCCGCGCCACGACGATGACCCACAGCACCAGCGCCGCCGCGGCGACGCGGGCCAGCGTAAAGCTGGCCGCGTCGATGGTGGTGCCCTTCAGCGCGAGCCGGCACAGCAGTGAATTGCCGGCAAAGGCGAGCATCGCCAGTGCGGTCAGCACCACGGTGTTCGCGCGCGGCATGCGGCGGGGTGGGCGGTGGGCGCTGCGTGGTTCAGGCTGCGGGCGGTTCGTCGCCGATGGCGAACGAGGACAGGTGCTCGATCGCCCTGACCAGTCCGGAATGATCCCAGCCCGCGCCGCCCAGCCCGCTGCAGACATTGAACAGCTGCTGGCACGACGCCGTGTTGGGCAGGCCCACGCCGAGCTGGCGCGCGGTGGACAGCGCCAGTTCCAGGTCCTTCTGGTGCAGCGCGATGCGGAAGCCCGGGTCGAAGGTGCGCTTGATCATGCGTTCGCCATGCACTTCCAGGATGCGCGAGCTGGCAAAGCCGCCCATCAGCGCCTCGCGCACGCGCGCGGGATCGGCGCCGGCGCGGGCGGCCAGCACCAGCGCTTCGCTGACCGCCTCGATGGTCAGCGCCACGATCACCTGGTTGGCCACCTTGGCCACCTGGCCGTCGCCGGCCTCGCCCACGCGCGTGATGTTCTTGCCCATCAGCTGCAGGATCGGCAGCACGCGGTCGAATACTTCCTGCTTGCCGCCGGCCATGATCGACAGCGTGCCCGCCTTGGCCCCGACCTCGCCGCCGGAGACCGGCGCATCGATATAGTCGACCCCGAGCGCTTCGATGCAGCGCGCGAACTCGCGCGTGGCGATCGGCGAGATCGAGCTCATGTCGATCACGGTAATGCCGCCTGCCGTGTCGGCAAGGCCGTCAGCGACCCCCTTCTCGCCAAACAGCACCCGCTCCACGTCGGGCGTGTCAGGCAGCATCAGGATGATGGTTTCCGACTGCTTCGCCACCTCCTCGGCGCTGGCGCAGGCTTTCACGCCGGCATCCTGAAGGTCCTGCGGCACGCCGCTGCGCGTATGGGCGAACACGGTATGCCCGCCGTCGACAAGGTGCTGCACCATGGGCTTGCCCATCACGCCAAGTCCGATAAAGCCGATCTTGCTCATGTCAGTGTCCGGTAGTGGTCAGGCGCCAGGCCGGCCGTGCGTCGCGCACGACGCCGGGTTCATCTCTGATGATAGTCAGTCGCACGCCAGCGCAGACAGCGGCCCCGGCGCAGGCTGCGCGCCGGCGCGCGCGGCCGCCACCCGCGCCGCGGCGTCGTCCAGCTGCGCCAGCGTGCCGGCGTCGACCGGCATATGAGTGGCGCGGGCGGCGCGCCAGGCCCGTTCGGGCTCGCCCGGCAGGCGGATGCCATCCTGCCCCGGCTGCAGCCGCGAGGCCTTCATCCAGTCGGCGAACGCCGCCACCTCATGCCCGAATGACGTGCTGTTGCCCAGGCGCGCGGGATCGAACACGATCGCCAGCATGTTGTTCCAGACCGCGTGCTCATGCCGCAGCGTTTCGGGGCGGATGGTGTGGCCGCCGGTGACCGCGGCACCCAGCAACTCGCACATCACGGCCAGCACATGGCCCTTGTGTTCGCCAAAGGGCCGCAGCGCGCCTTGCGGCGCGCCGTCGGCGGGGTACATCACGGCAGGATCGGCGCTGGGCTCGCCATGCGCGTCCAGCAGGCAGCCGGGCGCCACCGGCACGCCCTTGTTGTGGGCCACACGCACCTTGCCCAGCGCAATCGCGCTGGTGGCGAAGTCCAGCACCAGCGGCGGCTCGCCCGCCACCGGCACGCCGATGGTGAACGGGTTGGTGCCGTAGCGCGCATCGTAGCCGCCGTGCGGTGCCACGATGGGCTTGGACAGCACGTTGACGAAATGGATCGAGATCATGCCGGCGGCGGTGGCCTGCTCGGCCCAGTGGCCCACGCGCCCCAGGTGGTGCGACTGCCGCAGGCCCATCACGCAGACGCCATGCTCGCGCGCGCGGCCGATGGCCATGTTCATGGCCTGCGCCGTCACCGCCTGGCCCATGCCGCGGTTGCCGTCCAGGCTCAGCATGCTGCCGGCATCGTGCAGCACGCTGACCTGCTGGTTCAGCTGCAGCTCGTCGGCCTGCCAGGCCAGCACATAGCGCGGGATCATGCCGACGCCGTGCGAGTCATGCCCGCTCAGGTTGGCGCCGACCAGGTGGTCGGCCGTCAGGCGCGCCTCTTGCGCGCTGCTGCCCGCGGCAAGCCAGAGATCGGCCACCCACTGGTGCAGGGCGGCGGTAGGGATGCGGTGCTCGCTCATATCGGCCTTGGCTAGGGATGAAAAAAGCCCCGTGCCGTGTGACGGCAACGGGGCTTCATGATACGGCCGGCGCGAGCTTGGTGGCGCCGGCATGGCCGGTGATCGGCTACTGCTTACTGGCGCAGCGCAGCCTCGGCAGGTGACTGGCCAAGGATTTCGCGGATACGGGCCAGGTAGGTATCGCCCACCGCGCGGTGCATGCGCGCCGCCTCGGCCGCGAACTGGCGCCGGCTGGGCGGGCGGATGCCCAGGTTGCGGCAGATCGTTGACAGATAAGGCTTGCGCTGGCCGCCCAGGCGCAGCGCCGTGGTCTGCAGCGCGGCATCGCCGATGCGACCGCGCAGCCAGGCAAGCACCTGGCGGTCATAGTCGTTTTGCACACGGATCAGGTGTTCCATGGACAGGACTCTTACTGTTCATCCATACAGGTACTGTAAATATATACAGTATTCAGAGGGATGCAAGGAGTTTGTCCAGGAACACTTCGGGCGAAAGGCCAAGTTGGCTACAAGCCACCCAGGGCGTTCACGGTGAACGCCAGAATCCCCATGTTGAAAAGGAATGCGGCCACGCAGTGGCCCAGGACCACCCTGCGCATGTGTGCGCCGGCGATGGTCACGTCAGAAGTCTGGAAAGTCATGCCCAGCGTGAAGCTGAAATAGAGGAAGTCCCAATAGCTGGGGTGCTGCACGCCCGGCACCTGCAGTCCGCCCTGGTCGCCGGTGGCGGTCTGGAGGTAGTAGAGATGCGCATAGTGCAGCGTGAAAACGGTGTTGGCAAAAAGCCAGGAAAGGATAAGCGTGGCGACGATCAGCGCGATGTCGGCCCAGTGCGGTGTCTCGGGGCGCGCGATCAGCGTGCCGATTGCGACCAGGATCACCATCGAGAGCAGCACGGTGATCGTGAGCAGCGCTGTGCGGTTGGCATCGTTGTGTTCCGCCGTGCGCCGCATGGCCGCAGCATCGGCGCGCAACAGCGGCAGCGCGGCGCCAAGGAAGACAAGGGCCGCGAGATCGAAGCCGATCAGCAGGGCGATGCGTGGCTCTGCGCCGAGCGCACCCGCGGCAAAGGTCGCAACGATCAATATGGCGCCGCACAGCAGAAAGCGTGCGGGTGCGATGCGCTTGCCGATAGCGAAGCGGGCGGGTCTGTTCATGGGGTATTCATCCGGATGACCCTTCGTCAGGAAAGGAGGCTGGCCATGCGTGAATAATATCCGTGCCGTCGCGCAGTTTGTTACGCTGCATGCGCCTTTCATTTGGCGGCCTCGAGGTCGATAATGGCCCTGTGCCATGACCGGCAAGGAGAGACGCCATGACCAAAAGCTCTTCCTCCACGGATAAGCCCGATCTCACCCAAGGCGTGCCGCTGGCTGACCTTGCTGACGGCGGCACGGTCACAGGCCAGGTTGGCGGCAAACCGGTCTTGCTTGTGCGTCGGGCTGATGAACTGTTTGCCATCGGTGCGACCTGTACCCACTATGGCGGGCCACTGGCGGACGGCCTGCTGGTCGGCGATACGATCCGATGTCCGTGGCATCACGCCTGCTTCAGTCTTCGCACCGGCGAGGTCCTCGGGCCGCCCGCCCAGGACGATCTGAAATGCTGGCGCGTGGAACAGCAAGACGGGAAGGCCTTCGTCCGCGAAGCGCTGCCGGCGGTGCGGCCACCGAGGCTTGCCTCGGCCCGGCTCCCTGAATCCGTGGTGATCATCGGCGGCGGCGCCGCCGGGACTGCCGCGGTCGAAACCCTGCGGCGCGAAGGCTATAGCGGCCCCGTCACGCTGCTGAGTGCCGATCGCTCATTGCCGTACGATCGGCCGAATCTGTCGAAAGACTACCTCGCCGGGACAGCAAACGCGGACTGGCTGCCAATGCGGCCACCGACGTTCTACGCGGATCACGACATCGACGTGCGCTCCGACAGCCGTGTCGTCAAGCTCAGCCCCGAGCAAAAATCCGTCACGCTCTCGGACGGCAGCAACGTGAGCTACGGCGCGCTTCTGCTTGCCGTCGGTGCCGTGCCGATACGGCTGGACGTTCCTGGCGCAACCTTGCCGCACGTGAGCGTGCTCCGCACGCTGGCCGACTGCGACGCCCTGATCGCGCGTCTCGGCACGGCACGCCGATGCGTCGTGGTGGGCGCAAGCTTTATCGGGATGGAAGTCGCGGCAGCGCTGCGAACGCGAGGACTGGAAGTGCATGTTGTCGCGCCCGAAGCGCATCCGATGGAGCGGGTCCTGGGCGCGACGCTCGGCGACATGATCAAGGCGCTTCACGAATCGCACGGGGTAACGTTCCATCTCGGGGCCACGGTGGCAGAGATTCAGCCGGATCGGGTGAGATTGTCGACCGGCGCGGAGCTGGCCGCCGACCTGGTCGTGACCGGGATCGGCGTTCGCCCCGACGTGGCCTTGGCGCAGGACGCCGGCCTCGCACTGGACAAGGGCGTGGCGGTCGATGAATTCCTCCAGACCAGCGAACCTGACATCTATGCCGCGGGCGATATTGCGCGCTGGCCCGACCCGGGAACGGGCCAGCGTATCCGCGTCGAACACTGGGTGGTCGCCGAGCGCCAGGGCGTGGTGGCAGCGCGAAATATCCTGGGACAGCGGCAACGCTTTGCGGCCGTGCCATTCTTCTGGACCCAGCACTATGATGTGGCCATCAACTACGTAGGCCACGCGGAGCAATGGGATCGTTTCGATGTCGACGGCGATCCCGCCGCGCATGACTGTACGGTGACCTATTGGGGCAAGGATAAAAGGCTTGCGGTTGCCACGGTCGGGCGCGACCTGGCGAGCCTTCGCGCGGAGGTGGCGTTCGAGCAGGAGACGACAGGACACTAGGCAGGGGCGAGTGCGCGGTCCGCAAGCCCTTCAAGCAGGTCGGCCGACGGGACAAAGAACAGGCTGCCGGTGACCGCCTTGCTGAAGTCAAGCAGCCGGTCGTAATTGCCGGGCGGCAATCCGACGAACATGTTCTCGAGCATCTTCTCGATCGGCGCGGGCGAACGGGCGTAGCCGATGAAGTAGGTGCCGAACTCGCCCGCGCCAGGGCGGCCGAACGGCATGTTGTCACGCAGGATCTTCACTTCCTGCCCGTTCTCGACCAGCGTAGTCAGCGAACTGTGCGATGACGATGGCTTGACCTCTTCGTCCAGTTCGATGTCGGACAGTTTCTTGCGCCCGATGATCAGTTCCTGTGTCTCCACGGGAAGGGCGTTCCACGCGGTCATATTGTGCAGATACTTCTGCACGATGACGTAGCTGCCACCGGCAAACTCGGCATCCTCGTCGCCGATCACCGTGAAATCGACCGCCTCGCGTCCGGCCGGATTCTCCGTGCCATCGACAAAGCCGATCATCGCCCGCATGTCGAAGTTGCGGAAGCCGTGCACCTCGTCGACAACCTGGATCGCATCGCCGAGCTTGCCGAGCAGTTGCGTGGCAAGCTCAAAGCAGAGGTCCATCGATTCGGCACGGATGTGCAACAGCAGGTCACCCGGCGTGGCGATGGCGACGCGATCGCCGGTGCCGAACTCCCGGAACGGGTGCAGCGCCGCGGGACGGGGCTTGCCGAACAGCCTGTCCCACGCGTCGGCGCCGAAGCCGCAGACACAGGACAGGTTGCCTGACGGCACACGATGGCCGACCGCGCGCACGACGGCGGCAACGTCGGCACACCAAGCGCGGACGGTGCCGGCGTGGTCGTCGCCGTCGGTGAGCGTCGCAACGATGAATATGGCGCTGCGGGTGACTGTGCCGGAAACGGCCTGTGGTTCGGGGATCTTTGTAGGCATCGGACTCTTCATGTTGGTTATACCGATTCGGTTTGCGGGCTGACGGAAGAGAATTCAACGCATAAGCCTACACGAATTGAGTGGCGCCTCTGACCTTTCATTTTCTCCTGACCAGGCAGTGTCAGTTGCAGTTGTCAATCCAGGCAGCTGGAGCAAGGCCTGTGCCTGTGACGGCATCCTTGGGTAGTCAGGCGGTTCGGGCACGCGGCAAGCGCTGCGCGGCCTCCGCGACGGACAAAATGTCCATGCTGAGCCAGGTCTCGCGGGTCATTTTGTCCATTCCGTTTTCACATAAGGCATCGCTTATAGGCACGCAAAGAATCGCTGAATTTACCTTAAGTGGCCAGGCAATTATCTTGTCTCCAACGATGCAGGAACACTAAGCAAAGCGGCATCGAAGCACGCTTCAGCAAGCCTCATCGGCCATTCAAACAAGGATAGGGGAGACCATGCATGATCACGACGAGGATACCCCGGCGACCATCCCTGATGGTCTCCGTCACGTCAGTCTGCCGGGCTACCTGACGCAGCCATGATCGTCGGCACGGCAGGACATATCGATCATGGCAAGACCTGCCTGGTCAGGGCGCTGTCGGGCATGGATACCGACCGACTGGAGGAAAGGAAGGCGCGCGGCTTCTCGATCGAGCTTGGCTATGCGTACGTGCCGCTCGAGAACGGCGACGTGCTCGGCCTGGTCGATGTCCCGGGCCATCAAAAGCTGATTCACACCATGGCCGCGGGCGCATGCGGCATCGACTTCGCGCTGCTCGTGGTCGCCGCCGATGACGGCGTGATGCCGCAAACGCGCGAGCACCTGGCCATTGTGCAACTGCTCGGCATCCGGCGCGGCGCGATCGCGTTGACCAAGGTAGATCGCGTGAATGACGTGCGGCTACGGCAGGTGCGTGAGGAGATCGCGTCTTTCCGGCGCGGCAGCATGCTGGAAGACGCACCGGTTTTTGAAACCTGTGCAATGCGCGCCGACGACCCGGGTGTGAGCGCGTTGAAGCGGCACCTGCATGCGGCGGCGGCCGCGTCGCGAACGAAGCGCGACGACGGGCTGTTCCGCCTTGCGGTTGACCGGGTCTTCACGCTTGCCGGGCAGGGGACGATCGTGACGGGAACCGTGGTGTCCGGGCGCATCCATGTCGGCGACAGGGTGTTGCTCGCGCCGAAGAACGAGTCTGTGCGCGTGAGCGGCATCCATGCGCAGAATCGTCCTGCTGCTGTCGGGCGGGCGGGGCAGCGCTGCGCGCTGAACCTGGCCGGCATCGACAAGGGCGCGATCGAGCGCGGTGACTGGGTGGTCGATGTGCGCCTGGCGCAGGCGTCGGAGCGCATCGATGTGATGCTGACCCTGTTGCCGGACGCCCCTGCGCTGGAGCACTGGGCGCCCATGCATGTTCACCTGGGCACGCAGCACCAGGTGGCGCATGTCGCGCTGCTCGATGGCCCGACGCTTGCGCCCGGCCAGCGCGCGCGCGTGCAGCTTGTGTTCGAGCGGCCGGTATGCGCGCTGCCTGGCGATCCCTTTGTCGTGAGGAACGCGCAGGCCAGCCGCACCATCGGCGGCGGCGATGTACTGGATCCGTTCGCGCCCGCGCGCAAGCGCCGTTCCCCGGCGCGGCTGGCTTGGCTCGACGCGATGCAGGCCATGCTTGACACCGGATCGGTCGGGGCATTGCTCGAGCAGGCGCCACACGGGCTGTCGCGCGCATTGCTGGAACGCCTGAGCGGCATGCCGGCGGCGGCCATCGAGCTGCCGTGTGACACGCGCGTGATCGAACTTCCGGGCAACGATGCCTTGCTGGTGTCCGGCGCGGCGTGGCGGGCGCTGACGGGGCGATTGACCACTGCGCTCCGGCAATTCCACCAACGCTCGCCGGATGTGCTTGGCCCGGAGGTGGCGCGCTTGCGCAGGATCGCTGCACCGCTGGCGCAAGACGCGTTGTGGTGCGCGCTCGTCGATGACGCCTGCGCGCGCGGCGAGATCGTCCGGACCGGCCCCTGGCTGCACCTGCCTGAGCACACCGTGACGCTCGACGACGCGGATCGCACGCTCGCCGCGACGCTGCAGCAGGACATGAAAGCGGGGCGCTTCGATCCGCCATGGGTGCGCGAGCTGGCGAGCGCGCATGGCGTGCCGGAGGACAAGGTGCGGCAACTGATGCGCAAGCTCGCGCGTCATGGCGAGACGTTTCAGGTCGTGCATGACCTGTTCTATGATCCGGAGGCTATTCGCGAGCTGGCCTTGCTCGCCGCTGTCGACGCCAGCAAGAACGCCGGTACGGTCGTCGCCGGGGCATTTCGCAATGCCACCGGACTCGGACGAAAGCGTGCGGTTCAGGTCCTGGAGTTTTTTGACCGTGTTGGCTATACGCGCTTCGACCGTGGCCGCCATCTGGTGCGCACGGACAGTCGTTGGCTGGAGTTGCTCTGACAGGGAAAACCGCCTTCCGCCATTGAGATTCCTGGGAATTCTCAAGCGTTGCGGGGCTCTCCACTCCTCCCTCCTCCCCACACTACATCCTTATCCACAAATTCGAGGCCGTATTGCGGTGACAGCAATACGACGATTCGCACTTTCGTAACGAGCCTCCATCATGCGATCCCGGAATCGGCATCCTGTGCGCCAGCGGACGCGATGCGCCTGCGTCCGCGGCTTCGATGGAATAGGAGATAAATATCATAATTAAATTGGATATAAAGATCATGCTCATTTGAAATTTGAAATACATCGATTAGTCATCATTTTCCCATTTTTAATGCACTGCACGAAAACTGTGCGTGAATTTAAAAAGAATTAAGCGAATATCGTCCGAATACGGCATTTGGTGCTGGCATGCTACTTGCGCTAGGTATGTCCAGGCGCCAACGGCGGCGCAACATTAACTAGTAGTTACGACCAACGGTGGTCGTGATTCCGGGACAAAGGCGTCCGAGTCAGGCGAGCGGTGCTCGCTGGGCCGGATGCATTTTTTTTGTCTGTACGTGGTGCACAGGGGGAGTCAGGGGTGTCAGTGATGCTGCAATCGATACCAAACACAAAGGCTGTCCAAGCGCCGGTCGTCGTGATCGGCACCGGGCCGGTGGGCGTGCGGCTTGCGCAGGACTTGCATCGTCGCGATCCTTCCATTCCGCTGGTGATCTACGGCAACGAACCATGGGAGCCATACAACCGCGTGCGCCTGTCTTCCTTTCTTGCCGGCGATGCGAGCTGGGCCACGCTCACGCAGGGGCTTGCACTGCCGCAGGGACCCGCGATCGCAGCGCGGCTCAATTGCGCAGTGGTGCATGTCGATCGCGGCGCGCAGGAGATTGAAGACTCGGCCGGGCGCACGCAACGCTATTCCCACTTAGTGCTGGCCACCGGATCACGTCCGCGGATCCCGGACGTGCCGGGCATCGGCCAGGCCAATGTCTACGTTTTCCGTGACATGAACGATACCCAGCGGCTGCTCGCACGCCGTATCCGCAGCCGCCGTACGGTGGTGCTGGGCGGGGGGCTGCTGGGTCTGGAAGCGGCGCGCGCAATGCAGCGCTTCAACACCGAGGTGCTGGTCATCGAGAACAACGACCGGCTGATGATGCAGCAATTGGACCAGGCCGCCGCGGATCTGCTGCGCGCCCATGTCGAGGCGGCCGGAATCCAGGTATTGACGGGCGCCGCAGTGAAACGCGTGCATGGTGAAGGAGCGGTTACCGGCATCACCCTGCGCACCGGCGATGTCATCGAATGCGATACCGTCGTGATTGCCGCCGGCATCAAGCCGAACACCGACCTGGCCCTGCAGGCCGGCCTGAATGTGGGGCGCGGCATTCGCGTCAGCGACCGCATGCAGACGTCCGATCCACATATCTACGCCGTTGGCGAATGCGCGGAACATCGCGAACAAGTGTACGGAATCGTCGCCCCTGGCCTGGAACAGGCGGCAGTCGTCGTGCATGCAATATGCGGCGGCGACGCCAGCTATGCCGGTTCGCTACAGGCAACGCGCCTGAAAGTGCTCGATATGCCGGTGTTCAGCGTGGGCCGCGTCGGCGAGCATGACGGTATCGGCTCGGCGAGCACGGCGGCTTATGAAGACAAAAAAACTGGCATCTACCGGAAGGTGCTGGTCGAGCGCGGTCATCTGATTGGCGCGATGGCGGTCGGCGAAGGCGCTGACCTGCGTCGGCTGCAGGAAGCGGTCAGCGGCAATCACCGGATACTGCCATGGCAGCTGTTGCGGTTTCGCCGTACCGGCTCACTGTGGCAGGAGGGCGAAGCCAGCAGCGTCGTCAACTGGCCGGCAAGCGCGGTCGTCTGCAACTGCACCGGCGTTACCCGCGGTCAGCTTGGCGAAGCGGCGGCTGCCGGGTGCCGTTCGATCGAGCAACTCGCAGCGTGCACGCGTGCCTCTACGGTATGCGGTTCGTGCAAGCCGTTGCTGGCCGAGCTGGCCGGTGGCGCGGTGATGCGAGAACCGGTGCGCGCGCATCGTCCGCTCCAGGGCGCGGCCGCGGCGGCACTGGCGCTCGCCTTGCTGGCACTCGTTGCGCCTGCCATCCCCTTTGCGAAGACGGTGCAGCTGCAGTGGCGCTGGGACGAGCTATGGCTGGTGAGTTTGTATAAGCAGGTCAGCGGATTTTCCATTCTCGGGTTGAGCGTACTTGCCCTGCTTCTCTCATTCCGGAAGCGCTGGTCGCGCCTTGGCTATGGCGATTTTGCCATCTGGCGCGTGCTGCATGTGGTGCTCGGATTGGGTGTGCTGGCGGGACTCTATGCGCATACGGGAGGCAGGCTTGGCAGCCAGCTGAATTTCCTGTTGATGGCGAGTTTCACCGGCCTGATTCTGGCGGGCAGCATGTCGGGGCTGATGATCGCGCAAGGGCATCGCCTGCCAGTGGCACTGGTTCGGCGCTGGCGCGACAACAGCACCTGGGTGCACATCTTGCTGTTCTGGCCGGTACCCGTGCTGCTCGGGTTCCACATTCTCAAAACTTACTATTTCTAGAGCCTACCAGCGATGGCAAGCAAAAGCCGCAGAGTTCTGTGGGTCTACTGGGGTGTGTTGAGCGTGGCGATGCTGGCATATTTCTCGATTGGGCTGTTCTACAAGGAGGCGGCGAGGCATCCGCTCCTGGTATCCGCGCGCATGGCATTCCTGCCGGGTCAGACCAGCCACGGCCACTACCAGATCGAACTGGCGTGCGAGAGCTGCCACAGCAAGCCGTTCGCCGGCCCGGAGGCCATCCAGGAGGCATGCGCCAAATGCCATGAGAATGAGCTGAAGGAAGCCAGAGATTCGCATCCGGCCAGCAAGTTCGACGATCCGCGCAATGCCGAGCGGCTGGGAAAGATCGATGCGCAGGCATGCGTCACCTGCCATGCCGAGCACAAGCCGCGCACGACGCTTGCCATGGGCGTAACGCAGCCGCAGGACGTCTGCTACCACTGTCATGCCGGTCCGGACGAGATGCCGTCGGACCACAAGGACTTCAAGTTCGACAGCTGCACCGCGGCCGGCTGCCATAACTATCACGACAATCGCGCGCTGTACGAAGATTTCCTGCTAAAGCATGCGCAGGGCGGCAAGCTGAACGAAAAGCCGCTGCTGCCGCAGCGCGATTTTGCCGTAGCGGTGCGTGAGATGAGCGGCTACCCGGCGGCGAAGTATCCGTTCCGGACACTCTCGGCAGCCGAGCAGGATGCGCCGCACGGCAAGCGCGGCAGTATGGCGTTGCAGGCCGACTGGCTCGGCACCGCGCATGCCAGGGCTGGCGTCAATTGCACCGGTTGCCATGCATCGAAGGGCAAGGACGGCTCCACGAAATGGAGTGACCACCCAGGCAGCCCAGCAGCGTGCGAAGGATGCCATGCGGCCGAGGCCAAGGGGTTCCTGGCGGGAAAGCACGGCATGCGACTGGCGCAAGGCCTGACGCCGATGACGCCCGGCGACGCCCGTCTGCCAATGAAGGAAGCGGCTGCCCACACGGAACTTGGTTGTACTTCCTGCCATTCTGCCCATCGCTTCGATGCCAGGACAGCGGCGGTGGAGTCATGCATGAGTTGCCATGACGACAAACACACCCTGGCCTACAAGAGTTCGCCGCACTACGCGCTGTGGCAAAAGGAGACCGCCGGACAGGCGCCGCCCGGTTCTGGCGTGACATGCGCCAGCTGCCACATGCCGCGGGTGCGGATGTCCACCGACGAAGGCTCGCGCATCGTGGTTCAGCACAACCAGAACGATACCCTGCGGCCGAACGAAAAAATGATACGGACCACGTGCATAAGCTGCCACGGGCTCGGCTTCTCGATCGACGCGCTGGCCGACAAGACGTTGATCGACAACAACTTCAAAGGCATGCCGGCCCGGCACGTGAAGAGTATCGACATGGCTGTGGCCAAGGATGCAGAAACGCGCAGCAAGCGAAGCACGCCGTAGCTGCGCGTCGTTCTGGCGCTTGCGGGCTTCTTTTCAACAGTGAAGGAGAGAGAAATGAAACGATATGCGAACTTGCAGGCAAGCAGTCTGGCAATGGGCGCGGCGCTGGCCGTTAGCGCCTTTCCCGCACACGCATCCGGCATCAGTCCAAAGGAAATGGCGGATGCCCTGCACGCCGTGATGGCGGCCGACCGGACCGTGTATACCCGCCTGATCGTCAACCGCCTGCAGAACGAAGAGAAGGTGATCAAGGCGACTGAGCACTGGAAGGATGAGAAGACATTGGTGCTGCCGGCGCAGATGTTTCGCTTCGGCGCGGAGGAGGTAGCCAAGAGCAAGCCGAATTTCAGCTATTCGCTGTTGTCCCTGTGGCCGCTGAATAAGCAGAACGCTGCGAAAACCCCAGTGGAGAAGGAAGGGCTGGACTTCGTCGCCAAGAACCCCGGAAAGAACTTCTACAAGGAAGAGACTCTCGGCAAGAAGACCTATTTCACCGCCGTGTACGCCGACACGGCGATCGCGCCGGCCTGCGTCACTTGCCACAACGGCCATAAGGACAGCCCGCGCACCAATTTCAAGATTGGCGACGTGATGGGTGGCGTGGTGCTGCGCATCCCTGTCAGCAATTGAGCCAGCGAAAAGCTGAGCGATGACGACGTGAAGGCTGTAGCGGATTACATGATCGCAATTGTCAAGTAAAGGAATATTCCATGACACCGCAAGAGATCACCCTGGTACAAAGCTCCTGGCAGAAGGTGGTGCCGATCAAGGAAAAGGCCGCCGAGCTGTTCTACGGCAAGCTGTTCGAAATGGATCCCTCGCTGAGGCCACTGTTCAAGGGCGACACCGTCGAACAGGGGCGCAAGCTGATGGCGATGATCAATACCGTCGTCACGAAACTGGACCAGCTCGACGACATCGTTCCCGCTGTACAGGAACTCGGCCGGCGCCACGTCGCCTATGGCGTCAAGGACGAGGACTACGACACCGTGGCCGGCGCCCTGCTGTGGACACTGGGTGCCGGCCTCGGGGACGCCTTTACCGATGAGGTGAAGGGCGCCTGGACCAGCGCCTACGTGATCCTGGCCGGGGCCATGAAAGACGCCGCCGCGACCGCCTGGGACTGACTCAGGAGGAATGAGGCCATGCTGGAAGCAGTGTCACTGACCGCCGCGCGCGGCGACCGGCCGATTTTCATCAGGCTGGGGCTGCGCGTGGAGCCCGGGCAAGCGGTGCATGTCACAGGCGCCAACGGCAGCGGCAAGACTACCCTGCTGCGAATCCTGGCTGGCCTGCTGCGCCCGGAATCGGGCGAGATCCGATGGAACGGGTGTGCGGTGGCGGCGAGCCGGCCGCTGCCCGATTCCGCATACCTCGGTCACCGCAACGGCCTGAAAGCGGAGCTGAGCGCGCTGGAGAACCTGCGCAGTGCCTGCGCGCTGTACGGTTGCCGCACGGATCGTGCGCACCTGCAGCGGGTGCTGGCACAAGTCGGGCTGGCCGCTGGTGCCGACACCGCTCTCGGGCTGTTGTCGCAGGGGCAGCAGCGCCGGGTTGCGCTGGCGCGTGTGCTGTCCAGTGGCGCGAAGCTATGGCTGCTCGACGAGCCGACCACCGCACTCGACCAGTCCAGCATCCGGGCCTTTGAGGGATTGTGCGAACACCATCTGCAGTCGGGCGGCATGCTGGTGTTTGCGAACCACTACCCGCTGCGGCTGGTGGCCGCGCGGATGCGCGAGCTTGCCATCCCGGCAATCGCCGCTCGATCGCAGCAGGAGGCGGCATGCTGGATCCGGTCCTGAAACTGATCGCGCGTGAGCTGCTGCTGGCGTGGCGTCGCCCGTCGGCGGTGCTGACACCGCTCGCCTTTTTTGTCGCGGTGGTCAGCCTGTTTCCGCTGGCGGTTGGCCCGGAGCGGATGTTTCTCGCCAGGCTGGCGCCCGGTGTGATCTGGGTCGCCGCCTTGCTGGCGACGCTGCTGGGCATGGAGCGTTTGTTCGAATCCGATTTCCGCG
The DNA here is from genome assembly GCF_000389805.1 of Cupriavidus sp. GA3-3. NCBI lineage: Bacteria > Pseudomonadati > Pseudomonadota > Betaproteobacteria > Burkholderiales > Burkholderiaceae > Cupriavidus > Cupriavidus sp. GA3-3. The sequence goes on from NZ_KB944470.1 coordinate 68,309, forward strand.
ACGGCAGCCTGGAAGTCATCGCGCTCGCGCCGCAGTCCCTGACCTTGATGGTGCTCGGCAAGGTGACCGGCTTCTGGCTCGGGGCGGGCCTGCCGCTGGTGTTGCTGACGCCACTGCTTGGCGTTCAGCTCGGCGTGCCTGACGGCGAGCTGGCACAACTGGCACTGTCGCTGCTGCTCGGTACGCCGACGCTGTGCCTGATCGCGGCAATCGCTGCCGCGCTGACGCTGTCGCTGCAGCGCGGCGGCCCGCTGCTGGCATTGCTGGTGCTGCCACTGGCAGCGCCGGTACTGGTGTTCGGCTGCGGCGTCGCCGCCGCCAGCACTGCGGCGGAATTGCAGGCGAATCTTTCGCTGCTGGGGGCATGCCTGCTGACTGCCGTTGCGTCGGCGCCATGGGCCACCGCCGCGGCGCTCAGGATTGGATTGGAGTCTGTCTGATGGCCACCTTGAATATCTGGAAGTACGCCGCGCCCCAAGCCTTCTATCCGCTCGCCGGGCATCTGGTGCCATGGTTTGGCGCTGCTGCCGCAGTGTCTGGCGCGATGGCGCTATACCTTGGCCTGGTGGTGGCGCCGCCCGATTTCCGCCAGGGCGAGGTGTACCGCATCCTGTTCATCCATGTCGCGGCCGCCTGGATGTCGATGTTCATCTACGTGGTGATGGCCGTCTACGCCGGGCTTGGCCTGGTGTTCGGCACCCGTCTGTCGTCGCTGATGGCAACCGCGCTGGCGCCCAGCGGTGCGTTGTTCACCTTCCTCACGCTGTGGACCGGCGCACTTTGGGGCAAGCCGACCTGGGGCACCTACTGGGTATGGGACGCGCGCATGACCTCCGAGCTGCTGCTGCTGTTCCTCTATCTCGGCTTCATCGCGCTGCAGGCCGCGATCGACGATCCACGGCGCGCAGCCAGGGCCGGCGGGGTGCTGGCGCTGGTCGGATTGATCAACCTGCCGGTCATCTATTTCTCCGTGACCTGGTGGAACACGCTGCATCAGGGGGCATCGGTCAGTCTGACCAAGGCGCCGCAGATGGCCGGCATCATGATCGTTGCCATGCTGGGCATGACCTTCGCCTTCTGGATGTATGCGATCGCCGTCGCGCTGGCGCGGGTGCGCTGCCTGATCGCGCGCAGCGAGGCCGGCCGCAGGTGGTGGCGGCAAGGCGAGGACATCTGAAACCGACGCGCACTCGGATCAACGCGCTCAACAGCAGGGAGGGAATGATGGATCTGAATGGATTTTTTTCGATGGGTGGCCAAGGCGCTTTCGTCTGGGGCGCATACGGCGTGACGGCGCTGCTGTTCGCTGTCGAAGTCCTGCTGGTACTGCGCTGCGGCGTGTCGACTCGGCGCACGCTGGCAGATGCGCACCCCGCCGCGCCCGGCATGCGGCTGCAAGATCAACGGGGTACGCAATGAGGATGCTCAACAAGGCGCGCGGGCGACGCCTGCTCATGATCGCCGTGGGATTGCTGTTGCTTTGGACGGCTGCCGCATTGATCCTGAATGCCTTCCGCAGCAATATGGTGTTCTTCTTCTCGCCAAGCCAGCTCGCGGCAGGGGAGGGCCCGCGCGACAAGGCCTTCCGCCTTGGCGGCATGGTCGAGCGCGGCAGCCTGCGGCGCGCCCCGGATGGGCTGGGGGCGTCCTTCATACTGACCGATACGGTCAACCGGGTGCAGGTGGTCTACCGCGGCATGCTGCCCGATTTGTTTGGCGAAGGGCAGGGTGCCATTGCGTTCGGCCGCATGGGTGGCAACGGCATCTTCGCGGCCGAGGAGGTGCTGGCCAAGCATGATGAAGCGTACATGCCGCCGGAGGTCGCCGCTTCGCTCAAGCTCGCCGAAGCGGCGCAGAAAGGTGGGGCCAGATGATTCCCGAACTCGGTCAATGGTGCCTGGCGCTTGCGCTCGCGCTGTCGCTGTCGCAAGCGGCGCTGCCGCTGCTGGGGACGGTGCGCGGCGTCGATGGCTGGATGCGCACCGCACATGCCGCAGCACGCATGCAGTTCCTGTTCCTCTCGCTGGCCTTTGTTTTCCTGTCGGCGGCGCTGCTGGGGAACGATTTTTCGGTGCGCTATGTCGCAAACCACTCGAACAGCAGCCTGCCGGCGATCTATCGCTTTGCCGCCGCCTGGGGCGGCCATGAGGGATCGTTGCTGCTTTGGTCACTACTGCTGGCAGCCTGGTCGGCCCTGGTGAGCTGGCGCAGCGACAGCCTGCCGCTGATGTTCTCGTCACGCGTGCTGGCCGTCCTGGGCATCGTGTCGAGCGGCTTCCTTTGCTTCATGCTGTTCACCTCGAATCCTTTCGAGCGCCTGTGGCCGGCGCCCCCGGACGGCGGTGACCTCAACCCACTGTTGCAGGACATCGGGCTGGTGATCCACCCGCCGATGCTGTATATCGGCTATGTCGGACTGGCGGTGCCCTTCGCGTTCTCGGTGGCCTCCCTTCTGACCGGGCGCATCGATTCACTCTGGGCACGCTGGTGCCGGCCATGGACCATCGGCGCCTGGCTGTTCCTGACACTCGGCATCGCCCTTGGCAGTGCCTGGGCCTACTACGAACTGGGTTGGGGCGGCTGGTGGTTCTGGGATCCGGTCGAGAATGCTTCCTTCATGCCATGGCTGCTTGCCACCGCGCTCATGCATTCGCTGGCGGTCACGGAAAAGCGGGGCATATTCGCCGGCTGGACCCTGTTGCTGGCGATCGCCGCCTTTGGCCTGAGCTTGCTGGGCGCCTTTCTGGTGCGCTCCGGCGTGCTGACCTCCGTGCATGCCTTTGCCGCGGATCCGGGGCGCGGCGTGTTCCTGCTGTCATTGTTCGCATTCATCGTCGGCGGCGCACTCTGTTTGTACGCGTGGCGCATGGGGCGCGTGCGGAGCAGTTCGGCGTTCGCGCCGTTCTCGCGCGAGGGGGTGCTGATGCTGAACAATCTGTTCCTGGCCGTAGCAACCGCGTCTGTTTTGCTGGGCACAGTCTATCCGCTGGCGCTCGATAGCCTGGGCCTGGCGAAGATATCAGTCGGTGCGCCGTATTTCGAGGCGGTGTTTGTGCCGCTGGTCGTGCCAATGCTGTTTCTGATGGGCGTGGGCCCGCTGATGCGCTGGAAGCATGCTTCGCTGCCGGATCTGAAGCGTCGGCTGAAATGGGCGCTGGCCGCGGCGCTTGCCTTTGGCCTGGTCACGCCCTGGCTGCTAGGCACATCGAGCATCGGCATCAGCCTCGGCCTGGCCCTGGCCGGCTGGATCACCTGTGCTCTGGTCGCGACCGCGGCCGAGAGCGTGCGCGACCGGCGCGGGGCAGGGGCGTTGCGCAGTCTGGCCGCCCGTCCGCTGTCGTTCCACGGCATGTTGATCGCCCACCTTGGCATTGCAGTGTGCATTGTCGGGGTCACCATGGTCGGCGGCTATGCAGGCGAACGCACGGTGAGCATGTCGGTCGGCGACTCGCTCGAGTTCCGCGACTACCGCTTCCGCTTCGACTCGGTGGAAACACTGGTGCGCGACAACTACCAGGCCCGGCGCGCGAGCATTACGGTGACGCGAGACGGCCAGCTGGTGACATTGCTGCGGCCAGAGAAGCGCTTCTATCCGGTTCAGCGCAAGGTGATGACCGAGGCGGCGATCGATCCCGGCCTGACGCGTGACCTCTATGTATCGCTTGGCGAAGCGTTGCCCGACGGTAGCTGGACTTTGCGGCTTTACCACAAGCCGTTCATAAGCTGGATCTGGTCCGGCTGCCTGCTGATGGCATTTGGCGGCTTGCTTGCGCTCGGCGACCGCCGCTATCGGGCGCGCACCGCGCCGGCCGCCACGCCGCTGAACCTGGGGGTGGAATGATGCGACGGTTTGTTCCTGCTGCGATCTTCATCATGCTCTTGCTGCTGCTCGGCCTCGGGCTTGCGCCGAGACCGAGCAGTCTGCCATCCCCCCTGATCGGCAAGAGCGCGCCGGCTTTCAGGCTGCCCTTGCTGGACGCGCCTCAGCAAACTGTGGCGCCTGCCGATCTGCGCGGACAGGTCTGGGTGCTGAACGTCTGGGCATCGTGGTGCGGCGCCTGCCGCGAGGAGCATCCGAAGCTGATGGAGCTGGCGCGCCTTACCCGGGTGCCCATCTATGGGCTGGATTACAAGGATGGGCGCGACGAGGCCAGCGCCTGGCTTGCGCGGCACGGCAACCCTTATCGCGCCAGTCTGTTCGATGCCGATGGCCGGGTCGGCATCGACTACGGCGTGTACGGTGTTCCGGAAACCTTCGTGATTGACCGTCGCGGCGTGATACGCCACAAGCATGTCGGTCCGCTGACCGAGGAGGTGGTGCGCAAAGAACTGTTGCCGATGTTGGCGGCGCTCGAGAACGAGCCGGACGTAGCACTGGCAAGCAGGGGAAAAGGGGGCTGACATGAAATCAAGCGTTCGCCGGTGGTGCGTACTTGGGTGTTTGCTGGGCGGTCTGCTGGCCAATGCAATCGGCGCCGAGCCGGCACAGGCCGATGCCGAGCAGGCTCTGCAGGCCCGGGTCATGAGGCTGGCCGTCGACCTGCGTTGCGTGGTATGCCAGAACCAGTCGCTTGCCGATTCCAATGCCAGCCTGGCGATTGACTTGCGCAGCGAGATTGCCGGCATGCTGCGCGATGGGAAAAGCGAGCGCGATGTGACCGAGTTCATGGTGCAGCGCTACGGCGATTTCGTGCTGTACAGCCCGCCGCTGCAGCCCACCACCTGGCTCCTGTGGCTTGGCCCGTTCCTGCTCATGTTGGTGGGAATGGTGGTGCTCTACCGGCATGCTGCCGGATCGCGGGCACGCGAGCGGGCGGGTAAGGCTGGCGGCAGCGAGGAGGGAAGCATATGACATCGGCGCAGGTATTTTGGGGATTCGCCACCGCCCTGACCATTGGTGCGCTGCTGACCGTATTGCAGCCAATGGTGGCAGGTATCGCCGTTGCGAAAGGCCGGGCGCGCCGGGTTCAGTTCCTGGCCGGGCTAGCTATCACGCTGGTGGCCCTGGCAGGGTATCTTGCTGTCGGCCGGCCGGACCTGATCGGGCCGGAATCCGGCAGCGGGTCAGGAGCAACGCCGCGGGAAACGTCGATTCCGCATCTGATCAAGCGTCTTGAGGCGCATCTGCAGCAACGGCCTGACGATGCCGATGCCGCACTGTTGCTCGCGCGCTCATACTATGCCGCAGCCCGTTTCGCCGAGGCGGTGCCGGCGTTCGAGCGCGCATTCGTGCTGAAGGCACCCGCGGCACCGCAGCTTGCCGATTATGCCGATGCGCGTACTGCGCAAAATGGGGGCACTTTTGATGCGCAGGCACAGAAGGCTGTTGAACGCGCGCTGGCACTTGATGCGCAGCATGTGAAGTCGCTGTGGCTGGCGGGCAGCTTTGCCTTCAATGACCGGCGCCCTGCCGACGCGATTGTTTACTGGACGCGCCTGGCGCCATTGCTGCCAGCCGATTCCGAAGAGCTACGCCGTCTGCAGGCCAACATTGCCGGAGCGCGTGCGCAGGTGGGGACCGGTTCGGCTGTTGCGGGCAACAAGAAGCAGCTTTCCGGCACCGTAGCAATTGCCCCCGAATTGCAGGCGTCTGTTGGCAGCACCGACACGCTCTACGTATTCGCACGCGGGCTGCAAGGGCCGCCGATGCCGCTGGCTGTCTTCAAGGCAGTGCCTGGACGCTGGCCGGTGGCGTTTTCGCTGGACGAGAGCATGGCGGTGATGGGCGGTGCGCGCCTGAGTGAGCGGGAAAGCGCGATGGTTGTCGCACGAATCTCACGTTCCGGCCAGGCGATCGGCCAGCCAGGCGACCTGGAAAGCGGGGCGGTACAGGTGAAGGTGGGCGCTGCTGGCATCCAGCTGTTGATTGATACGGTAAGGAAATGAGGGTTGATCCGCGACGATCATAGGGTAGACGACCAGCTGCCGCTGCCCACAACGCCGCCCAGCGTCTCAGTAGCGGATTCTGTGGTCCCGCGATGTGCTGCTTGATCGCAACTTAATGGATTGCTTATGCGTCGGCTAAGAATATATGAATTTACCTTAAGTGGGTGAGCAGATATCTTTCCAGCATTGCCGCCACGCCGCCAAAGCACGCCTGGTGCATGCATCCCTACATTCACCAGCAGCGGAGTATGTCTTGAGCGTCAGCACTGAGCAGGTCACCGAAGCCCTGCGCACCGTCATCGACCCCAATACGGGCAAGGACCTGGTGTCCACCCGCTCGGCCAGGAACATCCGCGTCGACGGCGGCGATGTCTCGCTGGAAGTCGAACTCGGCTACCCCGCGAAGAGCCAGTTCGATCCGATCCGCAAGCTGGTGGTTGCTGCGGTGCGGCAAGTGCCGGGCGTGAGCAACGTCAGCGTGGCCGTGACCATGAAGATCGTCGCGCACGCGGTGCAGCGCGGGGTCAAGCTGCTGCCGGGCGTGAAGAACGTGATTGCGGTGGCGTCGGGCAAGGGCGGGGTGGGCAAGTCCACCACGGCCGTGAACCTGGCGCTGGCGCTGGCGGCGGAAGGCGCGCGCGTCGGCATGCTCGACGCAGACATCTATGGGCCGAGCCTGCCGATGATGCTGGGCATCGACGGCCGCCCGGAATCCGCCGACGGCCAGACCATGGAGCCGCTGGAAGGGCACGGCCTGCAGGCCAACTCGATCGGCTTCCTGATCGAGCAGGACAACCCGATGGTATGGCGCGGCCCGATGGTCACCTCGGCGCTGGAGCAGCTGCTGCGCCAGACCAACTGGCACGACCTGGACTACCTGATCGTCGACATGCCGCCGGGCACCGGCGACGTCCAGCTGACGCTGTCGCAGAAGGTGCCGGTCACCGGCGCGGTGATCGTCACCACGCCTCAGGATATCGCGCTGCTGGATGCCAGGAAGGGCCTGAAGATGTTCGAGAAGGTGGGCATTCCCATCCTGGGCATCGTCGAGAACATGGCGGTCTACTGCTGCCCGAACTGCGGCCATGTCGAGCATATCTTCGGCCACGGCGGCGGCGAGAAGATGTGCGCCGACTACGGCGTTGACCTGCTCGGCAGCCTGCCGCTGAACCTGCAGATCCGCGAGCAGGCCGACTCCGGCCGCCCGACCGTGGTGGCCGAGCCCGACAGCCCGGTGGCCGGGATGTACCGCGCCATCGCGCGCAAGGTGGCAATCAAGGTCGCCGACAAGGCGCGCGACATGACCAGCAAGTTCCCGAGCATCGTCGTGCAGAACACCTGACCGGGGTGAACGATTTACGCGCGGCCCTCGTCGCGCGCTGACATGGAGCAATGGCATGAGACGCCTTCGCAACGCCAAGATCGTGGCCACGCTGGGCCCCGCGAGTAGCACCCCCGAGCTCATCGACGCGCTGTTCGAGGCCGGTGCCGATGTCTTCCGGCTCAACTTTAGCCACGGCACCCACGACGACCACCGGCAACGGTTCGAAGCGATCCGCGCCGTGGAGCGCGAACGCGGCCGTCCGATCGGCGTGCTGCTCGACCTGCAGGGTCCGAAGCTGCGCATCGGCACCTTCGCCGACGGGCCAGTGCAACTGGCCGCGGGAGCCGGCTTCCGGCTGGACCTGGACAGCGCGGCGCCCGGCTCGGCCAGCCGGGTCTGCCTGCCGCACCCGGAGATCTTCGCCGCGCTGAGGGAAGGCGTCGAGCTGCTGCTGGACGACGGCAAGATCCGGTTGCGCGTCGAGCAGTGCGGCGCCGGCTTCGCCGAGACCACGGTCGTCAACGGCGGTACGCTCTCGGACCGAAAAGGGGTGAACGTGCCGGACGCGGTCCTGCCGCTGTCAGCCATGACCGAGAAGGACCGGCGCGACCTCGACTTCGGTCTGGCCCTGGGTGCGGACTGGATCGCGCTGTCCTTCGTGCAGCGGCCCGAAGACATCCGGGAGATCAAGGCAATTGTCAACGGCCGCGCCGGCATTGTCGCCAAGCTGGAAAAGCCCGCTGCCATCCAGAGCCTGGACCTCATCGTCGCCGAGGCCGATGCCATCATGGTGGCGCGCGGCGACCTGGGCGTGGAGATGCCGGCCGAGCAGGTGCCCTCGCTGCAGAAGCAGATCGTCCGCGCATGCCGCAAGGCCGGCAAGCCGGTCATCGTTGCCACGCAAATGCTCGAATCGATGATTGCCGCCCCGGTGCCCACCCGCGCGGAAGCGTCAGACGTGGCGACGGCGATCTACGACGGTGCCGACGCGGTCATGCTGTCGGCCGAGTCGGCTTCGGGCCGGTATCCGGTGGAGGCGGTGCGAATGATGAACAGCATTATCTCCCGCACGGAATCCGACCCGCTGTACCGCGACGCCATCGAGGCATCCCACACGCCGCCGCGCGCGGACGCGGCTGATGCCATCGGTTATGCGGTGCGGCATATCGTGGGCTTGCTCAGGGTGCCGGCGACGGTCGCCTATACCAGCTCGGGCTATTCGGCGCTGCGTATGGCGCGCGAGCGGCCGCAGGTGCCCATTCTCGGCATGACACCGCGCATGGCGACGGCGAGGCGGCTGACGCTCACCTGGGGCGTGCATGCGGTGCTCTGCCACGAGGTGCTGGATGTGCCGGAGATGACCGATCTGGCCAGCCGCACTGTGCTGGCGGAGGGCTTCGGGGAAGCCGGACAGTCCATCGTCATCTCCGCGGGGCTGCCGTTCCTGGTGGCGGGAACCACCAACCTGCTGCGGATTGCGCAGATCCAATGAGGGGGTAGGGACACCGCCGAACAGGTACGACCCGGGGCATTGCCGCAGCGTTGCACGGTCCCCGCTGACAGAGGCACTGCCACCTCCGTCAGCGGGCCGGGCCGCTCCCCTCCTGACCTCGACTCCCCCCCTCGAAAGAGGTAGGCAATGCTGAGGCTTGGCTCATTTGCCCCGACTCTCGTTGACTACGGCTTTGGAAGCCCCCGGCGGGGCTGTTGTTATTTAGCCGAAGACCGGGCAAATGATGGCCATGATGGTATCGAAACCGTGCAAAAGTCATACCCTGCCAATCAGCAGGGTGCCTTTGACGGCGCGCAGGCATGAGTGGCGCGGTTAAAGGCCTTCCGGCTGGCCAGCCATGCACGGTCTTATCATGCCAACACTGTACATGCGCTGGCGCGTGGTCTAGTCTTCACGTTGATCCGCGTTCGGCTGAAATCCGGGCGAAGGGGCCAATCAAGGCGCCAGTAAAAGCGCCAGTATCGGGGGTCTGGACTGCCATGAGTATCGAGATCGGAAAAGACATCACCGCGTTTGCCGACCAACTGCTGGACGCCGTATTCCTGGTCGACACAGGCGGCCGCATCCAGTATGTCAGCGCCGCGTGCGAGAGCATTTTTGGCTATACGCCGAAGGATATGGCGGGCGAGTTCATCATCGATCTGGTCATGCCCGCCGACCGGGACCGGACCATTATCGAGGCCAAGCAGGTGATGTCGGGAAAGAAGCGGATCGGTTTTGAAAACCGCTATCGCCACAAGGACGGCAGTGCCGTCCATATCATGTGGTCCGCCGGATGGCTCCAGTCGGAACGGTTGCGCGTCGGGGTTGCCCGCGATGTCACTGCGCTGAAGAAGGAGAGCATTCTTGACCTTGGGCTGGCGCTTTCTTCCGTTCCGTTGGCGCCCCACGAGCAGAAGGTCTTGCGGCTGCTGTTGACCGACGCATCGGAAAAGCAGATTGCCCAGCGCCTCGGCCTGGCCGTTTCAACGACCCATTCCTATGTGACCGGCATTTTCCGGAAATTCGGCGTCAGGGGCCGGGCGGGGTTGATGAGCCTGTGGCTGGAAAATCTGACCAGGGACTAAATACGCAATATAGATTGTATTTCTCGAATACAAACCATGATCTGTATTGGTCAGAAACTTCGTCCCCGCGCCTCATAAATCGCTTATCTCTACCGGCGCCGCCATCAGCGCCTGACCAGCGAACACTGCGATTTCGACACCGGCATGAACGCCTGCTCGCCCGGCACCGTGGCCAGCACCTTGTAGTAGTCCCATGGGTACCTGGACTCGGCCGGCGTCTTGACCTCGAACAGATACATGTCGTGGACCATGCGGCCGTCTTCGCGGATGCGGCCGTTCTTTGCAAAGAAGTCGTTGATCGGCATCGACTTCATCTTCTTCATCACCGCCGCGGTCTCGTCTGTGCCGGCTGCCTGCACGGCCTTCAGGTAGTGCGTCACCGATGAATACGCACCCGCCTGGCTCATGTTGGGCATTTTCCTGAGCTTGTCGAAATAGCGGCGCGACCAGGCTCGCGTAGCATCGTTCATATCCCAGTAGAAAGCTTCGGTCAGCACCAGCCCGGAGGCCGTCTTCAGGCCGATGGCGTGGATGTCGTTGATATAGAGCAGCAGGCCCGCCATGCGCTGCGTGTTGTTGCGGGTCAGGCCGAATTCGGAGGCGGCCTTGATCGCGTTGACGGTATCGCCGCCGGCATTGGCCAGGCCCACCACCTGTGCCTTGCTGGCCTGCGCCTGCAGCAGGTAAGAGGCAAAGTCGCTGGTGGCCAGCGGGTGGCGCGCGGCGCCCAGCACCTTGCCGCCGGTCTCGTTGACGACCGCGGTGGCCGAGTCCTGCAGCGTGTGGCCGAAGGCGTAGTCCGCCGTCAGGAAGAACCAGGACTTGCCGCCGCGCTGCACCATCGCGCGCGCGGTGGTGTTGGCCAGCGCGTAGGTGTCGTAGGCGTAGTGCACTGACACCGGCGTGCACAGGTCGTTGGTGATGCGCTCGGTGCCCGGGCCGGAGAACACCACGATGCGGTTCTTCTGTCGTGCAACCTCAAGCACCGCCAGCGCCGGTGCAGACGCGGCCACGTCGAGGATGGCGTCGACATTGGCAGTGTCGAACCATTCGCGCGCCTTGTTGGCGGCGATGTCGGCCTTGTTCTGGTGATCGACCACCACCAGCTCGATCTTCTTGCCCAGCACCTTGCCGCCGAAATCGTCGATGGCCATCTGCGCGGCGGTGGCGCTGCCGCGGCCGGTGACGTCGGCATACAGGCCGCTCATGTCGAGCAGCATGCCGAGCTTGACGACATCGTCAGAGACGGCGGCCCTGGGCTGGGCCTGGGCGGTGCCGCAGGCAAGCGCCGCGGCGAAGGCGAGGGCGCTGGCGGCAATGCGGCGGAGCGCGTGGCGATGGTTCATGGTGTCTCCCTGGTTTATTGTTGTTGGCTTATACCGTGGCGATCGGCGTCACCGGCGACCCCACCGCGCCGGGCAGGCGCAACGGCGGGGCGGTGAGCTGGAAGCGGGTGCGGCCGTTGGCGCGCAACCAGTCCGCCAGCTCGCGCAGGTACCACAGCTCGCCCAGCGGTAGGCCTAGCTTGAACAGGCAATGGTGGTGCAGCGGCAGCAGCGGGTGGCTCTTGTCGCCGTCGGGCGCGGGGCGGGCGGGGTAGCGTTCCACCGCGTAGTTGTCGGCGATCAGCGCGGCGATGCCGGCATCGGTGATCCAGTTCAGCAGGCGCTCGTCGCGGCCGTCCAGCGCGCAGCAGCTGTGGTGCAGCACGGCTTCATCGGGTTTGCGCTGCATCGACAGCACCACCTCGGCAAAGCCGGTGCGCAGCAGCAGCATGTCGCCGCGTTCGACTTCCACATTGCCGGCATCCAGCGCGTGCATCAGGTCGTCGTAGCCGACATTGCGGAAGTCCATGCCGAAGGTATGCGCCAGGTCCACCAGCACGCCGCGGCCCTGCATCCCCTTGACCGCGAAGTTCTCGATGCCCAGCGCCTGCGCGGCACTGTGGTCGTGGCCGCAAGGGTGCGCGGCGAAGTTGTCATCCTCGGCATAGTCCACCGGGCCGACGATATGCTCGTTGGCGCGGTAGCCGTTGTAGTACACGCGCTCCGGGCGGCCGTCGCCGTCGGCATCGAACAGCGCCCCCACGTGCGCCAGCGCATCCCATTGCGTGCTGTATTGCAGGCACAGCAGCACCTGGTCGTCGCTGATGACGTCGGTGGCGGTGGGATCGACCTTGGCCAGCGGGAAGTTCAAATAGGGGATGTCGTCGCGCAGGGTAGGCCGCAGCACCGGCGGATGCCGGCGCGGGTTGAGCTTGTTGCCGCCGGGGTAGTCCAGCGGCAGCGACAGGCAGAAGCTGATGCCGGCCTGTACCTCGCGCGCGCCCTTGACGACTTGTTCCGGGCCGATCAGGTTGATGCGGCCGAGCTGGTCGTCGGGGCCGAAGTCACCCCAGTTGGAACCTTGCGGACGTTGCTTCCAGCGCATGAGTCATGCCTCCTGTCGTGTGCGTGGCCGAGGGAGCGGCCGGTGTATGGGGTATCGGTGCGGCGTGGTTGCGCGATGCGCGTGGCCACGCGGGAAGGTCTTCTGTCCGGTTCTCGTGGCATGAAACCGGTTGCATCCCTTATAGGCCATATTGCGGGGAATGGTCATTTTGCGGTGCAGCAGGATTACGGCGAGGCGGCATCCTTATAGAGGCGGGCAATGCCGGTTCATGATGTGTTATCGTACAACTAGGTTGGGGAAGCTGCTTATTTCCGCCCAGAAATAGTAGAGGATAGGGAATTCCCGGGGCCGTAGACCACCATAAACGGATAGCATGTTGTCAGACAACGTAACACTAAAAGTGCGCAACGCGCACCCGGCTGGAGATGACATGACAGTGACCCCGACAGCAGGTGGACAGGCGGCTCGCCCGCTGTACATCACGATGCACGCGAACGACAACGTCGCGATCGTGGCCAACGACGGCGGCCTGCCGGCGGGAACGGAATTCCCCTGCGGCCTGGTGCTGGCCGAGGGCGTACCCCAGGGCCACAAGGTGGCGCTGACTGACCTGCGCGAGGGCGACGCGGTGATCCGCTACAACGTGGTGATCGGCTATGCTCTGAAAGACCTCCCGCGCGGCAGCTGGGTCAATGAGCGCGTGATCCGCATGCCGGCCGCGCCGGAACTGCACGACCTGCCGGTCGGCACGCGCGTGGCGCCGCTGCTACCGCTGGAAGGCTATACCTTCGAGGGCTACCGCAATGCGGACGGCTCGGTTGGCACACGCAATATCCTGGGCATCACCACTACGGTGCAGTGCGTGGAGGGCGTGGTGGAGTTTGCCGTGCGGCGCATCAAGGAAGAACTTCTGCCGAAGTATCCCAATGTCGACGACGTGGTGGGCCTTGAGCACACCTACGGCTGCGGCGTGGCAATCGACGCGCCCGATGCCGGCATCCCGATCCGCACCATCCGCAATATCGCGCTGAACCCCAATTTCGGCGGCGAGGTGATGATCGTCAGCCTGGGTTGCGAGAAGCTGCAGCCGGCGCGCCTGATCGGCGCCGGCACCATCCCGATCCAGCAGGAGGGCGAGCCCGACGTGGTCTGCCTGCAGGACGAGCAGCACGTGGGCTTTGCCTCGATGATCGATTCGATCATGGCCACGGCAGAGAAGCATCTGGCCCGCCTGAACGCGCGCCGGCGCGAGACCTGTCCGGCGTCAGACCTGGTGGTCGGCGTGCAGTGCGGCGGCAGCGATGCCTTCTCCGGCGTCACGGCCAACCCCGCGGTGGGCTTTGCCACCGACCTGCTGGTGCGCGCCGGGGCCACGGTGATGTTCTCCGAAGTGACCGAGGTGCGCGACGGCATCGACCAGCTCACCGCGCGCGCCGCCACGCCCGAGGTGGCCGAGGCGCTGGTGCGGCAGATGGCCTGGTACGACCGCTACCTGGAGCAGGGCAAGGTCGACCGCAGCGCCAACACCACGCCGGGCAACAAGAAGGGCGGCCTGTCGAACATCGTGGAAAAGGCGATGGGCTCGATCGTCAAGTCGGGCACCGGCCCGATCCACGGCGTCACCGGCCCCGGCGAGAAGGTCACGCAGAAGGGGCTGATCTACGCCGCCACGCCCGCGGGCGATTTTGTCTGCGGCACGCTGCAGCTGGCTGCCGGCATGAACCTGCACGTGTTCACCACCGGGCGCGGCACGCCGTACGGGCTGGCCGAGGTGCCGGTGATCAAGGTGTCCACCCGCAATGACCTGGCACGGCGCTGGCATGACCTGATGGATGTCAACGCCGGCCGCATCGCGACCGGCGAGGCCACCATCGAGCAAGTGGGCTGGGAGCTGTTCCACACGCTCCTGGCCGTGGCCAGTGGCAAGAAGTCATGGGCCGAGCACTGGAAGATCCGCAATGCGCTGGTGCTGTTCAACCCGGCACCGGTGACCTGAGCCTCGGCTCTGACGGCGCTAGGTGCGCCCGCGCAACGGCCTGAGCAGATGCGACAGGCCGTTGTGGTCCAGCTCATGCATCAGCGCCAGCAGCGCGCCGATCTGCCCCGGCGGGAAGCCCTCGCGCGCGAACCAGTTCAGGTAGTTGCCTGGCAGGTCGGCGATCACCGTGCCTTTGTGCTTGCCAAAGGGCATGGTGACTGTGACCAGCCGCTTGAGGGCGTCGGCGTCGAAATCGGTCATGGGTGGGCGGAAAGTCGGAAGGCTCCACGCTATCACAGTCAGAATGCGCTCGTGATGCCGATTCGACCAAGCCGTTGAACGTCTTCCCCGGCAAGCGGTGGACGTCGCGGATCCGGGCGGGCGCACTACCTGGCCGTCATTTCCCACTTTCTCGCGAGTCCAAGCCGCTCGAATCGTTCGAACAGGAAGTCGATGAAGACGCGAATCCTGGCCGGCTGGTGGCGGCGGCACTGATACGCGACGTTGATCGTCAGCTTGGGCAGTTGCCAATCCGGCAGGACCGGCACCAGCCGGCCGGCAACGATGTCTTCGTAGATGATGTAGAGCGGCTGTACCAGGATGCCATGGCCCGCCAGGGCCGCTGCGCGGATCACCTGGCCTTCATTGGAGTCGAGCACGCTGGTCACAGGTACGGTTGCCGTTTCGTCGCCTCGCCGGAAGTGAAGCAGGTAGGGATCATTGGCAAGGTTGTAAATGAGCATCTGATGCTGCCGCAAGGCATCTGGCGCATCTGGCATGCCGCGCTCGGCAAGGTAGCCAGGCGACGCCGCCAGTACGCGGCGCGTCTCGGCCAGTTTTCGCACCGTAATCCCTGAATCCCCCTCATGTTCGCGTGTCCGGATGGCCACATCGATCCCGGCCTCGATAAAGTCAGGGTAGCGATTGGCAGCAATGATCTGGACCGCCAGGTTCGGATAGCACGCCCGAAATGCCGGCAATGCCGGCGCGAGATGGATCATCGCGAAGGATGCCGATGCGGTCACGCGAAGAACGCCGGTTGGATTGAGCGTGGCCTCGTTGATGGCGGCCTCGGCTTCGGCCATTTCAGCCAGCATCGCGGCACAGCGCCGGTGATACTCACGGCCGGCATCCGTGAGCCAGAGCCGGCGCGTGGTGCGCTCGACCAGGCGCGCTCCCAGGCGCTCTTCCAGCGCATTGAGGCAGCGGGTGGCTGCCGCACTCGACATGCCGAGTTGCTCCGCCGCCTTTGTGAGGCTGCCGAGTTCCGCAACCTGCACAAAAAACTCAATCTGCGTCCACTTGTCCATCAATTCTTCCGGCTAGAGGAGAACACTACTTCGCTTCCACCTCTTTTTACCTGTGGAGGAAGGAATTAATGTTAGCAGCAAGCGAGAAGCAGAAAACATGCGGAGACACCCGGAATGCGAAACCTCAATGAAGACACGATCACGCAGGCGGTGCTTGCGTCGATGGCGAACTGCCGCGATGCGCGCCTGCGCACCGTGATGACCAGTCTCGTCCAGCATTTGCATGCCTTCGCGCGTGATGTGAAGCTGAGCGAGGAAGAATGGTTCGCGGCCATTCGTTTTCTGACTGCGGTGGGCCATATCACCGATGACAAGCGCCAGGAATTCATCCTGCTGTCCGATGTGCTTGGCCTGTCGATGCTGGTGACGGCACAAAACAACGTGAAGCCGGCAGGCTGCACCGAGTCCACTGTATTTGGCCCGTTTTACGTGGAAGACAGTCCCGCGTACGACAGCGGCGCGGATATCTCGAATGGCGCGCAAGGCGAGCCCTGCTTTGTGCGCGGGCAGGTGCGGGACTGGGAGGGGACGGCCATTCCGGATGCCTCCATCGAAGTCTGGCAGGCGGACCAGCACGGCCACTATGACGTGCAGATTCCGGGCCCTGACGGCGAGCATACCCACCGTGCGCGCGGGCGTTTGCGAACCGGCGAAGACGGCAGGTTTTCGTTTCGCTCGATCCTGGCCGAACCCTATCCGATTCCGCATGACGGCCCGGTCGGCGCGCTGCTGGAGGCGCTTGGCCGCCATCCCTGGCGGCCTGCCCACCTGCACTTCATGATCAGTGCACCGGGTTGCGAGACGCTGATTACCCATGTCTTTCGCGACGGTGACCGCTACCTCGACTCCGACGCCGTGTTCGGCGTGCGCTCGACGCTGGTGGCTGACTGGGTGCAGCACCCGCCGGGCATTGCGCCTGATGGCAGCTTGCTCGAGGACCCTTACTACACCCTCGATTTTGATTTTGTCCTGAGCCGCGCGCACGAACGGAAATGATCAGGCACATCGTCATGTGGAAGGTGAAGGGTGAGACGGCGCATGAACGGGCTGATGCCCAGCAACGCATCAAGGCGGCCTTCGAGGCCTTGCCCGGCCGCATTCCAGGTCTGCGCCACGTGGAGGTCGGCATCGATGTGAGCCGCGTTGACTATGCCTGCGACACGGTGCTGCTTGCCGAGTTCGAATCGCTCGCGGCGCTCAAGGCCTACGCCGATCACCCGGAGCACCTTCGCGTCCGCGAGCAGCTGGCAGGGCTGCGCATCGCCCGCCACCAGGTCGACTACACCATTGATTGAGGGATGCAATATGGAAACAGCACTGGAATTCGTCTACCAGGCAGCGCCTGCCAGAGTCGTTTTTGGCGCGGGTAGCCTGCAGCACCTGGAGCGCGAGATCGGCTTGCTCGGCGCGCAGCGCGCGCTGGTCTTGTGCACGCCCGAGCAGCGCGATGGGGCGCAGGCAATCATGGCATCCCTTGGCCAGCGCGCGGCAGGCCTGTTCGACCGTGCAGTCATGCATGTGCCGATCGACACGGCCCGGGAAGCACGCGAGCTTGCCCTGGCCTGCAATGCCGACTGTGCCATCGCGTTTGGCGGCGGTTCGACGATCGGGCTCGGGAAGGCGATTGCCCTGGAAAGCAGCATTCCCATCCTGGCGATCCCCACCACCTATGCCGGCAGCGAGATGACCCCGATCTACGGCGTTACCGAGGGCGGGGTCAAGCGTACCGGCAGCGATATGCGGGTGCTGCCACGGGCGGTGATCTACGACCCGGAACTGACCCTGACCCTGCCAGTCGACCTGTCCGTGACCAGCGGCATCAACGCCATCGCGCATGCCGCCGAGGGACTCTACGCCAGCAATGCCAATCCGATCACCAGCCTGATCGCTGAAGAAGGTATCCGTGCCCTGGGCCAGGGCTTGCCTGGCATCCATCGCGACGCCGCCGATATTGTGGCCCGCGGCCAGGCGCTCTACGGTGCGTGGCTGTGCGGAATGGTCCTGAGCAACGTCGGCATGGCACTGCACCACAAGCTTTGCCACACACTCGGTGGCAGCTTCAACCTGCCGCACGCCCAGACCCACACGGTGGTGCTGCCACACGCACTGGCGTTCAACGCGGACTTTGCGCCGCAGGCAATGCAGCGGATCGCCCGCGCCCTGGGCACTGACAATGCCGCGCGCGGCGTCCATGACCTGGCGAGCAAGCTCGGGGCGCCGACGTCGCTGCGTGAACTCGGCATGGCGCACGCAGACCTGGACCGCGCCGCGGAGATCGCCAGCGCCAATCCCTACTGGAATCCGCGCCCGATTTCCCGGGAGGACTTGCGTGCGCTGCTGCAGGACGCCTTCGACGGAACGCGTCCGTAATGCGCAACTCGCCGAGCTGCCACGGGACAGCGGCCCCCAAAACCAATATAGATGGAGACAAAGCATGAGCATCAATCCGAAGCAAACACCCGAGCCGGCCGCAGAAATCTTCGACGTAGCCGTGATCGGATATGGCCCGACCGGACTCGTCGCGGCCTCGCTGCTGGGCGAGGCTGGCTACAAGGTGGTTGTCATTGAACGCTGGCCCACGCCTTATGGCCTGCCGCGCCTGACCCATATCGATGGCGAGACGGCACGGATCGTCCAGGCGTGCGGAGACGTTGACCAGGCCCTGCGCGATGCCTGTGGGCTGGGTCCATATCAGTATCGCAACGCCGACGATGAGCTCCTCATTGAACTGGACTGGACCGGGCACGCGTGCGGCTTCCCGGCCCATATCTCGATTTACCAGCCCGATATCGAAGACGCCATTCATCAGCGCGCGGCAAGCTTTCCCGGGGTCGAGATCCTTCGCGGCTGGGAGGCAGAGACGCTCAGGCAGGACGAGGATGGCGTCAGGATCTCCGCGCACCTCTGGCGCGGCGCGCAGGACTCGCAATGGACGACACCGTCGCGCGAGTTCATCGCAAAGTACGTCATTGGCGCCGACGGGGCGAACAGCTTTGTCCGCCGCAGTCTGTGCATCGAACGCGACGACTTCGGGCAGAACGAGCGCTGGTTGAACCTTGACTCGGAGAACAAGCGGGACCTTGGCGAGAAGTTCTCGCTCACGACCATCTATTGCGACCCGGCGCGGGCCCATATGTACATGCCGATCGGCACCCGGCGGACTCGCTTCGAACTGCGGGTGCTGCCTGGCGAGGATACTGCCTACTGGGAGGACGAGGCCGTCGGCTGGCGCTGGCTGAAGGAGCAGCATGGCCTGGGCCCGGAAGACATGCGCCTGTTGCGCCATGTCGTCTACACGTTCGAAACCCGCATGGCGCACCGGTGGCGCGACGGGCGGATCTTCCTGGCCGGCGATGCCGCGCATACGATGATGCCCTATATGGGGCAAGGCGCGTGTTCGGGCATGCGAGACGGCATCAACCTGGCCTGGAAGCTGGACCTGGTGCTCAGTGGCCGAAGCGCGCCGGGTCTGCTGGATACGTATGAAGAAGAGCGCAGGCCCCACGTCAGCAAGATCATGGAGATGGCGAGATTCCTTGGCAAGGTTGCCAACGAAGACGATCCGCAAAAGGTTGCCGAGCGCGACGCCGCATTCCGGGCCCGGTCGATCCCCCCGATGCCGCCGTTTCCGAGGCTCGAAGCCGGCATCGTGCATGCGGAGGTGGGTGGCAGCCTGTTGCCCGCGATCGGCACGCCCGCTCCGCAGGGACGCGTGCGCAAGGGGGAAGTCGAAGGGCGCCTCGATGACGTGGTCGGTCATGGCTTCCTGCTGATCGCTCTTGACGATCCGTTGCGCTACCTCGATGAAGGCCAGCTCGGTTTCCTTGAGCAACTCGGCTGCCATATCGTCGTGCTGTCCGACGCGGCGTCGATACCCGGGGCAGTGGTGGAACTCAATGGCGCGCAGGCAGCGTTCATGCGCGCGCATGGCATGCAGGCTTACATCAGCCGGCCGGACTTTGCTGTCTTCGGCGGCGTTTCCGACCTGGCGCATCTGCCCGGCCTGGTCGATTCCCTGCGCCAGAAGCTGCACTGGCGCGGTGCGGCGCAATCCAGCATGCTGGCCGGGACCAGCGCAGCGGCTGTTTCGTGAGCGCGGGAGCCATGATGACGACAACGGTTTCTTCGGCAGCGCTTGCGTTCCAGCGGGCGATGCCGGTCACACGCTTGCTGGATTGCGGCATGGACTATGCCGACGCCGTCCGGCTGTTCGACGCCACCAGCCGGGGAGAGGATTGGGATCGCGTGGCCGAGTCGCTCGCCGATGCTCAGCTGGAGCGCGCCGAGCATGCTGCCAGGGCCGGCCACCTGGTGACAGCCGCCCAGGCCCAGTCCATGGCGATTGCCGACCTGGTCTTTGCGCAGATGGCCTTCAATCACGACGCGCCACGCAAACTCGGCTTGTACAGTCGCCTGGTGGCTGCGACGCACCAGCTTTGCCACTGGTCCGCACAAGGCCTCGAGCGCGTTGAGCTTTCATTCGCAAATGGTCGCCTGACAGGGTGGCTGATGCGCCCGCCAGCCGGCCACGCGCGCGGCACCGTGCTGCTCTTTGGCGGGCAGAGCGGCTGGGGGGTGGCATACCTGCCGCTGGCGCGGGCCCTGGCGGAACGCGGTCTCGCCACGCTGATGGCGGAAGGCCCGGGGCAGGGCGAAACCCGGCTGGTCCACGGCATTCATGTCGACGTGGATATTCCCGCGGCCTACCGGTGCTTTGTGTCACGGATAGCCGAGGATGCATCGCTTGGCGTCCCCGGCATCTGGGGGAACAGCGTGGGCGGGCTCTGGGCGGCAGCCACGGCAGCGACGGACGACAGGATCCGGGCGTGCTGCATCAACGGTGCCCTCGCAGCTCCCACACTGCTGCCGTTCCGGACGTTCGAGGAGCAGGCAGCCGCCATGCTGGGCAGCACGAACCAGGCAGCCATCCAGGCCAATTTCGAACGCATGCGCTTTCACTCGCACCGCGACAGGATCGCTTGCCCGCTGCTCGTGCTGCATGGCGGCGAGGATCCGTTGGTGAAGCTGGAAGACCAGCAGCCGTTCCTGGACGCGGCGCTCACGGACGACGTGACGCTACGAATCTGGCCGGATGGCGAGCATACGATCTACAACCACGCGGCCGAGCGGACTGCACTGGTGGCGGATTGGTTCGCGGACCGGCTCTGCTGAATGGACGCCGCGCGCCGTCAAGCGCGCCGGATCTTCGCTTCTTCCACAGCCGCGCGCACGCACTCGGCCAGCAACTCTGACGCGCGGGTGCGCGTCGCGCGGGCCGTGCGCGCGATCACCAGCGGCTGGCGCACGGTATCTTCCCGTATCGGCTTTTCCACGACGGCGGTGATCTGGGACGACGCCGGCGCCTGCGTGATCAGCAGCGCCGCGCCCAGTCCGTTCGCCACCATGCCGCGCGCCAGTTCCAGCGAAGTCGCGCGGTAGCGCACCTCGGGCTGCAGCCCGAATTGCCAGAACGGCGCCATCAGGAATTCACGGCTGTGCGGCAGGTCGATCAGGATCAGCGGTTCCTGCGCCAGTTCGTGCAGCGACAGGCTGCCTTTGCGCCTGGCCAGCCGCGAGCCCGCGGGCAGCAGGCCGTAGGGCCGCAGCTCTGCCAGCAGTTCGCGCTCGATGTCTTCGGGCATGCCTACGTCGTAAGTCAGCGCCAGCTCGATCTGCCCGCCGTGCAGCCAGTCTTCCAGTTGTGCGAGATCCCCTTCGACAAAGCGTACCGACAGTTTGGGATAGCGCTCGCGTGCCAGGCGCAGCACCACCGGCAGATAGACCGGCGCCAGCATGCGGAAGACGCCGATCTGCACCTCGCCCGCGGCGGCATCGCCGCTCTTGTCCACTTCAAATGCCGTTGCTGCTCCGAGGATGTGGCGCGCTTCCGCCAGCTTGCGTACGCCGAAGCGGGTCAGGGTCATCCTTGCGCCGACATCACGGGCGAACAAGGCTTCCTCGAACAGCGTCTCCAGTTCGCGGATGGCAACGGAGATGGAGGGCTGCGAGACGTTCAGCAGCCGCGCAGCCGCCGTGGTGCTGCCGGTTTCGGCCGCCGCGGCGAAGTAGCGCAACAGCCGCAAGGAGACGCGCATCAGAAAATCCTATAGGTGCTAGTCGAATTCAATATTTTACTTGATAGCCTGCGCTGCGCAGAATCGGTGTCACTGAAACGCAAGCCCGCGGGTTTGCAAGCCTGGAGGCCAAGACGTGACTCATTCCGACCTGCCGCTTGCCGGCATCCGCGTGATCGATTTCTCGCGCGTGCTGGCGGGCCCTTACTGCACGGCGCTGCTCGGCGACCTTGGCGCAGAGGTGATCAAGATCGAACCGCCTGGCGGCGATGACTACCGCGCGGTCGGTCCCTTCGTCGATGGCAAGAGCGGTCTGTTCTCTGCCATGAACCGCAACAAGCAGAGCATCGTGATCGACCTGAAGACGGCAGCGGGCCTGGAGCTGGCGCGCTCGCTCTGCGCCCGGGCCGACGTGGTGGTCGAGAACTTCCGCCCGGGTGTCGCGGACAAGCTGGGCATCGGCTATGAGGCGCTGCGTGCGCTGAATCCGCCGGTGGTCTACGCCAGCGTGTCGGGCTTCGGCCAGACCGGGCCGGAATCGCACCGTCCGGCCTACGACATCATCCTGCAGGCAATGTGCGGGCTGATGGATGCCACCGGCGCCCCGGACGGCGCCCCGACCATGCTGGGCGAGGCCGTCTCTGATGCGGTCAGCGGCCTGTTCGCCTCATGGGGCGTGCTGGCCGCGCTGCTGGCGCGCGAGAAGACCGGGCGGGGCACGCATGTCGATGTCTCGATGTTCGACGCCACCCTGAGCCTGAGCGCCACCCTGGTCGCGCGCTATGCCGCGACCGGCCTGGCGCCGCTGCGCGTCGGCAACCGCCATCCCTCGTCCGCGCCGTTCGGCGTGTACCGCGCCGCGGACGGCTTCTATGTGGTGGCGGTGCTGAACAACAAGCTGTTCCAGGCGCTGGCCAATGCCATCGGCCGGCCGGAGATGGCGCAGGACCCGCGCTTTGCCGACGACGAGACGCGCTGCCGCTTCGAGAGCGATCTGCGCGCCGGTCTCGAAGCCTGGTCGGCCAGCCGTTCCGTGGCCGAGGTGAACCGCCTGCTGAGCGAGGCGGGCATCCCTGTCGCGCCTATCCGCAACGTCAAGGAAGCCCTGGAGAGCGACCATGCCGCCCACCGCGGCCTGCTTGCCGAAGTGCCCGGGCCGGAGGGCGGCACCGTGCGGTTGCCCTCGCAGCCGGTGAAGTTCTCCGGCTACGGCGCCAATCGCGTGACGCCCGCGCCGGCGCTGGGGCAGCACACCGAAGCCATCCTGGCCGAGCTGACCAACGCTGCCACGGCGCATCCGCAAGTGTTCAGCAAGGAGAAACAACATGCATAAACGACTGGGCGTAGAGCCGGGCGATCTTGAGATTGCCGATGCCATCGGACGCTTCGCGCAAAGCGAACTGGCGCCGAAGGCGGCCGAGGTGGACCAGGCCGAAGCCTCCACCACGTGCTATGTGCCGCAACTTGCCGAGCTCGGCCTGATGGGGATGAACCTGCCGGAGCGCTGGGGCGGGACCGAGACTTCGCCGGTGGCACTGATCCTGTCGTTGGCGGAGGTTGCCAAGGCCTGCGCCTCGACCTCGTCGATGATCGGCGCGCACTACCTGGCTACCGATTCCATCCTGATCGGCGGCGACGACAGCCTGCGCGAGCGCTACCTGCCGGATGCGGCCGCCGGCGGCAAGCTGGGCGCCTTTGCGCTGACCGAGCCGCGCGCCGGCTCCAACCCGGCGGACATGGCCACGCGCGCCACCCCGGAGGGCGACGGCTACCGCCTGCGCGGGGTCAAGCACTTCATCTCCAATGCGGACGCTGCGGACTTTATCGTCGTCTACGCCAAGACCGATCCCGCCGCCGGCACGCGCGGCATCAGCGCCTTCGTGGTGGACCGGCACAGCGAGGGCGTGCAGATCGCGCCCGCCGAGAAACTGATGGGAATTCGCGGGGCGCCGGCCCATGAGGTGGCGCTGGACTGCTTCGTTCCCGCCGCCAACCGGCTGGGGCCGGAAGGCACGGGCTTCCGTACCGCGATGAAGGTGCTGGACAACAGCCGCCTGGACGTGGCTGCCACCAGCCTGGGCATTGCCGAGGCAGCGCTGGCGTGCGCGGCGGACTGGGCCAGGCAGCGCCAGGTCGGCGGCGAGCCGCTGGCGCGCAAGCAAGGCCTGCAATGGATGTTTGCCGACATGCGCACGCGGCTGGAGGCGGCCTGGCTGCTGACCCTGCAGGCGGCGGTGCGGCGCCGGGACGGAGAGCCCTTCACCGAGCAGGCATCGATGGCCAAGCTCTATGCCTCGGAGATGGTCGGCTTTGTCACCGACGCCGCGCTGCAGATCCACGGCGGCTACGGCTTCACGCGCGAAATGCCGCTGGAGCGCCTGGTGCGCGATGCGCGGATCCTGCGCATCTATGAAGGCTCGTCGGAAATCCAGCGGACGGTGATCGCGCGCGCGGTGCTGGCGTAAGCGCCGCTGCAGATCCGACGGTGGGGATCAGGGCGTGGCAGGCGTGTCGGGGCTGTCAGGCGTGGCGTCGGGCGCGGCAGGGGTGTCAGGCGTGGCAGCGGGCGTGGCGGGCTTGGCTTTCCGCGGCCGGGTGCCCGCACCGCGGCGGGCCTTCAGCTGCTGGGCCCGCTTGGCATCCGCCAGGCTGACGACGCCGGCCTCATTGCCCTCCAGGTCCAGCCGCTTGGCGCCTTCCACCATGCACGACCAATAGCGTGCGCCGCTGCACCAGGTGCGGATCGCTTCACGCAGCTCCGCCTCGGTCAGGGCCAGCTTGCCCGCATGCTGGGCCAGATCCTCGAACGTGCCGACCTTCAGCGGCACCTTGGGCGCCGGGTTCTTCGGAAACGCCTTGGGGAAGTGCTTCTGCAGCCGGGCAATGGAATGCACCACAGGATCGACGGGCGGCTTCGCGGGTGCCGCAGCCTGCGCGGCAGCCGGCGCAGGGCGCTGGCGCTTGCCTTCCGCCCGTGATTCGGCCTTTGCCTTGGATTCGGCCTTTGCCTTGTTTGCCAGTTGATCCCTTAGTGCTGCGAGTTGTTCAAAGCCCATGATATTTGCCGTTCTGTGAACCAGAATTGTAGCAAGGCTGGGCCAACGACAGGTTTGGCGGCATTTTGCATGCGGCGGGCATGGGTCGAATACGTCTCTCGCTGCCGCAAGGCGGGGCCGGACAGAAGGGCTCTCGGCGGGGGCGCCCTCACGTGATTGCCCTGAGCAGGCGGACCATCCGTTCGAAAATCGAGGAGCAGCGGTGGATTCCCATGCCATGAACGGTGAAACGCCAGACGCGTCGCATCCGCAGCAATCCCGTGCAGAGCTCACGCTTGCTGCGTTGGGCGTGGTCTACGGCGATATCGGCACGAGCCCCCTTTATGCGGTCAAGGAGACCTTCAATCCAGCCCACGGGATCCCGCTCGTAACCGAGAACATACTTGGCGGTATCTCCGCGATCCTCTGGGCGCTGATGTTGGTGGTTTCGCTCAAGTATGTGATCCTCATCATGCGGGCAAACAACAGGGGCGAAGGTGGCATCATGGCACTGCTCGCGCTCGCCCTGTCGTCCGTGAAAAAGGTCGGTCGCTCGCCGACGCCGATCCTGCTGGTGGGCCTGTTCGGCGCGGCGCTCTTCTATGGCGATGCCGTGCTGACACCTGCCATGTCGGTGCTCTCGGCGCTCGAAGGCATCGAGGTGGGCACTACCGCGCTGCAGCCTTATGTCTTGCCGGCATCCGTGGGTGTGTTGATCGCGCTGTTCCTGTTCCAGCGGCATGGCACCGCCGCCATCGGCGCGCTGTTCGGGCCTGTCACGATCGTGTGGTTTCTCGCCCTGGCCGCCGCGGGCATCCACGGCATCGCCCGGTATCCCGCAATCCTGGGCGCGCTCAGCCCGCTGCACGCGCTCGGCTTCGTCACGCAGCACGGGTTCGCCTCGTTCGCGGTGCTTGGGGCGGTGCTGCTCGCGTTCACCGGTGCCGAAGCGCTCTACGCCGATATGGGGCATTTCGGCAGTGCCCCGATTCGCCTGGCCTGGTTCGGGCTGGTATTCCCGGCGCTTGCGCTCAACTACCTGGGGCAGGGCGCGCTGATCATTGTGAATGCAAAAGCAATCGAGAACCCCTTCTACCTGCTGTATCCGTCGTGGGCCCTTTATCCGATGGTTGCACTCGCGACAGCGGCAACAGTGATCGCGTCGCAGGCGACGATTTCGGGTGCCTACTCGCTGACGAAACAGGGAATCCAGCTGGGCTATCTGCCACGCATGAACGTGGTGCACACATCGGAGCGAGCGATCGGTCAGATCTACATACCGACTCTCAACGGGATGTTGCTTGTTGCGGTTCTGGTTGCCGTGCTCGGATTCGGATCTTCGTCCAATCTTGCTTCGGCGTACGGGGTCGCGGTCACCGGCACGATGTTGGTGACGACGCTTCTCACCTTCTTTGTGATCCACTACGGTTGGCGCTACAACCTGCTGCTAAGCCTTGTCGCAACCGGCTTCTTTATTGCGGTGGATATGGCTTTCGTTTCCTCCAGCCTGTTGAAAGTTGCCGAAGGGGGCTGGTTCCCGCTCGTTGTCGGGGCTGGGATATTCGTCGTGATGCTGACATGGGTTCGCGGCCGGCAAGCGCTGTTGGAGCGGCTCCAAAGTACCGACGTGCCCCTCAAGTCGTTCCTGGATTCGCTGTTTCTCGCACCACCACCGCGCGTGCCCGGCACGGCGGTGTTCCTCACCCCGACACCGGATGTGGTGCCACACGCGTTGATGCATAACCTCAACCATAACAGGGTGCTACACGAGCGCGTCGTGTTTCTTACCGTGAGAATGAAGGATGTGCCATCGGTGCCGGCGACCGAGTGCGCAGCCGTTGAGCCGCTCGGACACGCCTGCTACAGGATAACGCTGCGCTTCGGCTTCATGAACCGGCCCGATGTCGCGCAGGCGCTCGGCGCTCTGCCTCCGGCGGCTGGCCTGGAGTTTGACATCATGGACACCTCGTTTTTCCTGAGTCGCGAGGCCATCGTCGCTGCAGCCGGCGGTCCCAGTGGCATGGCGTCATGGCGTGAACGTCTGTTTGCCACGATGAGCAGGAACGCCGGCAATGCTGCTGATTACTTCAACATACCGGCAAATCGCGTGATCGAGATTGGCACGCAGATCAAGATCTAGATCGCCGGCGGTACCTGTTCTGCAAAGGACTCCGTGCCCCAGGCGTCCCGTACCTCGGCAGCCAGTTCATCGGCGCGCCCTTGATAGCGTGGCGAAAAATGGAACGGCGTCACCGCGCGTGCGCCTATGCTGCGCGCAATCCGCCCGGCCTGGGCGGCGGTCAGGTGGTTCTTGCGCAGGCCGTGTGCCCGGTCGACATCCAGGAACACGCTCTCGATGAAGAGCTGGTCGACGCCTTGCATCAGTTGCGACAATGCTTGCACGTTCGCGCTCGTATAGCGCAGGTCGGTCACGTAGCCGATGCGCAGGCCGGGCTCGGTATCCAGGATCAGCCGGCTCAGCTCGCCGACCGTTCGCGCCGATGCATGGTCGCCGCTCCTGTCCCGCCATTGCACAAGGATCGGGGAATCTGCGGCCGCGCCGGTCAGGACCGCATGCTTGAGTTCGCGCAGCCAGGCGCCGGTGGTCAGGCCCGATGCAGCCAGGCGCTCCTTGTTGACGCCGAGCCGGGCCCTTTCCTCCACCAGGTAGGCCAGGCATGGAATCCCGTGATCGACAAAGCAGGCGCGCACCCGGAACGTCGCTTCGTCATGCACGATATCGCCGGCCCTCTCGACACACGCTTCGGCCTCCCTGGCAAAGCCGTGCCGGCTGGAAAAGCAGGCGTGCCGCATCTGCCCGTCCAGTCCAAGTTCGGCCACTTCGATGACCAGCTCGGTGGCGTAGCGATGCACCACGTTCCAGGTATAGGCAAGCAGCTTGTGCTCGACCTGTGCCAGGAATCCTGGCCCGCCGACCAGCACGAGGCGCGGCTTGCGCCCGAGCAGCACACGCAGCAGCTTGTCGAAGCCAGAGAAATGATCCATGTGCGCATGCGTGACAAATACATGCGACAGGCGCATCAGCTCGCGCGGCATCAGCCGGGCGATGTCGCCCAGGTCGAACAGCAGCGCGCGCCGTTCGTCCAGGAAGTCTACGAACAGCCCCGGATCGCCAAAGGCATCGTTGACGAGGCGGGCTTCCAGCAGGGGGCGCATGTTCACTCGCGGTGCGACCGACGCTAAGGCTCAGGCAAGGGCGCACTGGTCCGGCTGCCGGTCACCGCCCGGTCAGCTGGCGCAGCAGCTTCTGCACGATCCGCTCATGCTGTTCCAGCGCCGCGTCAAGCGTCTGCGCGCCAAAGCTTTCATTGTCCTGCTCGGCCAGCCCGGTCACGCGCGTGATGAACAAGGGGGTGTCCGTCGGCGCGGCCTCCGACACGCCCCGGAAGCGGGTCGTCACCGTGCCGCCGGACTGCTCCAGCAGGGTGCGGCGGAATACCAGGTCGTTGTCCGCCATCCAGCGCGACCATTCGTCGTGGTCGGCTACCTGCACTGGCCGGTTCTTCTCATCAAGGATATAGAAGCGGCGCCATTGCTGTGGATCGTGACGAGGCTTCATCGACTACCACCTCCGTGTGGTTGTGGCCCGCTTGTCACCCGGGCCCGACGGCCAATGTGCTTTGCAAGCGACTACCGCGCAACGCAAGTGCACGATCTCAACGCCGCCCTGCAGCTAGTCTATTTGACGGATGCGTTCATGCCAGCGCGCCGTTGCGTGCCACGACCCGGCCGGCCGACACCACCAGTTGCCGCACCGGCCTTGCCACGACCGCCTCGGCCACTGTTTGCGCGGCGACCAGCACCAGGTCCGCCCGGTCGCCCGGCGCCAGGCCATAGCGCTGGAAGCCGCATGCGCCGGCGGCCGCGTGCGTCACGCAATCGAGCGCAAGCGCGAGTTCGTCATCGCGGCGGAAGTTGTTGCGCAGGCCGATCAGCATGGCCCGCTCCAGCATGTCGGGCGAGCCGTATGGGGTCCAGGTATCGCGGATGCCGTCGTTGCCGCCGGCAATCCTGACGCCTGCCGCGCGGCACGCGGCGACCGGCGGCACCGGGCGCGACGGCGGTGCGGTGGTGACGATGACAACCCCAAGGTCGGCGATGCGCCGCAGCAGCGCGTCGCGCTCGCGATCGGCAATGTCGCCCAGGCAGAACGCATGGCTGACCGTGACCATGCCGCGCATGCCCAGCGTGGCCGTGCGTTGCAGGATCAGGTCGAGGGAATAGGCGCCCATGGTGCCGGGCTCGTGCAGATGGATGTCGAGCGGGCGGCCATGGCGCTGCGCGAGGCCGAACAGGACATCCAGTGCGCGCACCGGGTCGCCTTCGATGGCGCACGGGTCCAGCCCGCCGAGGATGTCGGCGCCATCGCGCAGCGCCGCATCCAGCAGCGCTTCCGTGCCGGGGCGCCCCAGCACGCCCGACTGCGGGAACGCGACGATCTGCATGTCCATCTGCGCGGACAGCTGGTCGCGCGTGGCAAGTACTCCTTGCAGATGGCGCAGGCCCGCGTCGGTGTCGATATCGACGTGGGTGCGCAGCCGCGTGGTGCCCGCCGCAAGGAAGGCGCGCGCCAGCGCCAGCGATTGCGCGCGGGCATCGTGGCCGGTGGCGGCGCGCCAGCGGCGCTCGTTGTCGATGCGGTCGGTCAGGTTGGGGCCGACCTCATTGCGATACCAGGGCATGCCCCACAGGGTCTTGTCCAGGTGGGTGTGCGCCTCGACCAGGCCGGGAAGCGCCAGCGCGCCGGCGCCGTCCTCGACCTGGCATCCGGCCGGCGCCTCAAGCCCGGCGCCGATGCGCGCGAACTGGCCGTCTGCGATCAGGATATCGACCTGGTTCCCGGCTGCGAGCCGGACATTGCGGACCAACAGTTGATTCATTGCATCTTCCGTTATTTCAGGATGAAGCCGCCTTCAGGACGGCGGGGCTTGTCTCTCGGCACGGTTCAACGCTGCGGGGCGCGCATGCCGCCGCGCGGCAGGCAGCCGAGCAGCCTGTCGAAGGCCGGCGCGATGTCCTCCTCCGGCACGCAGGCATACCCCAGCAGCAGGCCTCGCTGCACGGCATCGCCGATGAAATAGCGCGACAGCGGCCGCACCATGATGCCGCGCGCGCGGGCGGCGGCGGTGATGGCCACGTCGTCGGCATCGTCGGGCAGGCGCAGCACCAGGTGAAGGCCGGCATTGCTGCCGTGCTCATGCAGCGCGCCGGGGCCGAGATAGCGCTCGATCAACGCGGCCAGGATGGCGCGCCGTCGGGCATACAGCGGCCGCATGCGGCGGATGTGGGCGGCATAGTCGCCGGCCTGCATGAATTCGGCGACGGTTGCCTGCGTCATCAGGTGGCCGGCCCGGTATAGCTCGGCGTGCGCGGTCTGGAAGGCGCCGGCCAGGCTGCGCGGCAACACCAGGTAGCCCATGCGCAAGCCCGGATAGAGGGTCTTGCTGAAGGTGCCGATATAGATCACCGGCGCATCCGGTTCCATGCCCTGCAACGACGGGATCGGCTGCCCGGAAAAACGGAACTCGCTGTCGTAGTCGTCCTCCACGATCCAGCTGCCGCGCTGGCGGGCGTACTCCAGCAGCGCGCGCCGGCGCTTCAGGCTCATCACGGCGCCAAGCGGGTACTGGTGCGAGGGCGTGACAAAGATAAAGCGCGGCGCGGGCATCTCCCCGCCGGCCTCCGTGTCGGGCAGCGTCAGGCCCTCGTCGTCCACCAGCTTCGGCACCATGCCGATATCGCTGACCTGCAGCACGCCGCGGATTCCCCAATAGCTGGGTTCCTCCACCCACGCCTGGTCGCCGGGCGAGCCCAGCATCCTCACCACCAGGTCGATGGCCTGGTGTATGCCCTCGGTGATCAGCACCTGGTCCGGATCGCAGCGCACCGAGCGCGCTACCCGCAGATGCGCCGCCAGGGCTTCGCGCAGCGCCGGCAGCCCGCCGCCATGGCTGTAGCTCAGCCACTCCGGGTGCGGGTTGCGCCACACGCGGGCCGAGATCTGTGCATAGCGGCGATGCGGGAAGCGCGTGACGTCGGGAACGCCCGGCATGAATGCGCCCCATTGCGTGGGCGAGGCCGAGGCATTGGCCAGCAGCCGCTGTCCGCGCGGTGACAGCCCGGGCATGGCCTGCGGCCCGACCTCGGTCGCCGGCACCGCGGCGGCGTTCAGGTAGCGCTCCGGCGCGGTGGCGGCAACGAAGGTGCCGCTGCCGGTGCGTGCATACAGGTAGCCCTCGGCCAGCAGCTGGTCGTAGGCAAACATCACCGTATTGCGAGACAGCCCCAGTTCGGCGGCCAGGTCGCGTTGCGGCGGCAAGCGGGTGGCCGGCGCAAGGCTGCCGTCCTGTATCGCGCCGCGGATGCATTCGTAGAGGCCGCGGTTGAGCGGTTTGCCCAGTGCCGCCGTGCCTTCGGGGCCCAGGCGCTGGAGCAGCTGGTCGCCGCAGATCGATTTCAAATTGGCACCATCGGAATTGCGAAAGCGGTACTGGATTATAGGGCCAAGGCCGGTTGAAATGGCTGTCATCGCTGGGCCCCTGCCAGCGGTGCCCGTTTCGCGAGTCGGCCGGTGCCGACAGTCCTTACCGCACAATGACCATGAAAAACCTCGAACTGAACCAACGTCGTACCCTCGCGACGCCGCGCGGCGTGGGCGTGATGTGCGATTTCTACGCCGACCGCGCCGAGAACGCCACGCTGTGGGACGTGGAAGGCCGTGCCTACACGGACTTCGCCGCCGGCATCGCCGTGCTCAACACGGGCCATCGCCACCCGCGCGTGATGCAGGCCATCGCCGCGCAGCTGGAGCGTTTCACGCATACCGCCTACCAGATCGTGCCCTACCAGGGCTATGTCACGCTGGCCGAGCGCATCAACGCGCTGGTGCCGATCCAGGGCCTGAATAAGACGGCCCTGTTCACCACCGGCGCAGAGGCCGTGGAGAATGCCATCAAGATCGCCCGTGCGCATACCGGCCGCCCCGGCGTGATCGCCTTCTCGGGCGCCTTCCATGGACGCACGCTGCTGGGCATGGCGCTGACCGGCAAGGTGGCGCCGTACAAGATCGGGTTTGGCCCGTTCCCCTCCGACATCTACCACGCTCCGTTCCCCAGCGCGCTGCATGGCGTCAGCACTGAGCGGGCGCTGCAGGCGCTTGAAGGCCTGTTCAAGACCGATATCGATCCGGCCCGCGTGGCCGCGATCATCGTTGAGCCGGTGCAGGGCGAAGGCGGCTTCCAGGCGGCGCCGGCCGATTTCATGCGGGGGCTGCGGGCCGTATGCGATCAGCACGGCATCGTGCTGATCGCCGATGAAGTGCAGACCGGCTTTGGCCGTACCGGCAAGATGTTCGCGATGTCGCACCATGACGTGGAGCCGGACCTGATCACCATGGCCAAGAGCCTGGCCGGCGGCATGCCGCTGTCGGCGGTCAGCGGCCGGGCCGCGATCATGGATGCACCGCTGCCCGGCGGCCTCGGCGGCACCTATGCCGGTAATCCGCTGGCGGTGGCGGCGGCGCACGCGGTCATCGACGTCATCGAGGAAGAAAAGCTGTGCGAGCGCTCTGCCAGCCTGGGCCAGCAGTTGCGCGAGCACCTGCTGGCGCAGCGCAAGCACTGCCCCGCAATGGCCGAGGTGCGCGGGCTGGGTTCGATGGTTGCCGCCGAATTCTGCGATCCCGCCACAGGCCAGCCCAGCGCCGAGCATGCCAAGCGCGTGCAGACGCGTGCGCTGGAAGCCGGCCTGGTGCTGCTGACCTGCGGCACCTACGGCAATGTCATCCGCTTCCTCTATCCGCTCACCATCCCGCAGGCGCAGTTCGACGCGGCGCTGGCGGTGCTGACCCAGGCGCTGGCCGAATAAGGGGAACACATGGAACTCCAACATACCGCGCTGTTGCGCAGCCATTGCCTGATCGACGGGGAATGGACCGGGGCGCAAAGCGGCGCAGAGCTCGCCGTCTGCAACCCGGCAACCGGTGAACGGATCGGCTCGGTGCCCCTGGCCGGCGCGGCCGAAGCCGAACAGGCGGTGCGCGCCGCCGAGCGCGCGCTGCCGGCGTGGCGCGCACAGACGGGCAAGGCGCGTGCCGCCGTGCTGCGCCGCTGGGCCGACCTGATGCTGGCGCACCAGGAAGACCTGGCCCGGCTGATGACCGCAGAGCAAGGCAAGCCCCTGCCCGAGGCGCGTGGCGAGGTGGCCTATGCCGCGAGCTTTCTCGAGTGGTTTGGCGAGGAAGCCAAGCGGGTCGATGGCGAGGTGCTGGCCAGCCCGCGCAGCAGCCAGAAGATGCTGGTGCTGCGCGAACCGGTGGGCGTGTGCGCGGCCATTACGCCGTGGAACTTCCCCGCGGCGATGATCACGCGCAAGGTCGGCCCGGCGCTCGCCGCCGGCTGCACCATCATCGTCAAGCCGGCCGAACAGACGCCGCTCACGGCGCTGGCGCTGGCCGTGCTGGGCGAACAGGCCGGCGTGCCGCGTGGCGTGCTGCAGGTGGTGACCGGCGACGCCGTGCAGATCGGCGGCGTGCTGTGCGCCAGCCCGGTGGTGCGCAAGCTCAGCTTTACCGGCTCGACCGCGATCGGCAAGCTGCTGATGGCGCAGTGCGCAGGCACCGTGAAGAAGCTCTCGCTGGAACTGGGTGGCAATGCGCCGCTGATCATCTTCGATGACGCGGACCTGGATCGCGCGGTCGAGGGCATCCTTGCCTCCAAGTTCCGCAACAGCGGCCAGACCTGTGTCTGCGCCAACCGCATCTATGTGCACGACCGCGTCTACGACGAGGTCGCGCGCCGGCTGGTCAGCGCGGTCGAGCAGTTGCGGCCGGGCCATGGCGTCGACAGCGGGGTCACGCAAGGCCCGCTCATCGACGCCGACGCGGTGGCCAAGGTCGAAGCGCATATCGCCGACGCGCTCGCGCAAGGCGCCACGGTGCTGACGGGCGGCCAGCGCCATGCGCTGGGCGGCACCTTCTTCGCGCCCACGGTGCTGGCCAATGCGACTGCGTCGATGCGGGTCGCGCGCGAGGAGACCTTCGGCCCGCTGGCACCGCTGTTCCGCTTCACCAGCGAAGCAGAAGTGGTGGCGATGGCCAACGATACCGAATCCGGGTTGGCCGCTTACTTCTTCTCGCGCGACATGGCGAAGATCTGGCGCGTGGCGCAGGGGCTCGAGTACGGCATGGTCGGCATCAATACCGGGCTGATCTCCAATGAGGTGGCGCCGTTCGGCGGCGTCAAGCAATCGGGGCTGGGCCGGGAAGGCTCACGCCATGGCATCGACGAGTATCTGGAGACGAAGTACCTCTGCATGGAAGTCGAATAACAACAATGGGGTGAGGAACACCCCACCACCAGGGCGGGGCACGGCGCACCCACGCAGTGCGCTGGCCCCACGGAGACAAGACAGTCCGGCGAATGCCGGTGCCAGGTGGGCGACTCCGGTGCAAGACCTGCGCAAACTTCCAGGAAACGGAAGGGGGCGGACAGGACGCGCGCCGCGATCGGCCCAACGCCAATGGCACGCATATTGCGGACTGGGAAGTGCCATCCGTTGCTGTCAGCGGATGCCATTTCTTCTATCGATGAGGGTACAAAGATGCGTTCCACTGCTATCCGCAGCCTGCTTGCAGTCGCCATGCTGGCGGCCTCTTCACTGGCACTTGCGCAAGGCGCCCGCGACTGGCCCAGCCAGCCGGTGCGTATTGTCGTGCCGTTCCAGGCCGGCTCGGCCACAGACCTGATCTCGCGGCAGATCGGCCTTGGCCTCGGCAAGGAATACGGCCAGACCTTCGTGGTTGAAAACCGCCCGGGCGCCGCCGCGATGATCGGCAGCGAGGCGGCCGCGCGCGCGCCGGCCGATGGCTATACGCTGCTGATGTCCGGGCCGGCGTCGATGGTGACCAACCGGTTCCTGTACAAGAAGCTCAGCTATGACCCGGATGCGTTCGAGAAGGTGGCAGTGGTCGCGGTCACGCCGAATATCCTGTTGTCCAACCCCTCGCTGCCGTTCAAGACGCTGCCCGAGATGGTCGCGTATGCCAAGGCCAATCCGGGCAAGCTGACCTATGCCTCGTTCGGTGCCGGCACCACCTCGCATATCGCCGGCGAGATGCTGAAGGCCGCGGCCGGCATCGATATCGTCCATGTGCCGTACAAGGGCGCCGGCGAAGCGATCCCGGCGCTGCTGTCGGGCCAGGTGTCGATGTATTTCGACACCATCATGACCGGCCTGCCGTATGTGAAGGCCGGCAAGCTGCGCGCGCTCGGCATGTCCACCGCAAAGCGCTCGCCCAACGCGCCGGAGATTCCGACGATTGCCGAGCAGGGTTATGCCGGCTTCGATATCGCGCCGTGGTACGGCATTGTCGCGCCCAAGGGCACGCCCGCCGACGTGGTCAGCAAGCTCAATGTCTCGATCAACAAGCTGCTCAAGGCGCCGGAGTTCCGTGAACGCCTGGCTGCCACCGGCGCCGAGCCGCGCGGCGGCAGCGTCGGCGATTTCAGCGCGATGGTCAGCGCGGAGATCCCGCGCACCGAAAAGCTGGTCAAGCAGTCCGGCGTGACCCTGCAATAAGCCGCGTGCAGCAACCCTGGGGCGCCGCCCGCGCGCCCCTTTACCTGTTCTGAATGGAGTTCCCGATGTTGCCTTTCGACTGGACCTTTCCCTACCCGTCGCAAAAGATGCCGCTGCTGGCCGCCAACGCGGTCAGCACCAGCCAGCCCCTCGCCGCGCAGGCGGGGCTGCGCATGCTGTACGAAGGCGGCAATGCCATCGACAGCGCCATTGCCAGTGCGATTGCGCTGACCGTGGTGGAGCCGGTGATGAACGGCATTGGCGGGGACATGTTCGCGCTGGTCTGGCACGAGGGGCAGCTGTACGGGCTCAACTCCAGCGGCCGGGCGCCGGCGCGTTGGACCCTGGATCATTTCGCCGGGCACGACAGCATGCCCCAGGTGGGCTGGGATACGGTCACCGTGCCGGGCCAGGTCGCGGGCTGGAAGGCGCTGTCGGCCCGCTTCGGCAAGCTGCCGTTCGCGCGGCTGTTCGCGCCGGCCATCGAGTACGCTGAACAGGGCTTCCTGGTGTCGCCGCAGATCGCACGGCAATGGGCCGCACAGGTGCCGGTGCTGGCCGGCCAGCCTGGCTTTGCCAAGGCGTTCCTGCGCGACGGCAGGGCACCGCAGGCGGGCGAGCGCTGGCGCTTCCCGGAGCAGGCCGCCACGCTGCAGCGCATTGCCGAGAGCGATGGCGAGAGCTTCTACACGGGTGAACTCGCCGCGCGCATCGTCGCGTTCGCCGAGGAAACCGGAGGCGCCATCCGTGCCGACGACCTGGCCGCACATCGCGCCGCCTGGGTCCAGCCGATGGCGCAGCAGTTCCGCGGCTACACGCTCCATGAAATTCCCCCGAACGGCCAGGGCATCGCCGCGCTGATCGGCCTTGGCATCCTGGACCGCTTCGACGTGGAAGGCATGGGCTGCGACAGCGCCGGCTTCTATCACGTCAGCATCGAGGCGATGAAGCTGGCCTTCGCCGACCTGCACCGCCACGTGTCGGACCCGTCCACCATGCAGCACGCGCCCGCCGCCTTCCTGGATCCGGCCTATCTTGCCGAGCGCGCGGCGCTGATCGACATGAAACGCGCCGGCACACCTACCGCTGGCATCCCGAAGAGCGGCGGCACCGTCTACCTGTCCAGCGCGGATGCGGCGGGTTCGATGGTGTCGTATATCCAGTCCAACTACCGCGGCTTCGGCTCCGGCGTGGTGGTGCCTGGCACCGGCATCGCGCTGCATAACCGCGGCGCGGGCTTCAACCTCAAGCCCGGCCACGCCAACTGCGTGGCGCCGGGCAAGCAGCCGATGCACACCATCATCCCGGGCTTCGTCACCCGCAATGGCGAGCCGGTGATGTCATTCGGCGTGATGGGTGGCTCGATGCAGGCACAGGGCCACGTCCAGATGATGGCGCGGCTTGCCGCCTTCGGCCAGAATCCGCAGGCCATGAGCGATGCCCCGCGCTTCCGCGTTGAGCACGGGCCGGTGGTCAATGTCGAGGCGCATCTGCCGCCGGATGTGGTCGCCACGCTGCGCGGCATGGGCCATCGCGTCGAGGTGGCGCCGCGCGACAGCCTGGAGTTCGGGTCGGCGCAACTCATCTACAAGGCGCCGGACGGCTACATCGCGGCCTCGGACTCGCGGCGCGACGGGCAGGCAGTGGGGTTTTAGGGGCGAGCCGCCCGCGGTCACAGCGGCGCCGGTTGAGGCTGGCTGGCAGGCGTGGCCGCGGCGGGCTTCTTGTTGTCAGTGCCGCTATATGAGAAGTACTTCGCCTTCGCGCCCCTGGCCCAGTACGCCACCGTGAAGTGCTTGCTGTCGCGCCCATAGAGCAACTCCAGGCTGCCATTGGCGGCGGACCACTCGGCATAGCCATTCTCCGCCGCGCCTTCGGTCTTGCGCAGGGACGCATAGCGCTCGTCGAGCTTCTTGCGCACCTCATCCAGCGCCGGGCGCTCGAACGTCATCGTGATCAACGCCACGGTGTCCTGCGCATCGCAGTTCAGGATCACGCGCGTCAGGCCCTGCAGGTGGAAGCGCTCCAGGTGCCTGAGCTCGACGGCGTCGCCACCGGCCCACTCGGACTTGCCGGTCCTGGCGTGATTCTGCGGCGGCGCCAGGCGAGAGCACCTGGACTTGCCCAGCTCCAGTCCCAGCGGCGCAGCGGTGTTGCCGGCTGCGTCAGGCTGGGCAGGGGGCGCGGCATGGATCGAAACGGATGTCAGCAGGGTGGCGCAGAGCAGGGCGGCCTGCTGCAG
Organism: Cupriavidus sp. GA3-3; assembly: GCF_000389805.1. Lineage (NCBI taxonomy): Bacteria > Pseudomonadati > Pseudomonadota > Betaproteobacteria > Burkholderiales > Burkholderiaceae > Cupriavidus > Cupriavidus sp. GA3-3. The sequence continues at coordinate 105,728 of NZ_KB944470.1, forward strand.
GTTCAGGCGGGAAAGTGCTTTCACGGTCTTGAGGGAAGTTGTCAGCCGGGATTCTACGGCTTTCTTGTTTCCTGCCATGCATCTTCACGTCTGCCCGTGGTCCTTGCGTACCCGGTCTGCTTGTCGTATAGTCCTATTAATAGAACTATAGAAACAAGGCAGGAGCAAGGATGGAGACACCGACTGGAGCACTCGCTGGCGTCAAGGTCGTGGACATCACGGCGGTGTTCATGGGCCCCTCGGCCACTCAGATGCTCGGCGACCTCGGCGCGGATGTGATCAAGGTGGAGCCGCCCGCGGGCGATAGCACCCGTGGCATCGGGCCCTGCGGCAATGAGAAGATGGGGCCGCTTTTCCTCGGGCTGAACCGCAACAAGCGCAGCATCGTGCTGGACCTGAAGTCGCCGCAGGGGCGCGAGGCGCTGCTGCGCCTGGTGGCGGATGCGGACGTGCTGGCGTACAACGTCCGGCCCCAGGCGATGCAACGGCTCGGGCTGGACTACGAGACGCTGGCGCAGATCAATCCGCGCCTGGTCTATGTCGGCATGTTCGGCTTCTCGCAGCGCGGACGCTATGCCCCGCAAGCGGCGTTCGACGACCTGATCCAGGCCGCCACCGGGCTGCCCCAGGCGGTTGCCATGGGCACCGGCGACATTCCGCGCTATCTTCCGCTGACCATTGCCGACCGTTCCGTCGGACTCTATGCCTTCGGCGTGATCTGCGCCGCGCTCTACGCGCGGGCGACCTCCGGCCGCGGCCAGCGCGTCGATGTGCCGATGTTCGAAACCATGGTGCCTTACGTGATGGGCGACCATCTCTATGGCGAGACCTTCGTGCCAGCCAAGGGCGGATTCGGTTATCCACGCCTGCTGTCTCCCGAGCGCCGGCCTTACCGGACCCGCGACGGCCATGTCTGCTGCCTGATCTATCACGACCATCACTGGCGTGCCTTCCTGAAGGTGATCGGCAAGCCCGGCCTGTACGACACCGACCCGCGCTTCGCCGACATCACTACCCGGACGGCGCACATCACCGAGCTCTACGGCATGGTCAGCGACGAACTGGCCAGGCGGACCACGGAGGAATGGCAAGTGCTGCTGAAGGAGGCGGATATCCCGGTGTTCCCGATGCACACCTTTGAATCGCTGCTCGATGATCCGCACCTGAATGACATCGGCTTCTTCAGCGAATCCGACCACCCGGCGGTGGGCCGCATCCGCGAAATGTCGGTGCCCAGCGAATGGCACGGGACGCCGCCATCGCAGCGCCGCCATGCCCCGGCCCTGGGCGAGCATAGCCGCGAAGTGCTGCGCGAGGCCGGCTACAACGAGGCCGACATCGACAGCCTGATGGCATCCGGCGCATCGCGCGAACCGCGCCAGGCATCGGTGCATACGGCTGGCACGGCAAGCGAGGCCTGAACATGAATGAAGAACTCCTGTGCGAAGTCCGCGGCGCGGTCCTCTGGCTGACCATCAATCGGCCCGAGCGCCGCAACGCGATCAATCCGGCGGTACTGGACGGGTTGCACGCGGGGATCGACCGTGCCAACCACGACGACGCCATCCGCGCCGTGGTCATCACCGGTGCCGGAGACCAGGCCTTTTGCGCGGGCGCCGACCTGCAGAGCGGCAAGTCCTTTGCGTTCGACTATTCGGAGCCGAGCCAGCGGCTTGCCGACCTGCTGCGCTGCGCGCGGCGCTCCAACGTGCCGCTGATCGCGCGCGTCAATGGCGCCTGCATGGCTGGCGGCATGGGGCTGATGGCCATGTGCGACATGGCGGTGGCCAGCGAGCGGGCTGTGTTCGGCCTGCCCGAGGTCAAGGTGGGGGTGTTCCCGGCGCAGGTGCTGAGCGTGCTGCAGCATCTGGTGCCGCGGCGCGTGCTCAATGAGCTGTGCCTCTGCGGCGAGCCGCTGACCGCGCAGGAAGCGCTGGCGGCAGGGCTGGTCAACCACGTCAGTACGGACCTGGACGGCAAGCTTGACTGGCTGCTGGGCCGGCTGCTCGACAAGGCGCCCGCTGCGATCCGGCGCGGGCTCTATACCCTCAAGCATATCGATGCGATGTCCTTCGAGCAGTCGATGGCGTTCACGGAAAGCCAGATCGGCCTGTTCGCCATGACCGAGGACGCGCGCGAGGGCCAGCTCGCCTTCCGCGAAAAGCGCAAGCCGAACTGGACCGGCAAGTAAGAGAAAGGCAAGGAGACAGGACCATGCATGACAAGACAGTGCGCATCGGCGGCGCTTGCGGATTCTGGGGCGACAGCAGCGTGGGCGCGCCGCAACTGGTGCGCCATGGCGGGATCGACTACCTGGTGTTCGACTACCTTGCGGAGCTGACCATGTCCGTGCTGGCCGCGGCTCGCCTGCGCAAGCCGGAGCTTGGCTACGCCACCGACTTCGTCACGGTGACGATGAAGACCTTGTTGCGGGAGATCGTTGAGTGCAACATCCGCGTGGTCAGCAATGCCGGCGGCATCAATCCGCAGGGCTGCGCGCAGGCGCTGGCGGCGATCGCCGCCGAGCAGGGCATTGCGGTGCGCATCGCCGTGGTCGAGGGCGATGATGTCATGCCGCTGGTGGCATCGCTGCGCGAGGCAGGCATCACCGACATGCAGAAGGGCTTGCCGCTGCCGGACAAGCTGGTCAGCGCCAATGCCTATCTCGGCGCGCTGCCGGTCTGCAAGGCGCTGGACCAGGGCGCGCAGATCGTCATTACCGGCCGCTGCGTGGACAGCGCGGTGACCCTGGGCGTGCTGATGCACGAATTCGGCTGGCAGGCGCACGATTATGACCGGCTGGCGCAGGGCAGCCTGGCCGGCCACATCATCGAGTGCGGCTGCCAGGCGACAGGCGGGCTGCATACCGACTGGGAGCAGGTGCCGGACTGGCCGAACATCGGCTATCCGGTGGTGGAGTGCCGGGCGGACGGCAGCTTCCTGGTGGGCAAGCCACCCGCTACCGGCGGACTGGTCACAACTGCCACGGTGGGCGAGCAGGTGCTGTACGAGATCGGCGACCCTTCGGCCTATCTGTTGCCGGACGTGACCTGCGATTTCACGCAGGTGGCGCTGCGCCAGGCCGGGCCGGACCTGGTCGAGGTGCGCGGCGCCCGTGGGCGTGCGCCGGGCAACTGCTACAAGGTCAGTGCCACCTATATGGAAGGCTTCCGCTGCAATGCTCAGCTGACCATCGTCGGCATTGACGCGGCGGCCAAGGCCGAGCGCACGGCCGAGGCCATCCTGGCCCGCACGCGCAGGCTCTTCGCGGAAAACGGCTGGGGCGACTACACTCGCACCCGGGTCGAAGTGCTGGGAGCCGAATCCTGCTTCGGGCCGCACGCTGCGGCGCGCCATACCCGCGAGGCCATCATGCGGCTTGCGGTCACGCATCCCGAGAAGGCGGCGCTTGAACTATTCGCCCGCGAAATCGCGGCGGCCGGCACGAGCTGGTCGCCCGGCACCACGGGATCGGGCGGCGGACGCGCCAGCCCGTCGCCATCGATCCGGCAATACGCCTTCCTGCTGGACAAGGGTGCGCTGTCGCCGACGGTGGTCATGGATGGCGTGTGGACTGCCGTCTCCATCCCGGCCGGGCACGCAGCGACGGACGCCGCCGCCCCCGCCGCGGCGCAGGCTGCCGCCATCCCTGCTGGTGGCGACCGCATTGAAGTCCCCCTGGTCCGGCTTGCCTACGGGCGCAGCGGCGACAAGGGCGATATCTCCAATATCGGCCTGATTGCGCGCCGGCCGGAATACCTCCCGCTGCTGCGCGCCGAGGTCACGGCGGCGCGCGTGGCCGACTGGCTGGGCCACCTGGTGCTGGGGCCGGTCTCGCGCTATGACCTGCCGGGCTTCGACGCGATGAACTTTGTCTGCGAGTCGGCGCTCGATGGCGGCGGCATGGCATCGCTGCGCAATGACCCGCTAGGCAAGGGGATGGCGCAGATCCTGCTGACGATGCCGGTGCGCGTGCCGCGGAGCCTGCTGTCATGACACGCGCCAGCGCCAAGGTCGCAGCCAATGACGGCATCGCGCTGGCCGACGATAACGCCGGCGGCGTGACCCGCTACCGGCAACTGGCAAGCGTGCTGCGCCACAAGATCGTCGCCGGCGAGTATCCGGTCGGGTTCCAGCTGCCCACGGTCGAGCACCTGGCGCAGGCGTACGGCCTTGCCAAGGTCACCGTGCGGCAGGCCTTTGCCTTGCTGACCGAGGAAGGGCTGATCAGCAGCCAGCGCGGGCGCGGCACGCACGTCATCATGGTGCCGTCCGGCCCGGGCGAAGGCATGCGCTCGGCCATCAACGATGTCTCGGTTGGCGCCAGCGGCCTCGAGATCCGCATCCTGGAAAAGCGCAAGAACATGACCCTGCCGCCCGGCCTTGCCACCTGCGGCGCGCCGATGGACCGCTACGTGATGCTGCGCAAGCTGCACGTGCATGACGGGATGCCGTTCTGCCTGATCGAGCTGTATGTGGCCGACGCGGTGTTCGCCAGGTTCCCGCGCGGCGCTGAGAAGCATCACAAGATTGCCCACTTGCTGCGGGAGCAGGTGGGGGACCGGCTTGGCACGATGCGCCAGACCATGACTGTTGAGCCGGCCGACGCCATGCTGGCGCGCGACCTGGACTATGCCTTCGCGGCACCGGTCGCGCGCATTGTCCGTACCACGCTGGATATCGACGGCAACGTGCTCACGGCGGGCCGCTTCTGGTACCGCGGCGACCGCTTCATCCTCGACGTGGAGATGCCCGCGCAGCTTACCGAGCGCTACCCCGAACTGGCCGTGCCGAAAGCTGCTGCCCGGCAAGACGACTAACCAGGAGACAACGCATGACATCGCAATTCGTACGACGCGCCGCCGATGTGCCCGCCTATTCCCCGGCCAACCATACCGGAACCGCCAACCAGCGCGTGATCGGCAGGGAGACGGTCGGCGCGCGGCGCATCGAAGTGCTGTTGGGCACGATTTCTCGCGGCCATGGCGCCTTGCCCCATGCGCATCCGAACCTGGAGCAGGCGTCCTACCTGCTGACGGGCGAGGGCATCGGCGAGGTCGCCGGCAGGGCGCGCACCCTGCGTGCGGGCGACTGGGGTTTCAATCCGATGGGCGTATTCCACCGCTTCGAGGTCGTCAGCGACGAGCCGGTGCAGGTCATGGTGGTGTACGCCCCACCGTACAGCGAAAACCCGAACGCGGCCGTGGTGGCCAGCGCAGCGGATGATCCCCGCAGCAGCGCGCAGGCGGACAGCTTGCGCGAGGTGCCGATGCATGAGGCGGCCCAAAGCCTGCCTCACTACCATCGCGTCCGTGCCAGACCCGTGATTACGCGCGACACGGTCGGCGCTCGGCATCTGGATATTCGCGCACTGGAGCTCGAAGCCACGGGCGGTGCCGAAGCGCACTCGGTGGCGGCGACTGAGCAGGTGCTGTTCCTGCAGTCGGGTTCGGTCAGCGGCGAGATCAACGACCAGCAGTTCACCGCGACGTCGGGGGACTGGGTCTTTGTGCCGGAGGGCGGCACTTTCAGCTTTGCGGCGCAAGGTGGCCCGTGCGAGGCCATCCTGGTGCGGGCGCACGACGCGGTGCCCTGAATCCGGCCCGCGCAGGGCCCAGACAATGAACAGATGCCAAAGGCACGAGGAGACAGACCATGATTCATCCATGCATGCGTAAAGTGGCCATCGGGCTGCTGTTGCCGCTGGCCGCGGCCACAGCCGCGACGGCGCAGGCCGCGGACGCCAGCCAATATCCGGACAAGCCAGTCCGCGTCATCGTGCCGTTTCCCGCGGGCAGCGGCACCGACAGCAGCGCGCGCTTTGTCGCCGAGCGGATCACCGCGCAGACGGGCAAGCCCGTGGTGGTGGACAACCGTCCGGGCGCCAACGGCTTCATTGCTGCCAAGGCCGTGGCCGGCGCAACCGGCGACGGCTACACCATGCTGGTGACGACCAACACCACGCATGCTGCCAATGCGTCCTTGTTCAAGAAGCTTCCTTATGACCCGATCAAGGATTTCGCCCCGGCATCGCTGATCGCCAAGAGCGGGCTGGTATTGGTGGTGCCGCCCGACAGTCCGGTACGCACGCTGGCAGACCTGACGGCGCTGGCCAAGGCAAGAAATGGGACGCTGACGTTTGCCAGCGGCAGTTCGTCGACCCGCATCGCTAGCGAGCTCTACAAGATGCTGGCCGGCGTGCAGGCGCTGCATGTGCCCTACAAAGGGGTGCCGCTGGCCCTGACCGACCTGATGGGGCACCAGATCGATTTCATGATCTCCGATATTTCTCCGGCCATGACGCTGATCCAGGGCGGCAAGCTGCGCGCGGTCGCGGTGACCACTGCGCAGCGCAATCCGGTACTCAAGGATGTCCCCACGATGGCTGAGAGCGGCCTGCCCGGCTATGAGATGGTGGCATGGTCGGCGGCCTTCTTCCCGGCCGGGACGCCGAAGCCCGTGGTGGACCGCATGAGCGAACTGATGCGGAACGGCCTGACCGGGCCGGCTGCCACCGACTACTTTGCCCGCACCGGAGGTCAGCCTGCGCCATCGACGTCCGAGGAACTGGCCGCCTTTGTCCGCAGCGAGACCCTGAAATGGGCCAAGGTGATCAAGGCAGCGGGAATCGAGCCCGAGTGACGTAGAGGGGGGGCGTTGATGCGCAGAACGCCTCCTGCAGGCCTGCCCCTACACCTCAGGTGCTTGCGCCGGCATGAAGCGCCGGGTAGCGGCCCAGAACACCAGTGCCAGCAAGCTGACCACGGCGCCCAGCGCGCACACGCCCCGCCAGCCGGCAGCATCATAGACCGCCGTGGTGGCAATCGCGCCCAGCCCGCTGCCCGCCGCGTAGAACAGCATGTACGCGCCGACCAGCCGGCTGTGCGCCGCGGCATCGGTGCGGAAGATCATGCTCTGGTTGGTGACGTGGATGGCCTGGCCGCCCAGGTCGAGCAGCACGATGCCGATGGCCAGCGGCCACAGCGAGGTCTCCAGCCATGACAGCGGCAGCCAGGCCGCCACCAGCAGCACCAGTGCCGCGAGCGTGGTGCGCTGCCCGAAGCCCTGGTCCGCCCAGCACCCCGCACGCGCAGCCGCCAGGGCGCCCACCGCGCCAACCAGCCCGAAGGCGCCGATGGCCGTATGCGAGAGCCCATAGGGCGGAGCGCTCAGCGGCAATACCAGCGCGCTCCACAAGATGTTGAACGCCGCGAACATCAGCAGCGCGATCGTTCCCCGGATCTGCAAGACCCGGTCGCGGCGCAGCAGCAGGAACATCGATGCGACCAGGCTGGCGTATCGCATGCGCTGGCCGGCGCTGGCCACCACTGGCAGCGTGCGCCATAGCAGCCATGCAAGCACCAGCATCGCCGCTGCGGCGCAGACATAGACGTTGCGCCACCCGGCCACGTCGCTGACGCCGCCGGCCACGACACGCGCCAGCAGCAGTCCGATAAAGACACCGCTCTGCGCGGTGCCGACCACGTGCCCGCGCTCATGCGGTCCTGCAGCCGCGGCCGCATAGGCGATCAATCCCTGGGTCATGGCGGTGCCGAGCAAGCCGGTCAGGAGCATCCCCGCCAGCAGCACCGTAACGGACGGCGCCAGCGCCACGGCAGCCAGCGCGCCGGCCAGGGCAAGCACCTGTGCCAGCATCAGGCGGCGGCGTTGCACCAGGTCGCCCAGCGGCACCAGCAACAGCAGCGCCAGGGCACAGCCAAGCTGGGTGGCGGTGACCACTCCGCCGATGGCCCCGGCGCTGATGGAGAAATCCGCCATCAGCGCATCCAGCAGCGGCTGGGCGTAATAGACATTGGCGACGCTCAGGCCGCTGGCGCAGGCGAACAGCAGCACCGCGCCGCGCGGCAGGTTCGCACACGGTGTCGCAGGGCAAGTCGGAGGCGGTGCCGTCACCGGCGTAGCGGGGGAGGTTTTCATACCAGTCCATGTGGTTGCAAAACAAAACCAGTTGAAGCGTAAGCGTACTGGTTTTAAAATGCAACTACATTGACGGGCTGCACAGCCCCAAGGCAACCAAGACATGGCCACCCGCAAAGACCCGAGCGATGAAACCTGCCCCGTTGCTCGTACCCTGGAACTGGTCGGCGAGCGCTGGTCGCTGATGATCGTGCGCGATGCCTTCGACGGCATGCGGCGCTTCAGCGACTTCCAGCGCAGCCTGGCGGTCGCGCGCAACATCCTGTCCGACCGCCTGCGCCGGCTGGTGGAAGCCGGCATCCTGACGACGCAGCCGGCTTCCGATGGCAGCGCGTATCACGAGTATGTGCTGACGAAGAAGGGAGAGAGCCTGTTCCCCATCGTATTGGCCTTGCGCCAATGGGGCGAACAACATCTGTTTGCGCGCGGCGAGCGGCGCTCGCTGATGGTGGAGAAGCGGACCGGGAAGCCGGTGCCGCTGATGATACCCCGGACCAGCGACGGTGATGTGCTGTTGCCCGGGGAAACGGAAGTGCGCAAGCCGCGCTAGGAGGGGCGGCGGCGAGGTCGTCAACAGTCGCCGCGCTTTGCAGCGCGGGCGACCTGCTGCTGCCTTCAGCTGCCCCGATAAGTCCCGAAGCTCCACGGCGAACACAGCAACGGCACATGGTAGTGCTGCGCGGCGTCCGCGATGGTAAAGCGCACGGGAACAATATCGGCGAACACGTCGGGGGTGCGGAAGTAGTCCGCTACCCAGAAGCGCAATTCGAACTCGCCGGTGCGCGCCTGCGCCGGCGGCAGCATCGGCGCGTCGGTGCGGCCGTCGTGGTTGGTGCGGGTGCGCGCGATCAGCCGCGGGGGCTGGGTGGCAACGTCGAACAGTTCCACCTGCATGCCGGCCACGGGGCGGCCCAGGGATACGTCGAGCACATGTGTGCTGATGCCTGCCATGATGCGTTGGTCTCCGGGTTGGGCCGCGGCGTCAGCTGCCGCGGTAGTAGTTGTAGCTCCACGGCCCGAACAGCACGGGCAGGTGGATGCGCTGGCTGGCGTCGGTGACGCGCAGGCGCAGCGGGATCTTCGACAGGAACGACGGTTGCGGCAGGCTGGCCTTGCGCGCGGCAAAGTACTCGTCCGCGTGCAGGATCAGCTCATAGGTGCCGGTGCGGTAGCTGTCGCCGATCAGCAGCGGCGGTTCGCTGCGGCCGTTGGCGGCCAGCGTGACGGTCTGCAGCGGCGTGCGCTGGCCATTGTCGATGCGGAACATCTCCACGCGCATGCCGGCCGCGGGCGTGCCGTTATAGGTGTCCAGCGCGTGCAGCGTCAGGCGCGGGCTCAGGCCGCCTTGCTGCACCGGTGCAGCGGTCTGGTTGGGGGCCGCCGCATCGGGCGTTGCGCCCCAGCTGGCGCCAGCCAGCAGCGCGCCGCCGCCCAGCGTCATCGATTGCAGCGCGAAGCGCCGGCGGGTGGGATCGAAGCTATGGTTGTCCATGTCAGGCCCCTTGCTTGCCGTGCTTGCCCAGCTTGCGGATGCCGGCCAGCACCAGCACCGCGGCCAGCACCTCGATCACCGCCACCAGGTACAGGCCGGAGGTGAGCTTGCCGGTGGTGTTCTTGATCAGCCCCATCACATAAGGCGCGCCAAAGCCGGCCAGGTTGGCCACCGAGTTGATCAGGGCCACGCCCACCGCGGCGGCGCTGCCTGCCAGGTAGCGGTTAGGCAGCTGCCAGAACACGGGGATGGCGCTCATGGTGCCGACCAGCGCGGCAGTCATGGCGAGCAGTGCGATCACCGGCGACAGCACCTGCGCGCCCAGCAGCACGGCCAGCACCGCCATGGCACCGCCACCGACCAGCGCCGAGCCGCTGAAGTGCCAGCGCACTTCATTGCGGCGGTCGGAATGCGCGCCGTTGAGGATCATGCCGGCGGCGCCGCACAGGTAGGCCACGGCCGCGATCCAGCCCACCGCCATTGGCGTGGTGAAGCCCACGTCCTTGATGACGGTCGGGATCCAGAAGGTCAGCGTCGAGTTGGCGCACAGCAGGCAGAAGTAGATCGCGATCAGCAGCCACACCTTGGGGTTGGTGAAGAGCGTGCGCCAGTCGTGGCCGCGCTCGCCCAGGGCGGCGTTGTCGCGCTTGAGGGCGTCCTGCAGCACGCGCTTCTCGTCGTCGGAGAGCCAGCGCGCCTGCTCCGGCTTGTCGGTCATGTAGAACCAGGCAAAGATGCCGGCCAGCACTGACGGGATGCCTTCCAGGATGAACAGCCACTGCCAGCCGTGCATGCCGCTCACGCCAGCCATGCCGGTCATGATCCAGCCGGCCAGCGGCCCGCCCAGCACGCCGGCGATGGCCGACGCGGACATGAAGGTGCCGAAGGCGCGCGCGCGGCGCTGCGACGGATACCAGTAGGTCAGGTACAGGATCACGCCCGGGTAGAAGCCGGCTTCGAACGCGCCCAGCAGGAAGCGCAGGATGTAGAACTGCGTGGGCGTGGTGACAAAGCTCTGCAGCATGCAGATCACGCCCCAGCAGATGGTGATGCGCATGATCGTCTTCTTGGCGCCGATCTTCTGCAGCAGCATGTTCGACGGCACCTCGAAGAAGAAGTAGCCAAGGAAGAAGATGCCCGCGCCCAGCCCGTACACGGCCTCGCTGAACTGCAGCGCGTCCAGCATCTGCAGCTTGGCGAAGCCGATGTTGACCCGGTCCAGCCAGGCCAGTACCCACAGCACCCCAAGGAAGGGCAGCAGGCGCCAGGTTACCTTGCGGTAGACGCTGTCCTCGGCGTCGTCGGCGGTGCCGGCGAATACCGGGATGCCTTGTTTCGTGATCGACATGATGTCTCCTGTCTTGTCGTGTTCTGCCAGGTCTTGCTTGGCGGCGGTGCATGCCGTCCGCCGGGTTGGGAGCAAGTATATGAATGGCCCGCCAATGCGAAACGAGGGGGCTGGTATAGGCCCCATAGCAGCACCGATATGGGCTGCAATCCCTTGTGTGGCGCGGGTTTGCGGGTGCTCCGGCCGGGGCCGGGCGGACCTATGGATTACCCTAGGCGGGCCGTTTTCCGGGGTGCGCGCACGCGCATCGGGCAGGCTCGTGCGGGTTGTACCGGTTGCCGCGCGGTGCGCGACACGCTACAAAGTTGCCATTGCCCGGCATGGCGTTGCCGCCCGGAGCGGCGGCGGCCGCACCCGCCAGGCCTCCACTTTTGCTGCCACGGACCCAACATGATTCGCGCCGACGACCCGTTCGATACCTACCTGCTGCGCGTGCTGTGCATCCTGATCGCCGAGCAGAGCGTGTCGCGCACCGCGATCCGCCTGAACCAGTCGCAGCCGGCCATCAGCGCCGCGCTCAAGCGCCTGCGCGCGATCTTCAACGACCCGCTGCTCACGCGCGAGAAGAACGTGATGGTGCCGACCGAGCGCGCGCTGCAGCTGGCGCGCAATGCCCAGGCCGCGCTCAGCGCGCTGGACAACCTGCTGGTCTCGGACGAGCGCTTCGATCCCGCCACCACCGAGCAGAGCTTCGTGGTGGCCATGCCTGATTACCTGGCGCCGCCGTTCTTCGCGCACGTGGTGCGCGCGGTGCGGCGTGCGGCGCCGCACGCGCGGCTGTCGGCGCTGCCGCTGGGGGCCACCTTCGATTACGAGCAGGCGCTGTCGGCGGGGACGGTCGACATCGTGATCGGCAACTGGCCCAACCCGCCTGAGCACCTGCATCTGTCGGTGCTGCTGGAAGACGAGGTGGTGTGCGTGGTGGCGCAGGACAGCGTGCATGCGCAGCCCGGCAAGTTTACGGCCCAGGCCTACCTGGGCGCCTCGCATATCGTGCCCACGCCGTATTCGCGCGACCAGCGCGGCCTGGTCGATGCCGGCCTGAGCACCATGCGCGTGCACCGGGACAACCGCGTCAGCTGTCCCTACTTCAACCTGGCGCCCAGCCTGATCCCGGGCACCGACCTGATCCTGACCACCGCGCGCCATTTCGCCAACTACCATGCGCAGCATGTGCCGCTTGCGGTGGTGGAGCCGCCGATCGAGTTCCCGTTCATGCGCTTCTACCAGCTATGGCACCCGTCGCGCCACCGCTCGGCCGCGCACGTCTGGCTGCGCGGCATGCTGACCGCCGCCTCGCAGGAGCTGCGCGACCTGCGCGATATGCGCCGCTAGCGGTATCGGTTTCTGTTATGGGATCTATAGGGCGCGGGCTCTCGCCGCTGCGGCGGGCCGTTCCTATACTCGGCCCCGTATCCAATGATTCCCCATGCGCGGGATCCCTACGGGAGAAGCATCCATGTCTCAACCACTCGACCTGGCGTCGGTCAACGCCCTGGACGAAGCGGCCTTTGCCGATGCCTTCGGCAGCGTGTTCGAACACTTTCCGCAGGCTGCCGAGGGCGCCTGGGCGCAGCGGCCGTTCGCATCGGCAACGGCGCTGCATGGCGCCATGATGGACGTGGTGCGCAAGCTTGACGAACCGCGCCAGCGCGATTTCCTGAACCTGCACCCGCAGCTGTCGGCACGCAATATCCGCGCGGGCACGATGACCGCCGATTCCAACGCCGAGCAGAAGAGCGCCGGCCTGGACGCGATGTCGGCGCAGCAAGAGGCCGCGCTGGACCAGCTTAACGCGGACTACCAGGCGCGCCATGGCTTCCCGTTCATCATCTGCGTGCGCCACTACACCCGCGAAGGCATCTTCGCCGCGTTCGAACGCCGGCTTGGCCGCAGCACGCAGCAGGAGCTTGACGAAGCGCTGGCACAGATCGCCGCGATCACGCGAGGGCGGCTGGCGGCGCGGCTGGCCGGTTGAGGCCAGCGCCTATCCAAAGGCCTCAAGCGCCAGCGCCAGCATCCCCACCAGGATGAGGCTGGCGGCCCAGACCGCCTCCAGGTTGAACCAGCTCCGCGATACGAACTTCAGTCCCAGGTAGCGGTAGACCAGCCACGCCATGGCGCCGCCCACGGCGAACATGGCCAGGGTGTGGATGACGGAAACCAGCAGCGCCATGCCCAGGTTGGCGCTGGCGAGCGTGGCGGCGGCCTGGTGCCCCAGGTCCGTCTCGGCACGGCAGAGGCCAAGATAGATCGGCACCAGCATCAGGCCGGCGCCATGCGCGATCGCCACCGCGAACGACCATAGCGCCAGCCGCGATGGCGCGATGCGCACCAGTGCGCGCGGGTGGCCTCGCCTGAGCAGCAGCACGATGCCGCAGCCGATCAGCAGCACGCTGGCGCCGATGCGGATCTGCGCTTGCCAGGCGACCAGGGCCGCCAGCATGCCGAAAGGCAGCGTCACCGCCAATACCGCAAGCGCATGCCCGAAAGCCAGGTACCCGAGCGCGGCAAGGAGGGCGCGGCTGCTATGCGCCAGCAAGCCGTTCGATACCGCCAGCGGCCAGCCCATGGCCGGGTTGATGCCGTGATAGAGGCCGCTGGCCAGCACTGCCGACCAGAGACCGATCTGTTCCCAGGCGTGACCGGTCAAGCCTTGACCGAGGGATAGCAAAACGAGTCGGTCGAGCAGTCGCCGCCTTCCAGCCGGATCTGGTGCGCGCGGTAGCCTTCCGGAAACTCGACCCAGTAGTCATCGGCCAGCGTCAGCCCGCCGTCCGGGCCGGCATGCGCCATGACTTGCGTGCCGGGGATGCCGTCTGGGTAGAACTGGTTGTCCCAGGTGGAGTAGAGCGAGTTGGTCCAGTAGACGCGCTTGCCGTCGCGGCTGATCTCGACCATCTGCGGGCCGCCGGCGAATGGCTTGCCGTTGGGATGCGGCGTGCGCCGGACGATGCCGCCGATATGGACCGACCCAGAAAGCCTGGGCTTGCGCGGATCGGTCACGTCGTACTGCCGCATTTCGCCGGTGCCCCAGCAGGACACGTAGAGGAACTTGTCGTCGAGGGACAGATCGATATCGGTCACCAGCGGCGGCACGGCACCGAAGCCCTGCAGCAGCGGCGGCAGCAGGCTTGCATCGGCGGCTTCGGGGGGGATGGTTGCGGTCTTCTCGGCGTGGAACTTGCCGCCTTCGCGCCACCAGGTCCAGATCGAGCCCTCCAGGTTGGTGGTATCGACCACCACGCCAACAAAGCCGTATTCCCGGATCGGATCATGCGCAGGCCTGACTTCCAGCGCCATCTGGTGGTTGGCGCCCAGGTCGATGGTCTGCACGTTGCGGCGCGCCCGCAGGTCCCAGAAATGCAGCTTGTGCCCGTAGCGGTTGCCCAGCAGGTCCTCGGGCACCAGACCGTTCTCGAACTGCGGCGGCAGGGCCCATTCGCTCGACACCATGTAGTCGCGCGGCAGGTTCCACCAGAAGTCGTAGTGCTTCTCCTGTTCGCCGCGGTCGATTTCCCAGCGGCCGAGCACGTCGAAGGTCTCGCAGTCCATGATGAAGATGCCGGGCGCGCCGTCCGTGCCATCCGGGCCACCGCCCCCGAGCGTGCTGACGTAGATGCCCTCCGGCCCGCAGTGCACGGTATGGGGCCTGGAGTAGCCGGTCTTGCGGAAGATCTCGTCCGGCTCAACGATCTTGTGGATCCGTGCCTGGGTCGGGTGCGGCTTGGTGTCGATGATATACAGGCGCGAAGAGCGCATGCCCGGAATGATCAGGTAGCGCCGTTCGAGAAACGCGTGGCCGGTCAGCGGCGACAACGACGACGAGCACGCATTCCAGCCGAAATGGTGCAACTCGTCGCCCTTGTTGGTCATCGGCACGGTATGCACCACCTGGCTGTAGGTGGGCGAGCCGGGTTTGGCGTCGATCACCGCGAGCGCGTCTGGCTGCGAGGCGTCGGGGCTTAGCAGCACCGTATAAGCAAATGATTCCGCTGGTGCGCTGATCGCGAGTTCCGGCGAGGCGTGAAATGTCGGATCTGGCCGCATGTTCATGGGGAGCCCTCCTGGTTTTGCAGGACGTCGCAACGTCGCCGGTACATCACTTGCCCTTGGCGCGTGGCCAAGGTGCAGGGTAAGCCTACTTAGCCTAGGTCGTTCTCAATACCGAGTCAAAGGCGGCGCAGGCGCGGCAAGTGAATAACCCCCAGGGGGCTTATTCATGCTGGCAAAAGATTCGCTTCGTGAAATAGAGATTTACGAAAAGCCATAAATCAAGCAGAAACGGGGTTCCGGGCCAGCGCGCGCAACGCGCGCCACACCGGTATCAGCGAAACGATCAGCGAAATGGAAACCCAAGCAATGGATGCGGTGAAATCTCAAGGTGAGGGCGATGATGAGTTCTGCCTGGACAATCCGGCACTGGAGAGCATCGGTGTCAGGATCACCCGGTGGCGCGACGACTATGTGGAACTTGAGCTCCCGCTCGCGCCCAATATGCTCAACCGCAGCCGGGTGGTGCATGGCGGCACCATCTGCACCCTGCTCGACGCCGCCACTGGCTATTCGGGCCTTTACTCGGCGCCGGGCGAGGCCGCGCGTCATGCGGTCACGCTGTCGCTGACCTCGAACTTCCTGAGCAACGGCACGGGCAAGCTGCTGACCGCAAAGGGCATGGTCGACCGGCGCGGGCGCTCGATCTTCTTCTCGCGCGCAGAGGTGTGGCTGGATGGGGAGCTGCTGGTGGCAACCGGCGTCGCCACGATGAAGTACCTGAAGTAGGCAGCCCGTCTCAGGCGCCGTCCTGGCGCCAGCGTGTCGGTGACTTGCCGAACTGTGCCGCGAACCAGCGCGAGAATGCGCTCGGTTCCGAAAACCCCAGCAGCGTGGCGACCCGGGCCAGCGGCCGCTGCGGATCCTGCAGGTAGCGTTGCGCAAGCTCGCGGCGCACCTCATTGACCAGCGCGGAGAAGGTGTCGCCATCCTGCTCCAGCTGGCGCTGCAGCGTACGCGGACTGATGCCAAGGCTTTGCGCGACCTGTTCCACCGCGCCGCGCCCGCGCGGCAACAGCTGGTGGAGGGTGCGCCGGACCTCGGCAGCGATCGAAGGCTTGCCGGCCCCCGGCTGCAGGTCGAGGAAGCCCCTGGCATACCCGGCCAGGCTGGCATCGGCCAGCGGGTTGATGCGATCCAGGTCGCCGCTGGCGAGCACCAGCCCGTCGAACTCCGAACCGAACTCAATGTGTTGCCCGAACAGGCGCCTGTGGATTTGCAGGTCGGCCGGCGCCGCATGGGCGAAGTGCACGCTGTGCGGCTTCCAGGACGCGCCCAGGATGGCGCGGATCAGGCTGTACAGGGCGGCAACGGTCAGCTCCACGGCCTGCCTGCCGGGCTGGTGCCGGCCAGTCTGCAACGTCACATGCAGCACCGTGATCTCGGGATATTCCGTGACCAGGATGGAGATGGAGTCGCTGAGCCAGTGGCGGTAGCGCTCGATCTCCGCCAGCGCGTGGCGCAGCGTGGGCTGGTGCTGCAGCAGCAGGCTGACCGGGCCGAAGTCTGACAGGCGCCACGATTCCCCCACCATCAGGCCAAGCGAATGGCAGGCGGTGACCCGGGCCGAGGCCTCCAGCACTTCGGCCAGGCGCGCTTCCGGGATGCGCAGGTCCGGGGTGTACAGGCAGGCCTGGTCCAGGCCGGCCTGGGCCACCATGCGCACCGGATCCAGGCCCGCGCCCCGGGCAATCTCCAGGTATTTGGTCAGGGAAGCGCTGCGAACAAGGACGGTCATAAGGCTGCCGCGAGAGTGGGTGGGGGCGTCGGTCGTGTCCGTCATCAAATGTCAAATCCTGGCGCGATCGGTCAAGGGTGCCGCGCCATGGCTGTCTGACAATCGTTACCGTCGCGCCAATGATAGCGGCGCGGGCAGGACACGACAATCAGGAGACAGCCTTGGCAAAAGCCATTCGCATGTACGAGACCGGAGGGCCCGAAGTCCTCCGCTATGAGGACGCCGAGGTAGGCGACCCGGGCCCGGGCGAGGTACGGATCCGCCACGCCGCCGTCGGGCTGAACTATGCCGACACCTACTTCCGCAACGGCACCTACCCGGTGCCGTTGCCCGGCGGCATGGGCGTGGAGGCAGCCGGCGTGGTGCAGGCGGTGGGGCCGGGCGTGACCCATGTCGCGGAGGGCGATCGCGTCACATACACCGGCTTTATCAACACCCTGGGTGCGTACAGCACCGAGCGCCTGGTGCCCGCCGCACCGCTGATCCGCCTGCCGGAAGCGATCAGCTTCGAGACCGCGGCGGCGATGACCATGCGCGGCCTGACCTCCGCCTACCTGATGCGCCGCATCTACCCGTTCCAGGGTGGCGAAGCCATCCTGCTGCACGCGGCCGCCGGCGGCGTGGGACTGATCGTCTCGCAATGGGCCAGGCTGCTCGGCCTGACCGTGATCGGCACCGTCTCGACCGAGGCCAAGGCAGAGGTGGCGCGCGCCCATGGCTGCGACCACATCATCAACTACAGCCATGAGGACGTGGCAAAGCGGGTGCGGGAGCTGACCGATGGCGCGGGCGTGTCCGTGGTCTTCGACAGCGTGGGCAAGAGCACCTTCATGGCCTCGCTGGACTCGCTGAAGCGGCGCGGGTTGATGGTCTGCGTCGGCACGGCCTCCGGCACCATCCCGCCGTTTGATCCGCAGCTGCTGGCGAGGAAGGGTTCGGTCTACCTGACCCGTCCGGCGCTGGCCGACTACATTGCGGACCCCGCCGAAAAAGCCGAACTGGCTGCCGAGGTGTTCGGCCACGTTGCCGCTGGCCGTATCCGCATCGAAATCAACCAGCGCTATGCGCTGCAGGATGCCGTGCAGGCCCACCGCGACCTGGAATCACGCAAGACCACCGGGTCTTCGATCTTTGTGCTGTAAAGGAGCGTCCCCATGCGAGCCCAACCGCTTACCTGCAATATCGGCGCCGAAGTCAGCGGCGTCAGCCTGGCCGATGCCGCGCGCGACGACGCGCTGTTTGCCGAGATCAAGTCCCTGCTGCTCACGCACAAGGTGCTGTTCCTGCGCGACCAGGAAATCTCCCGCGCGGACCACGTGGCGTTCGCGCGCCGCTTCGGCGAACTGGAAGACCATCCCGTCGCCGGCAGCGATCCCGATCATCCAGGGCTGGTCCAGATCTATCGCAGCGACAAGCGCGAGAACTACGAGAACAGCTACCACACCGATGGCAGCTGGCGCGAAACCCCGCCCATGGGCTGCGTGCTGCGCTGCATCGAATGCCCGCCGGTCGGCGGCGACACCATCTGGGTCAACATGGCGGCGGCCTACGAACACCTGCCCGAGGAAATCAAGCAGCGCATCGCCGGCCTGCGCGCCAAGCACAGCATCGAGCATTCGTTCGGCGCGGCGATGAGCCCGGAAAAGCGCGCCAGCCTTGCCGCGCAGTACCCCATGGTCGAGCACCCGGTGGTGCGCACGCATCCGGAAACCGGCGAGAAGGCGCTCTACGTCTGCGGCTTCTCCACGCATTTCGCCAACTTCCATACGCCCGAGAACGTGCGCTACGGACAGGACAAGACCCCGGGCGCCAGCCATCTGCTGAACTACCTGATCAGCCAGGCGGCGATTCCCGAATACCAGGTGCGTTTCCGCTGGCAGCCCAACAGTGTGGCCATCTGGGACAACCGCTGCACCCAGCACTACGCGGTGCAGGACTACTGGCCGGCGCCGCGCAAGATGGAGCGCGCCGCCATCATCGGCGACAAGCCGTTCTGAGGCGCACCAGCCGCCGCCAGGCCACGTGCCTTTATCAATGGAGACATGCCGTGCACTACCTCGATGGATCCCTGTTCCCTGAAAACCAGCAGCCGCTGATCATCACCGCGGCACCGTACGCACCGGGCTGGCTGCCCTCCGATTTCCCGGAAGACATCCCCGTGACGATGGAAGACCAGATCCAGAAGGCCGTGGATTGCTACAACGCCGGCGCGACTGTGCTGCACCTGCATGTGCGCGAACTCGACGGCAAGGGCTCGAAGCGTCTGTCCAAGTTCAACGAGCTGATCGCCGGGGTGCGCAAGGCGGTGCCGGAGATGGTCATCCAGGTGGGCGGTTCGATCAGCTTCGCGCCGGAAAACGAGGGGGATGCCGCCAAGTGGCTTTCCGACGACACGCGCCACATGCTTGCCGAACTCGACCCCGTTCCGGACCAGGTGACCGTCACGGTGAACACGTCGCAGATGAACGTGACGGAGCACGCGGAGCTCGCGGATTTCAAGGGCACCTCGCGCGAGAACCCCGCGATCTTCAACGCGTACAAGGAGATGACGGTTCCCGCCCAGCCTGGCTGGGTCGAAGAGCACATCCGCCGCCTGTCCGCTGCCGGCATCCAGAGCGCATTCCAGTGCTACAACATCAATAGCTTCGAATCCGTTGAGCGGCTGATCCGGCGCGGCGTGTACAAGGGCCCGCTGGTCATGAACTGGGTGGCGATCAGCGGCGGCATGGATGCGCCGAGCGTCTTCAACCTCGCCAACATCGTCCGCGCCGTGCCGGATGGCGCGGTGCTGACCGTCGAAAGCTCCGTGCGCAACGTGCTGCCTGTGAACATGATGGGGATTGCCCTGGGCCTGCATGTGCGGTGCGGAACCGAGGACTGCCTCTGGAACCAGTCGCGCACGGCCAAGATGAGCACGGTGAAGCAGATCGAGCAGCTGGTGCGCATCGCGGGCGAATTCGGCCGCAAGGTGGCAACGGCCCAGGAAGCGCGCGACATCCAGAAGATCGGCGTGTTCTACGACACGGTCGAAGAGACGCTGGAGGCCAACGGCTTCGCGCCGAACCGCAATGGCGGCAATCAGGGCTTCCTGCGCAAGGCCGCCTGACCCGGGTCGGTCGGCACTGGCGATGCGCCAGCAGAAGGGCAGGGGTGGCAGATCACCGGCTCACGATGAAGCCGGCTGCTGCCCTGAACAACCCTCGAACATTCGGAGACAACCATGAATCAAGCACAACCGTCGGCGCGCCGCAGGGCGTCGCTGTCATGCATGCTCGGCCTGGCGCTGTCGGTGGCGCTGCCGGCTGCGCTCCCATCGACCGCCCAGGCTCAGGCGTGGCCGACCAAGGTGGTCAGGATCGTGGTCGGCGGCCCCGCCGGCGGCACCGCCGATATCCTCGGGCGCCTGCTGGCCGAGGGGCTGACGCAGTCGCTGGGCAAGCCGGTGATCGTCGAGCAGAAGCCGGGCGGCGCCGGCGCGATCGCGGTCAACACACTGCTTTCCGCACCGCATGACGGACATACGCTGCTGCTGATCCAGGGCGGCATCGTTTCCGAAACGCCGCTGGCGCTGAAGGTCTCGTTCGATCCTTTCAAGGACCTGAAACCTGTTGCCCAGGTGGCCCGTACGGGGCTGGTGCTGGTGGGCAACCCCAAGCTGCCGGCGAAGAACTTCAGCGAACTGCTTGCCTACATCAAGAGCAAGCCCGGGCAGATCGACTATGCCTCTTATGCCGCCGGCATGCGCGGCCAGACCATCGGCGTCCAGTTCAACCGCCTGGCCGGCGTGGATATGAAGCATGTCGGCTACAAGGGATCGCCGCCCGCGCTGCAGGACGTGATGGGCGGCCATGTGCCGCTGATGTTCGACGGCCTGGCCACGTCGCTGCCGCTGATCAAGTCCGGCAAGCTCAAGGCCTATGCCGTGGCGTATCCCAAGCGCATCCCCGCGCTGCCGGATGTGCCGACCTTCGCCGAAGTCGGCTTCCCGGCGATGACGGAGCCCGGCTGGATGGGGGTGTGGCTGCCGCCGGACGTGCCGGCGGCGGTGCAGGAAAAGATCCGCAACGCCACGCTGGCCATCGTGCAGCAGCCCGGCTACCGCGAGCGCGTGGAGGCCATGGGCATGGACGCCGGGCAGCCGCTCAGCAGCGAGGCCCTGTCCAGGGATGCGCGCGCCGCCCATGAGCGGCAGGCGGAGTTGCTGCGGTCGATACATTTCGTGCCGGAGTAGGGGGCGGCCCGCCTTGCGCGGGCCTCGGCGAATCGTTCAGCAAAGTTGTATGCTTTCTGCATGGCGCGCCGGGCGCCTTCAGCGCGTCCCGGCCACGGCGCAAAAAGTATGGCGGTGACGATATGAAGCCTGCTCACGCATTGATTGTGACTTGCGTCATGCTGGCCGCCTGCGTATCGACGGGCGTCGAGGTGAAACAGGAGCAGATGGCGAACTTCCTGCTCGGTTTCTCCACCCTCGACGACGTTACCGCCCAGCTGGGGAAGCCCTCGTCGCAGACCACCCTGGTCAACGGGTCGACCATCCTGATCTATTCGTTTGCGGCCTCCAGGCCGCACCCTGAGAGCTTTATCCCGTTCATTGGCCCGCTGTTCGCCGGCGGCGCGATCCGGTCGTCGACGGTTTTCTTCGAGTTCGACGAGAACGGCGTCCTCAGGAGCCAGCGCCTGACGACGTCCGGCAGCGTTTCGGGATGGAGCGTGCTGCCGCCTGATGCGTTGCCATAGGCGGGGGCGGTATACTTCCGGTCCTTTACGGCCCTGGCCAGACACCTGAGAGTCCCCATGAGCGCTTTGCCTCCCTGCCCAAAATGTCATTCCGAATTCACCTATGAAGACGGAGGCCTCTACATCTGCCCGGAATGCGCGCATGAATGGTCGGCGCAGGCAGCGGCGCCGGCCGAACCGGAGGCCAGGGTTTATCGCGATGCGGCAGGCAATGTCCTGCAGGACGGGGACACCGTCACCGTCATCAAGGACCTGAAGCTGAAGGGGTCGGCCGGCGTGGTCAAGATGGGTACCAAGGTGAAGAACATCCGCCTGGTCGACGGTGACCACGATATCGACTGCAAGATCGACGGCTTTGGTGCCATGAGCCTGAAATCGGAGTTCGTCAGGAAGGTTTGAACGGACGTTGCACCTTCGCCACTCAGTCACCTGCGCGGCGGCTTCCGGGACGGGGTCGTCCCCCGGCTGCGCGAACGGGCTGCCGCGAACATCTGCATGTCGCGCAGGATACAGTCCAGCAGCGTATTCGCGGCCACGCCCATCGGGCGGCCTGCCTTCACCAGCAGGCGTGCCTTGGCGGCCTCGAACAGCGGATGGGCGATAGGCAGCGTCACCAGCTCGCCGGACTGCAATTCACGATAGGCCGCGAACCCGCCGATGAGCGTGATGCCATCATGCCGCTTCACGAAATGGCGCAGCACGGCCAGGGAGTTCGTGGTCAGCGTCGGGCGGATCTGGACATTCTCCGTGTAGGCCAGCATCTGCACGACCTGCCCGAGTCCGAATGCCGGCGGCATCATCGCCAGCGGGTAGTCGCCCAGTTCGTGCACGTCGACCTTGCCGCCCCGGCGTGCCAGCGGATGCCCGGCATGCACCAGCAGCACCACCGGTTGCGATGACGTGGCAACCCAGGCGATATCGGCATGCGCAGGCGGATTGTAGGCCAGCCCGATATGCGCGCGGCTTTCCGCTACCTCTTGCAGGACGTTGTTGACCGGGAGGATGTCGACGGTCACGTCGAGCCTGGGATAGCGCGCACAGAAATCCGTCAGCACTTCGTCCATCAGTCCGTCGACATAGCCCTCGCTGGTGGCGATGCGCACCTGGCCGTGCTGCAGGCCGCGCAAGGCCTGCAGGCGGTCTTCGAAGAGTTCCTGCTGTGCGCGGCAGCCGCGCCAGTACTCGAGCAGATGCACTGCGGCTTCGGTCGGCTGCACCCCGCGTGCATGGCGGTCGAACAGCGGCGCGCCGACCTCATCTTCCAGCAGCCGGATCTGGCGCGTGATCACCGATGGCGAGGTGTTGATGCTGTCGGCCGCGCCGCGGATCGAGCCATGTGTCAGTACCTCGTGGAAATAGCGCAGCCTGCGCTGGTTCAGTTCCCGCATGTCGGATCCCGCTGTTGCCAATAGGGCAACGATAGCTGACTTAAGTTGCTCTTGCTCTGTTTTTTCATATGCCAGACGATCGACCCTGAACGACATCGCATCCACAAGAGATAGAGCCGACCACGGGAGAGACCGACATGTCCGCAACCCTGCCCCCACGTACCACGCCGGAGTACGGCAGCGCCGCGCAGCAGGCGCTGTACCGCAAGCTGAACTGGCGCCTGTTGCCGTTCCTGCTGCTCTGCTACACCTTTGCCTACCTGGATCGCGTCAATATCGGCTTTGCCAAGCTGCAGATGCAAAGCGATCTCGGCTTTTCCGATGCGGTGTACGGGCTGGGCGCCGGCATCTTCTTTTTCGGCTACGTCCTGTTCGAAATCCCGAGCAACCTGCTGCTGCCCCGGATTGGTGCCCGCAAGACCATCAGCCGCATCCTGGTGCTGTGGGGTCTCACTTCCGCGGGCATGATGTTCGTGCGTGACGAGACCACGTTCTATGTGCTGCGCTTCCTGCTCGGCGTGTTCGAGGCCGGCTTTGCACCGGGCATGATCTTCTACCTGACCTACTGGTACGGGCAGCGTCGCATGGCGCGCGTGATGGCCGTGGTGATGCTGGCCGGGCCCATCGGCGGGATCTTCGGCTCGCCGCTGTCGACGTGGCTGATGACAGGCCTGTCCGGCGCCTACGGCCTGGCGGGCTGGCAATGGATGTTCCTGGTCGAAGGGCTGCCTTGCGTGCTGCTCGGTGCCCTGGCGCTGCGCGTGCTGGCCGACCGGCCCGCCGAGGCGAAGTGGCTCAGCGACGAAGAGAAGCGCATGCTGGCGGCTGAACTGCAGGTGCCGGCAGGCGGCCACCAGTCATTCGGCCAGGTCGCACGCGACCGGCGCGTCTACCTGCTGGCCTTTGCCTATTTCACGATGATCTGCGGCATCTACGCTGTGAGCTTCTGGCTGCCGTCGATCCTCAAGGCCGACGGCGTCACGGACACCATGCAGATCGGGCTGTATTCGATGATTCCGTACATGGCGGCGGCGATTGCCATGGTCGTGATCGGCCGCAGCTCGGATCGCCGCGGCGAGCGCCGCTGGCACAGTGCGGTCCCCGCATTTGTCGGCGCCGTGGCGCTGGCCCTGGCCACGGGGTCGAGTGGAAACTTGCCGCTGTCATTGCTCTGCATGACCGTCGCCACGGCGATGATGTGGGCCGCCTATACCGTGTTCTGGGCGATTCCGTCGCAATACCTGAAGGGCGATGCCGCCGCGGGTGGTATCGCGCTGATCAATACCATCGGCCTGATTGGCGGCTTCCTGAGCCCGACCATCATTGGCGCGGTGCGCACCGCCACCGGCAGCATGCAGGCCGGCCTGCTGGTGATGGTGGCGCTGCTGATGGCCGGAGCGGCCGTACTGGTAGCCAACCGGATGCCCTCGCCCCAGGGCGCGGTCTCGCCCGCCTGAGGCTGGCCATTCAATTCACGGAGAGAACTTTGGCAACACGGATTCTGATCGCCGGCTTTCAGCACGAGACCAATACCTTTGCGCCGTCAAAGGCCACCTATGCCAGCTTCGAGCGCGGCGAGGGCTTTCCGGCGATGGTGCGTGGCGATGACGTGCTGTCGCTGCGCGACGTCAACATTCCGGCCGGCGGCTTCATTGCCGCGGCAGAGCGGCGCGGCTGGATGCTGCTGCCGGTGATCTGGGCCGGCGCGAGCCCATCCGCGCACGTGACCGAGGATGCGTTCGAGCGCATTGCCGGCGAGATCGTCGAGGCCACGCGCGCCGGCGGATTCGATGCGGTCTATCTGGACCTGCATGGCGCGATGGTTGCCGAACATACGGACGATGGCGAAGGCACCTTGCTCGCGCGCATCCGAGCCGTGGTGGGGCCGGGCGTGCCGGTGGTCGCGTCGCTCGACCTGCATGCCAATGTCACGCGGGCGATGCTCGAGGCCGCCGACGCACTGGTGGCCTATCGAACGTATCCGCACGTGGACATGGCCGAGACCGGCGAGCGGGCCGCGGCATTGCTGCAGCGCTTGCTGGAGGGCAGGGGGCCGCTGCATCGCGCAGTACGCCGGCTGCCCTTCCTGATCCCGATCAACGGCATGTGCACGATGCTGGAGCCTGCCCGCGCCATGTATTCGCTGCTGCAGCAGGGGGAAAGCGGCGCCGTGGTATCGCTGTCGTTCGCGCCGGGCTTTCCCGCAGCCGACTTTCCGGAGTGCGGGCCGGTGATCTGGGGATACGGCGAGGACGCCGCAGCGGTCGACGCGGTGGTGCAGGCCTTGTACGACCGGATGCTGGCGGATGAGCCTGCCTGGGAGGTCCCGTTCCTCTCGCCGGACGAAGCCGTGCTCGAGGCCATGCGGCTGGCCGAGGGGGCGACGCGCCCGGTGGTCATTGCCGACACGCAGGACAACCCCGGGGCCGGCGGCGACTCGAACACCACGGGCATGCTGCGCGCCTTGCTGCGCCACGGCGCGCGGCACGCGGCCATCGGGCTGATCTGGGATCCGGCCGTGGCGGCCGAGGCGCACCGCGCCGGCGTGGGAGCCACCATCGACGTCGCTCTCGGCGGTGTTTCCGGGGTGCCCGGTGACGAGCCGCTGCGGGGGCGCTTCAAGGTGCTGAAGCTCTCCGATGGCGTATGCCGCTACGGCGGGCCGATGATGAACGGCATGCTGGCCGATGTCGGGCCCGTCGCGCTGCTGCGTATCGACGATGTGCTGGTGGTCGTCAGTGCCGGCAAGGCCCAGATGCTGGACCGCAACCTGTTCCGCGTGGGCGGGGTCGAGCCCGAGGCGATGAAGATTCTCGTCAACAAGAGTTCGGTGCATTTCCGGGCCGATTTCCAGGGCATCGCGCACGCCGTGCTGGTGGCCAAGGCGCCCGGCCCGATGACGGCGGATCCCGCGGACCTGCCCTGGACCAGGCTTGCCCCCGGCATCCGTCTCAAGCCGATGGGCAAGCCCTTCCAGGGCTAGTACCGCGCCAGCGGCGCGACCGGGCGACCCGGCGGGGCATCAGTTGAAGACATCCTGCCGGTACCTGCCTGCGCTGACCAGCTCTGCCAGCCAGTCCGACGCCGCCTCTGCTGTCATCCCCCCTTGCTCTGCGCCGATCTGAATCAGCACCTGCCTGACCGCGGGCGCCATGTGGCGGCCGTCGCCGCACACGTAGATGATCGCGCCCTGGTTCAGCCGGGCCCAGACATCGGCACGGCGCTGCCACAGCAGGTCCTGCACGTAGCGCGGCTCGCCACCCACGACTGAACAGGCCAGGTGGACCTGCACCACGCCCTGTGCCTGCCAGCGCTCCACGTCGTTGCGGTAGAGCCAGTCGTGCGCGGGGTGGCGGCAGCCGTAGTACAGCTGCACCGGGGCCATCGGCTGCCCGGCTGCCTGTTGCGCGGCCCGCTCCTCAAGAAAGCCGCGGAACGGCGCAATGCCCGTGCCGGGGCCGATCAGGATCATGGGCGTGGCCGGGTCCGCCGCGGGCGCGAAGGTGGGATTGGGGGTGCGGATGGCACCCGCCACCATGGCGCCGGGCGCCAGGCCCTGCAGCCAGGTGGAAGCCACGCCGCGGAAGAGTCCGCGGCCCGACAGCGCCGGTGACCAGACCGTGCCGACGGTGATGGTCGCCACGTCGGGCGAGACCAGCGGCGATGAGGCGATCGAATAGAACCTCGGCCGCATTGGCACGGTGCAAGCCAGCAGGCCGGCCAGATCCATCTCGATGGCGGGAAAGCGGTCCAGCACGTCGGCCAGCCCGAGCCGGCGCGGCGCCACCTGGGCGGCGTACCCGCTCCCGGCGTCGTCCGAGGCCAGCTGCCGCAGGGCCTGGCGCGTGGCCGGGCAGCGCGAAGACTGCGACAGCAGGCGCAGGGTATGGCGCGACACCACGTCCTGCAGCTCCACAAAATGGGTCAGCAACTGGCGCACGGACAGGGCCTCGCCCAGCGGCAGGCCGCGCGCGGCCCCGCCGGAGGCGGACAACGTGACGATGGCGTCCGGGTCGATGCCGATCCGCTCGCACAGGGCCGCGACCATCCCGGGCTGGTTCTGCGGATAGACGGCGAGGTGATCGCCTGTGGCGTAGCGCACGCCGTCGGGCAGCCTGAGGCGGATATCGCGCGTGGAAGTCCGCGGCGCCTCGCGCGAGAAATCCCACAGGCCGGACGGATCGTTCACCAGCTCGGCGTTGGCCAGGATCGTGAAGGCCTCGGTGTTTGCCGGCAGCGTGGACGCGCGGATCTCGGCGACGTCTTTCACCTGCACCCGGACCGGCGGCGTCCCGTGGGCCGGCCCGCCCACGCCGTCACCGGCCTGCAAGGCTTGCCACAGCAAGGCCAGCCACCGTTCCGCGGCCTGGTCG
Source organism: Cupriavidus sp. GA3-3 (assembly GCF_000389805.1). Taxonomy (NCBI): domain Bacteria; kingdom Pseudomonadati; phylum Pseudomonadota; class Betaproteobacteria; order Burkholderiales; family Burkholderiaceae; genus Cupriavidus; species Cupriavidus sp. GA3-3. Next base: position 132,795 of record NZ_KB944470.1, read on the forward strand.
AAGTCGCCGTTGCCGTCGGCTTCGCCACGCGGCAGCAGCGGACTGGCGCCGGCATTGGTGAAGAATTCATAGACGCGGCGCGGGAAGGCCTGGTACGTCGGCCATTGCGAGTTGCCGCAGCCCAGCACGGCCACGCTCAGCGCTTCTGCCCGGTAGCCGCTGGCGGCGCCGCTGTCGAGCAGCGCTTCGAGCCGCCTTGCCGAGTCCGGCGCGCGGCCGTTATAGGTGGCGGCGATGATGACGGCCAGGCCGGTGGTCGGGAGCGCGTCGGCCACGTCGTCCAGGTCGCGCAGCGTCGCATCAAAGCCCGCCGCCAGCGCGCCGGCATGCACCTGCTCAGCCAGTTCGCGCGCGGTGCCAAGGCTGGATCCGCACAGCACGGCAAGCGTCCTGCCGCGGCCCTGCACATCGGGGCCCGCCCGCGGCGCTTGCGCGGTCCCGGCGAGCGGCACCGCGGCGATGCGCTCATGCGGCCGGCGCCGGCGCGCACGCACCGTGAATCCGTCGGGCTTGATCGTCAGTGTTTCCTTGATGCGGAACTGGTAGTCGTGCGCGTCGGTGAACTGGAAATTGCGCAGCATCAGCGCCAGTGCCAGCTTGGCCTCGGTCAGCGCAAACTGGCGGCCGATGCAGGCACGTTCCCCGTTGCCGAAAGGCATGTAGGCGTGGCGCGGCAGCTTTGCCTCCTGCTCAGGCAGGAAGCGATCGATGTCAAAGCGTTCCGGGTCGGCCCACACCTTGGGGTCGCGGTGCAGCGCGGTCAGCACCACCGACAGGCGCCTGTCCTTGCGGATCAGGTAGCGGCCGCCCAGCAGCGTGTCTTCAAACGGCGCCACGGCGAAGGCAGGCGCGGTGGGCCACAGGCGCAACGTTTCCTTCAGCACGCGGTCCAGTACCGGCAGCCGCGCCAGGTCGGCGTAGACCGGCGCCGCGTCGCCGGGCAGCACGGCGTCCACCTCCGCGTAGGCCTGTGCCATCACGCCCGGGTTGCGCAGCAGTTCATACAGCGCGAAGGTGAGCAGGCCGCTGGTGGTCTCGTGGCCCGCAATCAGGAACGTGATCACCTGGTTGCGGATGTTCTCGTCGTCCAGCCGCTGGTCGGTGTCCGGATCCCGCGCTTCCAGCATCAGGCCGAGCAGGTCGTTGGCGGTGCCGCCCGGGCGTTCCGCCGCGTCGCCCGCGCGCCGCCGCCGGATCACGTCGTCCACAAGGTCGCGCATGAAGCGGGTGTCCTGGTCGAACTTCTGGTGCGCCGCATGCATGAAGCGGTCTTGCAGGGCAAAGCGCGTCAGCTTGGACATCGCCTCTTCCAGCGCGCCCACCATGGCCTCGATGAAGGGGTGCAGTTCCGCGCTGGCGAACGATTCAAAGTCATAGCCGAAGCCGGACAGCGCGATGGTATCGAGCGTCAGCCGCGTCATGTCGTCAGCGACCGCGATATCGGCATCCGGGCCTTGCTGGTCCCATTTGTCCACCAGCCGGTTGGCCACGCGCAGCATGACGTCGAAGTAGCCCTTCATCGCGCGCTGGCTGAACGCCGGCATCAGGATGCGGTGCGCCTTGCCCCAGTTGGCCTCGTCGGAGCGTGCGGTGAATAGCCCGTCGCCGGCCATGCCGCGCAGGTAGGACAGCGGCGGGCCGATGTACTTGCGGAACTGCGCGGCATCGCACAACTCGGAGGCCAGTGCCACCGACGTCACGAACGGCACGCGCCGGCCGGCGAAATTCAGTTCGAAGATGCCATCATGGTGGCGGCTGCGCGCCAGCAGGTGCTGGCCCAGCGCACCGGGTGTGATCTGCAGCAGGTTGCCGACCAGCGGCCAACCCGGGTCGCGCGGGATGGGTTCGGGGATGGTTGCATGGATGGAGCGGGCAGGGGTTTGATGCGGCGCGTCGGAGGCCTGGTCGGGGCTGGATAGCTCAATGGGCGGCGGCATGGCGGGGCGGTGTCTCCTGAACTGGCGCTGACACGCGATTTGCCACGTGCGGCCGTTTCATTTAACGTAGACATCTGTCTACCGGCGCAAGCGTAGACAACCGTAGACATGCTGTCAACGAAGCATGTCGGGCAAAAACCGAGTCCTGCTACTAAACCGCATTCATGGAAGCCATTGCCGACGGCAAACGCCGCCTGATCGACGCCGCGTTGCGGCTGGCCGCAGCCAAGCGCAGCTTTGCGGCACTCAAGCTGCGCGAGATCGCGCGCGAGGCCGGCCTGAACCCCAACACGTTCTACCGGCATTTCAGCGACATGGAAGACCTGGCCATCACCGCCATGGCCGAGGTCAGCGCCGAACTGCGGCCGATGCTGCGTGCGGTCCGATGGGCCGCTGCCCGCGACAACCCGGGTGAAGTGGCCACGCGTGCGTGCGAAGCGCTGTTCCTGTACGCGCAGCATCACCCGGATGCATTCATCGTTGGTGTGTGCGGGATCACGGGCCCGCAGCCCGCGCTTCGCGTTGCCATTCGCACGGTGCTGGATGACATCGCCGCCGAGATGGCGGAAGACATCGAGCGGCTGGGGCTGTGTCCCAAGCTCTCACGCCCGGTCATTGACGACGTCTGCGCGTACGTCGTTTCCTACCTTTTCCATCAATGCGTCGACTACATCGAAGCCGATGCCGCCGGACGGCGCAGGCTGATGGCGCGCTCGGTGCAGTTGAGTTGCTGGCTGCTGCAGGGCGCGGCAGGGCCGAATGCCCAGCCGGGAGCGAAATCAGGCAGGGAGCGCAAGGCCGTGGCGGCGTAGCCTGTTGCGACGAAACACGCAGAAGGAAGAAACTCAGCCGAAGCAGTGGCCGAAGCGAAGGCGTGTGTCCGGGCCAGCACTCACCCTGAAATCGTGATGCCACACTCTTGCGCCACCGCCAGGAGCTTTTCCATGTCCGGCGCGCCTGGCGGAATTTCCTCATCGAGCCGCGTGAACAGGTGCGATGCGTTTCCGCCGTGGCTGGTGACTGAAATCATTTCGCCGCCGCCGAAGCCGAAACGGAAGTAATGCACCGTGCCCGCTGGCACATGGACAAAGGTGCCAGCGGCAGCAGTGATCGCTTGATCGCCATAGCCGATCTCGACCGTCCCCTTGGTAATGAAGAACGATTCGTCCCAGTCATGGCTATGCGGCGGTGGGCCACTGCCTTCTTCGCCCTGCTGCAGAAACACCTCATAGCCTTGCGTGGCGGTCTTGGATGCCAGCACCGTGATCCTTTCTCCCACCACGTTGAGCGCGCGTCCATACGCTTCCGGAGTCACCGCAAATGGTTCTGGTTTCATGATTTTCTGCTCCGTCAGTGAGAGCGCCGACGTGGCGATGCTATCCGGGTGTGAGGCATGCGGCAGCTCCAAAGCGAGCCGGCCACGATGCCGGACGGGCGGGGCATGGGCTGCCCGCTTATTTGATGTGTGGGAATTTTAGGCGGCCCACGATCGGAAGTCATCGCCAGGAATGAGGATTGCCACGGCCAATGTGCGTCAGCAAACGTTCCTCCCATGCGCAATGTCACTTGCCCCTGGCTCGCTTTCCCATTTCAATGGAGTTGACAGGGAGAAGGGATGAGATCATGGCAGTCACTCGCTTGCAGAGCATTCCCGGCATCGGGGTTGACAGGATGACCGACAAGGCTGGCTCGATGCGTAACGCCAACAGCCATCTGCCTTTCATGGGCCAGCCCGCACTGCGGGAAACCGCAGTCGAACGCGTCCGACGCCTCTCCGGCGTCACATACGGCCCTGATACCGAATGCATCGCCGAGCGAATTCGCCTGGCCCCGATACGTGCAACGCTGAGCGACGAAAATGCCGGCCGCTTCTGGTCATGATGGTTCCGAGGGCAGCGACCGGACCCTGCTGTATTTCGGTTGGCTGACCCTGTTCATCGCTCTGGCAACGCCGGCCGGTTACCTGGTCGATATACAGACGTCGTACCTGCTCAAGAACCAGCTGCATGCGACGGCGACGGAGATCTCGACATTCCGGCTGGTGACGGGCATACCAGTCTACCTTGCGTTCGTTTTTGGCCTCGCGCGCGACCAATGGAATCCGCTGGGATTGCGCGATCGTGGCTTCTTCCTGATTTTCGCCCCGGCGACCGCGGTGGCATTCATCTGGATGGCGTATTCAGGTTTCTCATACGCGGGGCTGGTCATCGGGATGCTGCTGGCAATGCTGTCGTCCCGGTTCATCGCCGCAGCCTATCAGGGGTTGATCGCCCTGGTGGGCCAGGAGAAGCTCATGTCCGGGCGCCTGAGCGCCCTGTTGAACGTGGTCGGCTCCGTCCCGGTCGTTGCGGGAGCGTTCGCCTCCGGGTACATCTCCGATCATCTCGCCGCAAAAGAAGCCTTCCTGCTGATGGCGATGTTCGCCTTTTTGATTGCGGTGCTGGCGCTCTGGAAGCCCGTTTCGGTCTTCGGCCATATCTACGAGAAGCCGCAAGCCAGGGGCACGGATCTCGTTGGCAATGTCAGGCGGCTGGTGAGACATAAGGCTGTTTATCCAGCGGTTCTCATCTGCTTTCTGTGGAACTTTGCGCCAGGAGCGGCCACGCCGCTGCAGTTCTACCTGAGCAATGAGCTGCATGCATCGGATTCCGTTTACTCGTACTACAACGGGATCTTTGCCGCCGCGTTCGTCCCGACATTTCTGCTGTATGGCTTTCTGTGCAAGAAGGTATCGCTGAACAAGCTGCTGTGGTGGGGAACGATCGTCGCAGTGCCGCAGATGGTTCCGCTGGCATTCATCCACTCAGCCAATCTTGCCCTGGTATTGGCGGCACCGATAGGGCTGATGGGCGGTGTCGCCACGGCAGCATACTTCGATCTCGCGATGCGGTCCTGTCCGCCGGGCCTGCAAGGAACCTTGATGATGCTGGTGGATGGCGTTCTCGCGCTCTCGGCGCGTGCCGGCGATCTCCTGGGCTCATGGATCTATAACAGCAGCCCAACGCACGGTTTCACATATTGCGTGATCGCGACTACCGTGGTGTACGCACTGATCCTGCTTTTGATCCCGCTGACGCCAAAGGCATTGATTGCTACCAGGGATGGCGAACCAAGTCCGGAGGTCCAAGCCTAGGCGTCGGCCCGCTGCTGCTCCAGCGTGCGCAATCGCTGGCGGGCGAGGAGGGGGCAGGCCCTAGTAATGTATGGTGGCCGGGCTCTGGATGCCGGCGTTCTCATCAACGACATACGCTTCGATTCCTGCGCTGCCGCCATTCCACCAGTTTGTCATATCAAAGACAGTCTCGTCGTCCAGCCGCTGGACATGGACACCGTAGATGGTCAGCGGCTTGCCGGGCGCGCAGACCGCGGGCGAAGTCAGTGGCCTCAGGAAGTGAACAGCGCTGGGCGATGTCGTGGATATGTTGGTGACGCGCTGTGCAACGAAGCGGCCTGAGATATTCTGAATCTGCAACGCTGTCTCGACGTCAAGGCCAATCCCTCGGGCGGCCGACGGGTTCGTCAGGACTCCGCCCTCGCAGCCCGAACCGGACCATGGCGCAATGCTTCTTGACAGGAACGTGACCAGCCTGCCCATGCGATCGCGCGTGTCGAAGTGAGGATCGACGAACGTATTGTCCAATGCCGTAGTGTTCAGGAATTCAGGGCCGGAAAACCCTTTCGGGTCAAATGTCATGTACTTGTTGTATGGATCGCTCAGCGCCTGCGTCGATGTGACCGTCCCTTCGATGGCGGAGAAAACGAACTGCCCCAGGACGTTGGCCCCGGCGCTGGTGCCGCCAACAGGAACGTTCTGCTGCATGAGCGCGGCGATGGTCGCGTTGAGCTTCGTACCTTTCCAGAACTTGATGTAGTTGGCCTGATCGCCGCCCGCAATCCACAATGCGTTCGCGCTGCCGACAACGGCGTTTACAAACGGATCATTCGCCGCAGCTGTGTCGGTAATGACCAGCGTTTCCGCCGCAGTCAGGCCGAGGTACGCGCCACCGACATAGCCGTCCACTGCGGGGATATCGGTCGCGTTCTTCTTGTTGCTGTAGTAGAAGTAAGGGTCGTAAGCGTCGGTGCCGGTCGCGCGAATCACGACCATGCGACCGCCCGTTGCTTTGGTAATGCCCGCCTGCCGAATCATCCAGCGAAACGCGCCATCGACATCGGGCCCGCCACCCATGATGACCACCGGCTGTACCGCCCGTGGCTGAGGTGTGGGGAGGGCCTGCACCGGCACTGGATTGCCAGTCATGAAGTACCGTGTACCAGTTACGAAGTAGCTGTAGGTAGTCTTGTCACCTGCAAACGCGGGGGGCATCAGCACCCCAAGTACCACGCTGATACAGGCGACCGCGTAGTACGCCACCACCCTGCAATGCTGTGTGAGCTTGGAAATGAATTCCATGACGTGACACCCCCCTGCCGCTATCTTCTTTGTACAACTCGGTGATGACAGAAAAGCAACGCGCCAAGTCCCTGGAAGAGCTGGCAGATGTCACGTCGCCAGGCAAAAGCTCCCGGCTGTTATTCCGAGCACAAGTGCGGGACGTGCAGGCGTTCCGTTATAGACGCTGGCGCACAAAAACTCCAGCCGACCCTGGTCCCGACAGGAGATGCGGTGAGGCAGACACGACCACCAGCAACAAGGCCGCCATCGCGGCCTGCTTCCGAAGGTCACTACAGGCGGCGCTCGCGCATGCCGGATCGCCATGAGAGCAAAGGTGCCACGGCCATCGGCAAGGTCTGTTTGCTGGCGTACGTTGGCGTTGTACTGTTTGCCAGTCCCCGCCTGGAAGCTTGCGCAACTGGCCTCGCCAAGGCGACGGAGCGCTCAGTCGGCGCACCGTTGAATGAACTGCGTCATGGCGGGCAGGATGGATTCCCGGAAACGCTGGCCGGCGAAGGTGCCGTAGTGACCCACGCCGTCGACGACCAGGTGTTCTTTCCGGTCGGCGGCAAGACCTGCGCAGAGCGCGTGAGCCGCTTCGGTCTGGCCGCGGCCGGTGATGTCATCCTCGCTGCCTTCGATGGTCAGCAATGAAACGTTGGCAATGGCCTCGGGGTAGACACGGCGCTGGCCGACTTCCATGCGGCCGCGGCACAGGTGATGCTCCAGGAAAACCTTCTGGATGGTTTCCAGGTAGTACTCGGCCGGCACGTCGAGCACGGCGTTGTACTCGTCATAGAACTTGCGGTGCCTGGCTGCCTCGGTCTGCCTGCCATCGACCAGGTGGCGGTAGAAGTCGAGGTGCGCACCGGCGTGCTGTGCGACGTTCATCGATACGAAGCCTGCCAGTTGGAGGAAGCCTGGATAAACCCGGCGCCCGTTTCCCGGGTAGCCGGCGGGCACCCGTTCGATGACGTTGGCCTCGAACCACGCCAGCGAATATTGCTGCGCGAACTGGTCGACCGCCGTCGGGCTGACGCGCGTGTCGATCGGCGCGGCGATCAGGGTCATGGAGCGGGGCTGCACCTGCTCGTTGTCTTCGGCCATCTGGGCGACCGCGCAAAGCACCGGGACCCCGGGCTGGCAAACCGCGACGATATGCGTGCCGGCGCCGAGGTATCGCAAGAACTTTTTCAGGTAATCGACATAGCAGCCAAGATCGAAGTGCCCGGCGTCAAGCGGGACCAGGCGCGCATCGGCCCAGTCGGTGATGTAGACATCATGCCCGGGCAGCAATGCCTCGACCGTCGGGCGCAGCAGGGTGGCGTAGTGGCCGGAGAGCGGCGCCACCAGCAACACCCGGGGGCCAGGATTGGACATGTCCTTCCTGAAATGCAGCAGCCGGCAGAAGGGCTCCTCGATGAGCGCGGTCTCGGTGACGGCCACCCGCTGGCCGCGCACGAAGACCTCGTCGATCTCAAAGCTTGGTTTGCCATAGGCCTTGGTCAGCCGGGTGAACAACTCAAGCGCGGCGTCGGCCTCGCGCAGCCCCGGAAGCCAGGCGACCGACTCGCCCCAGAAATTGACTGCACGATAACCTGCCTCGATCATCGCCCCGAGCGGGCCAAGGGACTGCAGCGTGAGTTCCCGCAGAGCATAGAGCGCCATTGCGATTCCCGCCTTTTTGAATTGGTTGGTGTGTTGTTCTGGCGCAGGGGCCGGCAAACCGGGTGCTGCGCAATGCGGGCTTCAGCGCAGTTGGCGTGCCCGACAGCCGCATGGCCGGCTTCGTGCAAGGTGGGCGGGCGGCCGACAGGCTTCTGCCGCGGGTGCGTAGGTGGGAAGGTGGCGCTGGTGCACTGAGAAGTGCTGCGCGCGGCTCAGGTGCCGTCGATGTCGAATGGACTGGCTGCGGGAGGCTCCGGTCTTGCCGTGGCGGCCGTTGCGGCCGGACTGATGCGCGCGGCCCAGGTCGCACGCGAATCGGCTGGAATGCTGCATGATGCCCCCCTACTACTCAAGCCACCAGCATTGCGTCGCAATGCCAGCGGAACAGCTTGCAATCAAGTTACGCCATTTACATTCAGTAACATATTCGATCTAACCCTATTGCAACCCTTTGCATACGTCCTTGGCAACGAAGGAACCTTTGCGGGATCATTCGATGCGAATGTGGCCTTATGTGCAGGCGATATGTGATCCTCTATTGCCAGCAGGGCGGACGCAGCCGGGCCATCTGCTCGGCTATTTGTAAATTTTTGCAAGTTGCGTTCGGGTAAAACGCCAGGCAGGCGGATGTGGTTGACCCGCCCGGTCCCGCTTCCTCGCTGTCACGCTGCCCGGCCAATGACCGGAATCACGCCGAAGGCAACGGTAGCCAGCATCATGACCACTGCCGCCGACAGCGCCCAGAGCAGCGTATAGCGCTGGTGATCGCCAAATTCGACCTCGGCCAGGCCGACCAGCAGGTAGGTCGACGCGACCAGGGGGCTCAGCAGGTGAACCTGCTGCCCGATCAGCGAGGCGCGTCCGATCTCCGCCGCGCCGATGCCATAGACGGCGGCAGCCTTGGCCAGGATCGGCAGGATGCCGAAGTAGAACGCGTCGTTCGAGATAAAGAACGTGAACGGAATGCTCAGCACCCCGGTCACCAGGGCCATGTAGGGACCCATCCAGTCCGGCACGGCGCTGATGACGCTGTTGGCGATGGCGTCGACCATCTTGGTGCCCGACAGGATTCCGACGAAGATGCCGGCGGCGAAAATCAGCGACACCACCGGCACGACGTTGGTGGCATGCGCGCCCATGCGCTCCTTCTGTTCGTGCAGGCTCGGGTAGTTGACCATCAGCGCGATGGCGGATGCGATGATGAACAGCGCAGGCAGCGGCAAGGTGCCGAGAACCAGCAGCACCATCAGGCCGCAGGTCAGCAGGAAGTTGAACCACAGCAGCTTCGGCCTGGCGATCCGCGGATCGCCGGCGGCGGCCTCCGGCATGGCATGGCCGTCATCGCCGGCCCCGGTGCGCATCAGTGCGATGCTGCCAAGCCGGTTGCGTTCGCGGCGGCCGAGCAGGAATGCCACGAACAGGCCCCACATGCCGGTGACAATCATCGGCAGGATCATCGGCACGAACAGCGACCCCACGTCCACGCCCAGCGCGCTGGCGGCACGCGCGGTCGGGCCGCCCCAGGGCAGGATGTTCATCAGCCCGCCGGCCATCATGATCACGCAGGCCAGCACCAGCCGGCTGATGCCCAGGCGCTTGTAGAGCGGGAGCATGGCGGCGCAGGTGATCATGTAAGTGGTCGAGCCGTCGCCGTCGAGCGACACCAGCGCGGCCAGCACGAAGGTGCCCATGATGATCTTGACCGGATCGCCGCCCACTATCTTCAGGATCGCGCGCACCACCGGATCGAACAGCCCGGCATCGATCATCAGGCCGAAATACAGGATGGCGAACATCAGCATCACGCCGGTCGGCGCCAGCTTCTTGACGCCGTCCAGCATCATCGGGCCGAGTTCCGGGCCGAAACCGCCGATCGCGGCGAACGCAATCGGAACCAGGATCAGCGCCACCATGGCGGAGAGCCGTTTTGTCATGATCAATGCCATGAACACGATCACCATCGAATAGGCGAGCAGGGTCAACATCTTTTTCTGTATCTCTTTGCCGCCCTGCAGCGTGGGGCGCATGCGGGCGGGTGTGTGTGTGCGTCCGTGCGGCGCACGAGGTTAAAAGCAAGGCCGATCCCGCCGGCACGACAGGGCGTGCCGGGTATGGAATGACCGCGGAGGGTGGCAGTCTTGCGCGCTGGCCCGGGCGGGCCGCGCGGGCGCGGCTCAGCTGGCGGAAGCGATGCGTTTCACTACCGCGTCCGCGAACTGCAGCGTGGTGGCCGTGCCGTGGAGGTCGCCGGTCTTCACCTGGTCCTGGACCAGCGTCAGCTCGATGGCCGTGCGCAGGCGCGTGGCCAGGTCCTGGCGGCCCACGTGGTCGAGCATCAGGCCGGCGGCCAGCATCAGCGAGATCGGGTTGGCAATGCCTTTGCCGGCGATGTCTGGCGCCGAGCCGTGCACCGCCTCGAAGATCGCGGCCTGGTCGCCGATGTTGGCGCCCGGCGCCATGCCAAGCCCGCCAACCAGGCCGGCGATCTGGTCCGACAGGATGTCGCCGAACAGGTTGGTACAGAGCAGCATGTCGAAGCGCCACGGGTTGAGCACCAGCTGCATGGCGCAGGCGTCGACAATGATGTCGTCCATGTCCACGCGGCCCGCGTAGTCCCTGGCGACCTCGCGCGCCGCTTCCAGGAAGATGCCGGTGAGCGCCTTCAGGATATTGGCCTTGTGCACCACCGTGATCTTCTTGCGGCCGTTCCTGACGGCGTACTCGAAGGCGAAGCGGGCAATGCGCCGGCACGCGTCGCGCGTGTTGGTGCCGGTGGACACCGCCACCGCATGCGGGTCGTCGCCAACCGGGATGTAGTAGTCATGGGCCACATAGAAGCCGCCGACGTTCTCGCGCACCAGCACCAGGTCGATATTCTCGAAGCGGCCCGGCACCAGCGTGCGGGCAGGGCGCACGTTGGCATAGAGGTTGAACGCCTCGCGCAGGCGCACATTGACCGAGCGGAAGCCACCGCCCACCGGCGTGGTCAGCGGCCCCTTCAGGGCCAGGCCGGTGCGGCCGATGCTGTCCAGCGTGTCTTGCGGCAGGGGATCGCCGCTGTATTCGACGCCGGCCATCCCCGCGCGCCGGATATCCCAGGCAAACGGGGCGCCCAGCGCTTCCAGCACCCTGACGGTGGCGTCCACTACTTCGGGACCGATCCCGTCGCCTGGGATCAGCGTGGCCGGGATCTGTTCGCGTGCACCGTTTTCCATTTGCGTTCCTGTCGTGAATTGAGCGTTTCGCTGGCCGGCCAGGGCGCCGGGCCAGGGAGGCTGTGTTTCTCGTCGCCGGGGGGCGCCGGTTGCGGATTCCGGCGTTTGCCGCCGGTCCGGATGACCAGGGGCCCGATTCTAGGCGGGGAAGGCTGTCAGGAAACTGTCAATGTGCCGGCTATGTCATTGGGGTTTACGCGGAGGGCGACGAACCCTGCTGACGGAGAACGACCGACGAATCGGGGCCGGCGACAGTGAAAGCATCGCCGGTGCAGTGCGCCAGGACTGGCCGCGACGATGAACGTGCACTGACGCCCGGAGCCGCGCTAAGCGGGCAGGCGTGCCGCCTTGAATTGTTTCCAGAGGCAGCGCAGCGGCTGCCGGTCAATGCTGACAGCCCTTGCGATATAGCCGCGCGCATAGCCACAGCCAATGGCAAGCTGCTGCCGCTCTGTCGCCAGGCGCAGCAACAATCCCTCTGCAACCGCCATATCATTGCGCCATCCCAGGTCATCCTGCAGGCGCGACAGTTGCCGGCGATAGCGGCGCACCTTATTCGCGGCAAACAAGGATTCAAAGAACTCGGTCGCGTAGCGCAGCTTCTTTGCGGCGATACGCGCACGATGGCGCCGCTGCTCATCGAGCTTTGCCATGCCCCGCCCCCGCTTGAGCAGCCTGCGTTGCCGTTTGCGCAGCGTGGCCAGCGCGAAGTCCCTGGCGGGTCCCGTGAGTGCCGCGCGCTGCGCCTCGTCAAGGCCATGGCGCCAGTCCGCGCTGCCCAGCCAATGGCTCAGCGTCAGGATCAGCCGGGTGTAACGATCGGAATTCACGGCCTGGGCCGCGCGTTGCCGCGCATTGGCTGCGACTGCCTTCGCCGCGGCAAGCACCGCGCCCGCGCCCACGTCCTCCGGCGCCCCATCGAATGCGTCACGCAAGGTGGTGTTGGCAAGCACTTCCCAGTCACGTGCGGGGCCCAGTTCATCGGCAATCCATTTGAGGTTCGATTGCAGTGCCGGCGGGCAGGCCAGCAGCGGCTCGAAGATATCAAGCGCGGAGCGCAGGCGACGCAGGCCGACACGCATCTGGTGCACGCTCTCCGGATTGGAGCCATTGACCACGCCGCGTTCGTTCCCCGAGATTTGCGCCAGGCAGCTCTCGGCAATGCACTGAAACACGGCTTCAGCCGACCCTGCTTCGGCCAGTCTGAGGGGCTCCGCCCGTACCGCTTCATTGGCCTCGTCAGCGACCAGCGCATAGCCACGGTCGCCTTTGCTGGCGCGGCTCAGGCGCATTGGCACTGCGTCGAGCAGCCGCAGGGCAAACGCTGACAGATGGGCGGGCTCACCGGCCTGGATCTCCATCTCAAGCTCGCGGATCGGCTCCGTGGCGTCGTTCGCGCGGACAACGCCGCGATCGACCGCCAGTTCGACCTCGTCCCCCTGTGGCAAGCGCAACAGCAGCACCGTGCGCCGGACATCCGTGATGAAGATCGGCTTCAGCCGTTCCGCCAGGTCGCCTTCACGCAGCAGCGTCCCCAGCGCAGTGCCCTCGGGCAATTTGTCTCGCAGTGCACCAAGATCTGGCGTATTTCCGGGAACTGCCGACTCAAACTCTTCCCGCTCGTAAAGCGCCCCATGCTGCGTGCCCCAGGTCTTCAACGTCTGTACATAATGTTCACCTGCTTGCCGCACGCGCAGCGAGGCGTGCATACGCCGAAAAGCAAGATCCGACGTATCGAAATACGTGCTCACGAGCCTGTCTTCGTGCGGCGGCTCCACGCAGCAGGACGACACCAGGGGCAAGCCGATCAGCCCTTCGGCCTGGTCCTGCAGCAACTCGAGCTTGAGTTCGCGCTCCATTTATCCGAGCTTTGCCGTGCCCTCGAATTTTTCGAATACCCTGGCCTGGACTGCGTTCATCACTGCAAGGATCTCGTCACTGGCAGGGCCGCTGGTCGTCACCCCGGTGGCGTTCTTCGGCTTCGAGCCGCACGGGTCGAAGACAAAGAGCGTATCGAACTTTCCGGACGATTCTTTCTTCAGGCGCCGGTTGAGTGCTTTCAGGTATCGCTTCTTGTCAGTCTTTGACATAGGTTCCAAGGTTATCTGCGGTGGCAATAACGACCCAGGTCATTGAACCATCTGCTTAACGAACTCACTTCACCAGGCAGCCTGCTAGTGCGACTGGCTTGCATTCGACTCCCCGCCGGGAAAGGGGCTTTCGTGCTCCCGCAACTTCTGCAGCGATCGGGTCAGCCTGGCGCCGTGCTTGCGGTCCGCGGCCAGCAGCAGGGCCTCTATGCCGTCGTCCAGGCCCGCCAGCTCGCGGTCACCCGGTAGCCTGGTCGCTTTCATCTGCTGCAATTCGTTGGCAATGCGCTTGCCCAGCTTGCGCACAAACTCCGGGTCAAGGTGACCTTGCGCTGCAGCACCTCCAATATGCTCGATCAAGCGCATCAGACCTTCGGGGGTGGTCTCGGTCGCAGATGGTATTTCGTGTGTCATTGGCGGCTCCAGTGGGCGCGTCAGATCATTTTACGCAGCGAATGCTCGTAAGATGGTACGTATTTCGCGGGACCAGTGCGATCAGATTCGCCTCGATATGCGCAATACGCCAGCTAGAATCGGGAAGGATTCCCCCGCACCGACATTCCAATCATGAAACCCGAATCCGATCCCATGCAGAATGCGCCGCCAATTGACGCGGAGGAGGGGCGCCTCGGCACCCCGGTCGACCCGGATGGCCTGCTGAATGGCAATGAGCTCTATATCAACCGCGAACTCAGCCAGCTGGAGTTCTTCGGCCGCGTGCTGGAGCAGGCCGCCGATCCCGCGGTGCCGCTGCTTGAGCGCCTGCGTGCCCTGTGTACCTTCAGCAGCAATCTGGATGAGTTCTACGAGATCCGCGTGGCCGGCCTGAAGGAGCAGTGCTTGCTTCAGTCTCCGGTGGTCGGCCCGGACGGGCTGACGCCGCAGGCGGTCTATGCCAGGGTCAACCAACGGGTCCGGGAACTGGTCGATCAGCAGTACCGCCTGTTCAATGACATGCTGATTCCGGCCATGGCCGAGCAGCAGATCCGCTTCTTGCGGCGGCCCTCGTGGAACCTCGCGCAGGCGGAATGGATCCGGGAGTTCTTCTTCGCCGAACTGATGCCAGTCCTGACGCCGATCGGCCTGGACCCGGCGCATCCGTTTCCACGGGTGCTCAACAAAAGCCTGAATTTCGCCGTTGAACTCGAGGGCAAGGATGCGTTCGGGCGCAACTCCGGCTATGCGATCGTGCAGGCGCCACGAGCGTTGCCGCGGGTGATTGCCCTGCCACCGGAGATCGCCGGATGCGAGCATGGCTTTGTGTTCCTTTCTTCCATCCTGCATGCCCACGTCGGCGAGCTGTTCAGTGGCATGACCGTGCGCGGCTGCTATCAGTTCCGCGTGACCCGCAACAGCGAACTGTTCGTGGACGAGGAAGAGGTCAAGAACCTGCGCGAGGCGCTGCAAGGCGAACTGCCGCACCGTCATTATGGTGATGCGGTCCGGCTGGAAGTGGCTGACAACTGCACGCCGGCAATGACTGGATTCCTGCAGCAGCAGTTCGGCCTGGCGGCAAGCGAGGTGTTCTCCGTCAACGGACCGGTCAACCTGGTTCGCCTGATGCAGGTGCCAGATCAGGTGGACCGGCCGGAACTGAAGTACCTGCCTTTCCGGGCCGGCCTGCCGAAGGTGCTGCACGAGCATTCCGATATCTTCCGCGCCATTCGCGAGGGCGACATCCTGCTGCATCACCCGTTCCAGTCGTTCACACCGGTGGTGGACTTTGTCAGGCAGGCGGCACAGGACCCCGATGTGGTGGCAATCAGCCAGACGGTGTATCGGGCCGGGCACGACTCGGTCCTGCTCTCGGCACTGATCGAGGCCGCGCGCAACGGCAAGGAAGTCACCGTCGTGGTGGAACTGCTGGCCCGCTTCGATGAAGAGGCCAATATCGGTTGGGCAACGCAACTGGAGGAAGTCGGCGCGCATGTCATCTATGGGGTCGTCGGCTTCAAGGCGCACGCCAAGATGGTGATGGTATTGCGACGCGAGGGTGGGAAGCTCCGGCGCTATGTGCATCTCGGAACCGGGAACTATCACCACCAGACCACGCGCACCTATACGGATTTTGGATTGCTCACCTGCAATGAGTCGCTGACGCAGGATGTGGCGCAAGTGTTCAGCCAGCTGACTGGTCGTGGCCAGACCCATTGCATGACCCATATCTGGCAATCGCCCTTCACCTTGAAGACGGGGTTGCTTGAAGCGATCCGGCGCGAAGCCGGGCACGCCAGGGCCGGCCGCAAGGGATGGATCGTGGTCAAGATGAATGCGCTGCTGGAACCCGACCTGATTCAGGCGCTGTACGACGCCTCACGCGACGGAGTCCGTATCGACCTGATCATCCGGGGCGCCTGTGCGCTGCGCCCCGGCGTTGCCGGCCTGTCGGAGAACATTACGGTGAAATCCGTCATGGGCCGGTTTCTCGAGCACTCGCGCATCTTTTATTTTCACGATGGCGGGGCGGAAAAGGTCATGCTATCCAGCGGTGAATGGATGGAGCGAAGCCTGTCCCGGCGGATCGAGATCTGCTTTCCCATCCTTGATGCCGGGTTGAAGGAGCGCGTTATCGCGGAAGGGCTGAAACCGTACCTGGCAGACCGGCGTGACACCTGGCAGATGGCGCCGGACGGAACATACGAGCGTCAGGGCTCGCGTGACGGCGAGGGCGCGCAGAATATCCTGCTGTCGGCGTTGACGTGATCCCTGCATAAGGGCCACGCTGGCGCGGCACCGCGCCTGCGTGGCCGTGCCGCTGCTCAACCGAGATCGTCCTGGATCGGCCGGTGTCTGAACACCGCGCGGATGATGCCATGGTCGTTGGTGCCCAGGCCCTTGTGATCGCTAAAGTTCAGGTGATCGTTGTTGATAATGAGCCCGTCGAACAGCCAGCGGCGCCGCTTGCTGTTGTCATATAGCTGCTCGCTGACCAGGATGTGATCAAGCGATTCGCGAAAATCCTGGAAGACATGGGTGTAGTAGACATCGCGCGTGTCCCGGTATTCCTGCAATGTCTGCGCGGTATAGAGCGCAATATCGCCACCACCGACCGAGTCACCCACCAGATAGGCAGGCTGCTCGGTCAGGATATTGGCGGTATTGCTCAGTTGGCCGTCGTTGATATCGCCCATCACCACCACTGCGGTGTTGTTGCCTTTCATGCTGTCGGTCAGCATGAAGCGCAGCGCGGCCGCTTCGGCGGTACGCCGGATCGTCGACAACGCAGCGCCGACGGCTTTGGCATGTTTCGCGTAGATTTCCTTTTCATACCAGGCCTCGCCATCGATCCGGGTCGGCTGCTTCGACTTGAAATGGCATACGTACATGTGCATGGCAGGCTCATCCTCGCGCGGCCGGATGGTGAAATGCAGGACCGGCCGGGAAAAGCCGCGAATACTGACGCTGATCTGCGGTGTCTGCGGATCGTCTCCCTTCGATTTCAGCACGAATTTCTCGGGAAAATCGGCGATCCACTCGGCCTCGCCTGCGAGCAATCCGCGGCGGACGATGGCTGCGCACACAATGCCCTTGCCATTGGCGTTGTCCGGCACCAGCACGTCATAGGCATCGGCCAGGCCGGCGGCCTCGACTGCCGCGAGCAGCGCGTCGCCATGCCACAGCTCCTGGAATCCGACCACGTCGGCGTCGATCAGCTTCAGCTGGCTCGCCGTCCAGGCGATCTTGCGCTCGTATTCCTGCTCGCTCCAGCCGTTGCGGTCGGTATAGAGAGGCAGGCCCGGCACATTCAGGTTGTACAGGTTGAACGTCGCGATACTTAGTGTCTTCAGGTTCATGGCGGACTCTCCGTTGGCGCATGCGCGAATCGCCCCCGGAGTTCAGCAAGCCTTGCGCCCGGTGTCTATCTCGTTTCGATGACAATCGCCGGGCCACGCGAGGATACCCGCGGGTCGACATCTCACAGCCCGATCGTGCCGAGTGGGTATTCGGACAGTGGCCTGCCTTCACCATTAATTTTCTGTCGCCCATGACGTTTCATTTGCTATACATACTTTTTCCGACTGCTCTGGCGGCCTGTCTAATACTTCCTCGCTAAGCCGTTCAGCTCGCGCCGGCATTCCACTCCAGTGGCGATTGGCGGCATTTTCGGGGCGCTGGAAAACAGTGTCCGCGGTGGCTGCCGGAGCCTCCGGAAGCCACTTTCCATGGCCGGAAATGCCTTGTCCTGCAAGGCTTCGCGGGAATTACGCAGCCCCGCGGCGACTGTACCCCGTGAATAGTGCCGAGCGCTCCGGCATTATCCCGCGCGGGCATTTTCATCCGCGCTGCGGGACGCCATTTCGCATAACCGAAGCTCGTCCATAGAGCCGATTTTCCATTCCGATTCCGCCAGCTAGATTGACCTCATCGTTGGCGCTTGCCAAGGCTGACGAATTCTATGTGCTCAAAAGCCAGGGAAAGGGGTCCATCCATGAAACGCATCCATTTGAAACTTGTGGCTTTGCCGCTCGCCTGTCTGGTCATCACGGCCGCCGGTTGCGGGGGAGGCGGGGGGGGCGAATCGACGCCTGCCAGCGCCGCCGCCACAGCCCCAGGCACGGGAACGTCAGCGCCAGCGTCACCCACGACGCCAACAACGCCCGCAACGCAGACCGCCGCCAGCAGCAGCGCCATGCTGTCGGGTACCACTGATCCCGGGCCCGAGATCGGCAAGGACGGGGACTTCTACCTGAATACCGTGACCTGGATGCTGTTCGGGCCCAAGGCAAACGGCACGTGGCCGGCAGGGGTTTCGGTGGCGGGTACCGGCAATACCGGAGCGGCCGGGAACACCATCCTGTCCGGCTCGGTCGATCCGACCGACAGCGTCGGCAACAATGGCGACTACTACATCAATACCTCCACCTCGACCCTGTTCGGGCCCAAGGCAAACGGCACGTGGCCGCCGGGCGTCCAGATGGGTGGCGGCACCGGGTCGGGCACCGGTGGCGGCGTCGTCCTGACGGGCGCGGGGGCACCAGCCAACAGCGTTGGCAACAATGGCGACTACTACCTCGACACCGATACCTGGACGCTGTACGGGCCCAAGGCCAATGACGTGTGGCCGGCAGGGGTCTCGCTGGTCACCCAGCCGGGCGGCAGCGGCGGCACCGGCGGCACCGGTGGCGGCACTGCAGGCAATGGCGGTCACATCCTGTACGGCAGCGGTGCGCCGACCGACGACATCGGCGTCGATGGCGACTTCTATTTCGACACCACGACCTCGACGCTGTACGGTCCCAAGGCGGGCGGCAAGTGGCCAACTTCGGGCGTGAGCATGGGGACAGGCACCGTCTACAACGGCAACTTCAACGTGCCAGCCACGCTCAGCCGCGGCAACTATGCCATGACCGGCGCCGGCGGGGCGGTTCCCTTGCCTTCGGACTTCGGCGTCGTGATCCCCTACGATTGCAGCCGTGTCACGCTCACTGCCACCACACTCGGCAAGGTGCAGGGAACGCTGGACATTTCGGTGCACACGGTGACAGGGGCCGGCGCTTCAGCGACCATCACGCCGGTCAGGGACCTGAGCTGCAAGATCAGCAATGGCCAGCAGAGCTGCAGCCAGGAGGTGCCGTCCGGAACCGTCAACCGCAACGACAAGCTGCAGGTACAGGTCGACACCAACCAGGCCACCGATTGGGGAGGCCTCACCGTCAAGCTTGCCTGCGTCATCTAAGCCGGTTGGACGGGGGCGCGCGTCTGTGCCGGGGAGGGCAGACCGGCGCCTGAGCGGAGGCAGGGCAAATTGCCCTGCCTCCTTTTCATTTCCCCAAGGCGCCTGGCATGGTGAACGACTGCGTGCAGCGCGTTCGGCTTGACCTATTGCATACCGGGACAGTGCGGAGCGCGGATGACCCCGGCCGGGTTGACCGAGGATGTCGGCCACCGCTACGAGATGCGGTTTCCGCTCAACGTGACCTGTCGGTGGGGACCTGGCAGAGCAGTTCGGGCAACACGTCGGCATCGCCGACGCCCTGATGCGTCATCGGAGCCGCGCCTGTCTGGCCGGACAATGACTAGCCACCAGCGCGGACCACATCCTCAGCCGGCAGCCTGCCCCGCAGGCATAGTGCCCTGAGCGTCGAGGCAAGCAGCCGCTCCCAACGGCGCCGCCATGATGGCCGCATCGCGTCGCCGGGCCACGGGCACGGCTGTGCCGGCTCCGTATCGGCTGACACGGCCGCTTGCAGCGTTGGCTGCGCGAAGACGGCGTGCCCGCTGTACTGGGTCAGCAGTTCCTCGCGGCTGACTTCCTGCACCCCACCGCCCCAGCCTGGCAGGGCGACGAGAAACCGTCCGTGCTCGCAGCGCTGCAGCAGTACGCACGGCCTGTTCTTGTCCAGCAACAGCATGGCCGGTATCGAGGTATCCGGGATATCGTCGAGGTCGTGCTCCGCCAGCCGGGTCGACAAGCCGGCGCGCGCCGCCGCAGTGCAGAGCAGCGGCAACGTCAGGGCCTGCCCGTCCAGCGGCAGCCCTTCCAGCAGGACCGCTGAAGGCACCGTCCGTTGCAGGGCCCGGTTCAGCAACAGCAGGCAGCCCAGCAACGGATCGTCCGCAGCCGTGAGCCGGCTCATTGCGGCAGGAGGCTCCCGGCGGCCAGCAATGAAATGCAGGTCGGAAGTGCCGGGATGCACCGTGGGCCTTATCCTGGGTTGCTGTGTGCGCCGCGATGGCGCTGATTCAGCTTCGATGTCTTTTGCTGGCGCCTCGCATCGTGCAAGGTCAGCCGACGCGTGTCGCCCGCGCGGATTCCGTTCACCCATGATTCCCCCCCGGTTTCAGTGGTGTGAGCTCTACTGCGAGGGTAGTGCACCAGGTTGCGCGAGCCCATCGTGCAAACAGGTTAGTGCAGCCGCAGCGAGACTGATTCAGGATTGAAACGCCCGGGGCATGCCTGTTCCCTGGTGTGGACCGGCCGGCCCCCTCAACGCCGCTGCGCCAGCCAGATTCCCGCCGCGATCGCGGCCAGCCCCACCGCGTGGTACCAGCGGGGCCAGTCGCCCAGCAGCAGCGTGGACAGCAGCGCCGCGAATACCGGCGTCAGGGTGATAAAGAACACCGGCAACTGAGCGCCCGCGCGGGCGATGGCGCGGTCCCAGGCAAAGTAGGCGAGCAGCGAGGGAATGGTTGCTACATAGAGCAGGATGGCCGCGACCTTGCCGCTCCATTGCAGCGGCTGGTCCAGCGTCATCAGCTCCCATGCCGTCACGGGAGCGCTTGCCAGTACGCCGGTGACGATCTGCGCGAACAGCAGCACGGGCAGGGGCACGGCGGGCCGCTGTTTGCGCAGCAGCCAGGTATAGCCGCTCCAGGCGATGGTGGCGGCCAGCATGAACAGGTCGCCGGCAACCAGGTCCAGCTGGGCGAGCCGGCCCAGTTCGCCGCGTACCAGGACGAAGGTCACGCCGACCATGCACAGCAGTGCCCCGGTGACATGCCATGGCTTCACCCGTTCGCGAAAACAGATCGCGCCGATCACGATCAGAAACAGCGGCGTGGATGCGCCGATCAGCGTCACGTTGATCGGGGTCGAGGTGGTCAGCGCCAGGTACTGCAGGGCGTTATAGCTGGCGATCGAAAGCACGCCCAGGGCGGTGATCACGCCGGCGTGCCGGCGCAGTGCCGCGCGGTGCTCGATCACGCCGCGCCAGGCAAAGGGTGCCAGCAGCAGCCCTGCCAGCACCCAGCGCACAGAGTTCAAGGTGATGGGTGGCACCGTGCCGGCGGCCAGGCGGCCGACGATGGCATTGCCGGCCCAGCTCAGTGGCGGGAAGGTAAGCAGGAACAGCGTTGTCCAGTCGATGCGTCCAGTGGTGTTGCTGCTTGCGGGCATGGGGAGGGAAGTGCTTGCAAATAGCGCATTATCCGCCATATGCGGCGCCGGGGCGCCAGGCGCCAAGGGTCAGGCAGCCGGGCAGGGGCCAGCAAGCAAGGAAGCGCAAGAGGAAATCGGGCGGCGAATCAGCCCGCCCGCCGCAGGGGAATCGTCATGGCCTTGCGCAGGCCATGACCGCAGTCACATGTCAGGCGTCCCGAGCGCCCGGCTGATGCGCAAGGCGGCCAGCGTGCCGATCACGCCAGACAGCAGGTAGAGGCTGACCGCCGCGAGGCCGAACAGCGAAGACAGGCCCAGCGCCACCAGCGGCGCAAAGGCGGCGCCGAACAGCCAGCCGAAGTCCGTGGTCAGCGCGGCTCCGGTGTAGCGGAAGCGGCGTTCGAAGTTCGACGTCACCACGCCCGCAGCCTGTCCGTACGACAGGCCCAGCAAGCCGAAGCCGACCAGGATGAAGATGTCCTGGCCGGTCGCGCCGCCACCGAGCAGCCACGGCGTTGCCAGGCTGAAGATGCCGATCAGCACGGCCATTGCCGACAGCGTGGTGCGCCGGCCGACGCGGTCCGCGATCCAGCCGGAAAGCAGCGTGCCGATGAACGCGATGAAGCCGCCCACGATCTGCACGGCCAGCACGTCGGAGATGCTCTGCGTGCGGTGCAGGATCACCCAGGACAGCGGGAACACCGTGACAAGGTGGAACAGCGCATAGCTGGCCAGCGCAGCAAAGGCCCCCAGGAAGATGTTGAAGCCTTGCGCGTTCACCATCTGCAAGGTGCTGATCGGCTCCAGCTCGTCTTCTTCGAGCAGTTGCGTGTACTCATGGGTCACCACCAGGCGCAGCCGTGCAAACAGTGCCACGACGTTGATGGCGAAGGCCACGTAGAACGGATAGCGCCAGCCCCACTCGATGAATTCAGGCGGGGTCAGACTGGCATGCAGGAACAGGTACAGCGAACTGGCGACGATAAACCCGGTGGGTGCGCCGAGCTGGCCCACCATCGCATACCAGCCGCGCTTGTCCTCCGGCGTGTTGAGCGCCAGCAGCGACGGCAGCCCGTCCCACGACCCGCCGAACGCAATGCCCTGAAGGAAGCGGAACAGCGCCAGCAGGTAGATCGACGCGGCCCCGATCGAGGCGTACGACGGCAGGAACGCAATCCCCACCGTGGCCGTGCCGAGCAGGAACAGCGACGCCGTCAGCTTGATGCCGCGGCCCCAGCGCCGCTGGATGCGCATGAACAGCGCGGTGCCGAACGGGCGTCCGATAAACGCAAACGAGAAGATCGTGAAACTGAAGAGCAACCCCGCCAGCTCGCTCGCAAACGGGAAGTAGACCGCCGGGAAGACAAGCACGGAGGCGATGCCGTACACGAAGAAGTCAAAGTACTCCGAGGCCCGTCCGATCACCACCCCGGTGGCGATCTCGGCGGGTGCCACCTGGTGGTGGCCGGGCGCCGGAGGTGCAGTCGGCGATGCGCGATGCTGGTGGGTGAGGCTGGCCATCGTCAAGTCTCCTTCTGGCAGGAGTGCGTCGATACTGCACATGGAGCCGACCCCATTCCGATGAAATTGGCTCTTAAGTCTCGCACTGACAAGAATAGCGCCTAAACTGCCATAGAAAAACGAAAGGTGAGTTCGCCGGCAGTTTGCCGATATTCCTCAGACGCCACTTCCGAGACTATGGGCCGCTTCGACTCTGTAGTGCCGCCAAGACGTGTGCAGGGAAGACTACTGCTGCGATGTGCCGCCGCAGTCATGCTGGCGTGCCTGGCCGGTTGTAACGCAGTGCTGCTTGCGCCATCCGGCGACATGGCCCTGCGCCAGCGCGACCTGATCATCATTGCCACCTGCCTGATGTTGCTGATCATCGTTCCGGTGATCATCCTCACGCTGCTGTTTGCGTGGCGCTATCGGGAAAGTGCGACCGACGCGCCCTACAACCCCGACTGGGACCATTCCACTGTGCTCGAGCTGGCGATCTGGGCCGCGCCGCTGCTGATCATCATCGCGCTGGGCGCCGTGACCTGGGTCAGCACCCACCAGCTCGATCCGTACCGGCCGCTGACGCGGATCGACGCAGGCCGGCCGGTCCCGGCAGACGTGAAGCCGCTGACGGTGGAGGTGGTGGCGATGGACTGGAAGTGGCTGTTCCTGTATCCCGAGCAGGGCATCGCCACCGTCAACGAGCTGGCGGCGCCGGTCGACCGGCCCATCGCTTTCCGCATCACCGCCACCTCGGTGATGAACGCATTCTTCGTCCCGTCGCTGGCGGGCATGGTCTACGCCATGCCCGGCATGGAAACCAAGCTGCATGCCGTGATCAACAAGTCCGGCGTGTATGAAGGCTTCTCGGCCAACTACAGCGGCGCGGGCTTCTCCCACATGCGTTTCAAGTTCCATGGGCTGTCCAACCAGGACTTCGAGAGCTGGATCCAGCAGGTCAAGTCGTCGGGCCAGGGCCTGTCCACGGATACGTACCTCAAGCTCGCGCAGCCCAGCGAGCGCGACGCGGTGCAACGCTATGCCAGCGTGGCGCCAGGCCTCTACGACCTGATCCTGAACCGTTGCGTGGGCGGCGGGCGGTGCATGGCAGACACCATGGCGCTTGACCGCAGCCGCGGCAAATTCGACCCGTTCGCCGGCATCTGCACGGCGCGCAACACCGCGGCCACAGCGCCCGTGTTCGCGTCGGAGTCCGCGCGCAATGACGGCCGGGTGCTGCTGCAGTAGGGTGCGGATCCGGATCTTCCCTTGCGGTACTGGCCAGCCCCATCGGCCATGGTTGGTTAATTCAGGCCCCAGGTGACAAACATGCCCGAGCGCTCGGAACTCGCCAATTTGATCTTCGGCCGGCTTTCGTGGGAGGCCCTCCCGCTGCACGATCCCATCCTGCTCGGCACCTTCATCGTGGTGGTGATCGGTGGGGGCGCAATCGTCGCGGCGCTCACCTACTATCGCCTCTGGGGCTACCTGTGGCGGGAATGGTTCACCAGCATCGACCACAAGAAGATCGGCATCATGTATGTGATCCTGGGCATCGTGATGCTGCTGCGGGGTTTTGCCGACGCGATCATGATGCGCATCCAGCAGGCCATCGCGTTCGGCGACAACCTTGGCTACCTGCCGCCGCACCACTACGACCAGATCTTTACCGCGCACGGCGTGATCATGATCTTCTTCGTCGCCATGCCGCTGGTCACGGGGTTGATGAACTTCGTCATGCCGCTGCAGATCGGCGCGCGCGACGTGGCCTTCCCGTTCCTGAACAACTTCAGCTTCTGGATGACCACGGGCGGTGCCATCCTGGTCATGATGTCGCTGTTCGTGGGCGAGTTCGCGCGCACCGGCTGGCTGGCCTATCCGCCCTTGTCCGGCATCATCCACAGCCCTGACGTCGGCGTCGACTATTACATATGGGCGCTGCAGGTGGCCGGGGTAGGGACCTTGCTATCCGGCATCAACCTGCTGGTGACCATCGTCAAGATGCGGGCGCCCGGCATGACGCTGATGCGCATGCCGATCTTCACCTGGACCGCGCTGTGCACCAACGTGCTGATCATTGCCGCGTTCCCGGTGCTGACCGCGGCGCTGGCGCTGCTTGCGCTGGACCGCTACGTCGGCACCAACTTCTTCACCACCGAGCTGGGCGGCAGCGCCATGATGTACGTGAACCTGATCTGGATATGGGGCCATCCGGAGGTGTACATCCTTGTCCTTCCGGTGTTCGGGGTGTTCTCGGAAGTGGTCGCCACGTTCTGCCGCAAGCGCCTGTTCGGGTACGCGTCGATGGTCTACGCCACGGTAGTGATCACCGTGCTGTCGTACCTGGTCTGGTTGCACCATTTCTTCACGATGGGATCGGGCGCCAGCGTCAATTCGTTCTTCGGCATCACCACCATGATCATATCGATCCCGACCGGTGCCAAGATCTTCAACTGGCTGTTCACGATGTACCACGGCAAGATCCGCTTCGAGCCCCCCATGCTCTGGACCATCGGCTTCATGGTCACGTTCGTGATCGGCGGCATGACCGGCGTGCTGCTGGCGGTGCCGCCGGCTGACTTCTCCTTGCACAACAGCCTGTTCCTGATCGCGCATTTCCACAACGTGATCATCGGCGGCGTGCTGTTCGGCCTGATGGCAGGCATTACTTACTGGTTCCCGAAGGCATTCGGCTATCGCCTGGTCTCGTCCTGGGGCAAGGCATCGTTCTGGTTCTGGCTGGTCGGCTTCTACTTTGCGTTCATGCCGCTGTACTGGCTGGGGCTGCATGGCGTGACCCGGCGCATGAGCCATTTCGAGGACGCGACGCACCAGGTCTGGTTCCAGCTGGCTGCGTTCGGCGCCTTGCTGATCGCCATCGGTATTGCCTGCTTCCTGGTCCAGCTGGTGGTCAGCTTCATCCACCGCGAGGAGCTTCGGGACCTGACTGGCGATCCGTGGAACGGCCGCACGCTCGAATGGTCGACTTCATCCCCGCCGCCGCAGTACAACTTTGCCTTTACGCCGGTAGTGCACGACACCGACGCCTGGTGGCACATGAAGCAGAATGGCTACGCGAGGGCGCAGCAGGGCTTTATTCCGATCCATATGCCGAAGAACACCGCGGCCGGCATTGTGCTCGCGGGGTTCTCCACGCTCTGCGGTTTCGCGTTGATCTGGCACATCTGGTGGCTGGCGGCAGCATCGTTCGCGGCGACGATCATCGGCGCGATCATCCATACGTTCAACTACCAGCGCGACTATTACCTCCCGGCCGACCTGGTGGTCCAGACCGAAGCGGCGCGCACACAACGGATGGCTGGCCATGGCTGACACGACCTTTCCCAACCATGTGAGCGGCACCGGCACCGCGGACGCGGCCCCGCCGGGGGGCTACCAGTTCTACCTGCCCGAAGACCATCACCCGCAGAACGGGACGCTGCTGGGGTTCTGGCTTTACCTGATGAGCGACTGCCTGATATTCGCTTGCCTGTTCGCCGCGTATGGCGTGCTGGGCCGGGAGTATGCGGGGGGACCGAGCGGGGCAGAGCTGTTCGAGCTGCCGCTGGTGGCACTGAACACCTCGTTCCTGCTGTTGTCTTCGATTACCTACGGCTTTGCCATGCTGCAGATGCAGCAGAACCGCATCGCCGGAACCCAGATCTGGCTGGCCATCACGGGGGTCTTCGGCGCGGGGTTCCTGGCGGTCGAGCTTTATGAGTTCGCGCACCTGATCAATGAGGGCGCAGGGCCGCAGCGCAGCGCGTTCCTGACCTCGTTCTTCGCACTGGTCGGAACCCACGGGCTGCATGTCACGTGCGGCATCATCTGGCTGGTCGTGCTGATGACCCAGGTGGCGCAGCACGGGCTGATCACGGCCAACAAGCGCAGGCTGATGTGCCTGTCGATGTTCTGGCACTTTCTTGACGTCGTCTGGATCGGCGTCTTTACCTTCGTCTACCTGATGGGAGCGTTGCCATGAGCGCGCACGACGAAACGCTGGACAGCCACGGACACAGCCACGGGCATGACGAGGACGTGGGGCCGCATGCCACGCTGGGCGGCTACCTGACGGGCTTCGTGCTGTCTGTCTTCCTGACCGCGATCCCGTTCTGGCTGGTGATGGGAAAGGTGTTCGACAAGTCGTCCACCACCGCCATCGTTATCCTGCTGATCGGGGCCGTGCAGATCGTGGTGCACATGATCTACTTCCTGCACATGAACGCGCGGTCGGAGGGCGGCTGGAACATGCTGTCGCTGATGTTCACGCTGGTGCTGGTGGTGATCACGCTGACGGGTTCGCTCTGGGTGATGTTCCACCTGAACAGCAACATGATGCCGACCATGCAGCATGAGCGCACCACCGACGCCGGCACTGCGATCGTGCCGCCCAGGACCAAGTAGGAACAGGTCCACGCAGGCGGGAATCGGATCCCGCCTCATTCCCGTTCACGGAGCCTGGCATGCGCGCAACGCGCCTTGTCGCGACCCTGTGCCTGGCGCTGCTTTCCGTGCCGGCTTGCGCGCAGCGGCTGGCCGTGGAGGTCGAGAACTTCAGCACGCCAGGCCCATGCGCGGAAGAAGACAATGTCTCGTTCGCGCTGTCCGCCGCCGCGGTTGGCAGGTTCCGCATCCAGGCATTGCATCCGCCCTACGTCAACGCCATCCGCATTGACAGCTCCGTGCCGGATTTCTCCGGGTGCAACTTCGGCAAGACGCCTCACCCGACTGATCCCCGCCATGTCTTCGTGCCGCGCACGGTCACCCTTTACGACGGCAGGGACATTGCCATTGTCGGGATCACGTTCGCAAGCTTCTGGCGGCCACATCGGGTGCCGGTCACGGTAGCGGGCAGGGCCGATGCCGGTTTTCACCTGATCCAGGTGTTCCGGAAATCCGGGCGGACCCGTACCGAGGTCCTGGTGCTCTATCCCGCCGATGGCTACTGGCGGGCGAAACCGTTGCCGGCCCGCCACCTGGGTGTCAATGCCTATGGCTCTTCGTTCCTGCTGGGGCCGATAGAGCAGGAAGGGCGCCCGGTGGTCAACATCGCTCGGATAGAAATCGAGCCGCAGCCCTTGGCTTTCACGCTGCATTTCACTGGCGGAGGCCAGGCAACGGTCGCGATCACTGAAATCAGCGACATGCGTACAGCGCTCGATGTCCGGTTCCTGCCGGCCTATGACGCCAAGCGCGCGTTCGCGATGCTGCGCTCCATGTATGTTGCCGACGACAACGCAGACGCGAGCGAGGTCACCTGGACGACCGGGCCGGCTGGTGAGGCCATCAGGAAGCCGGTGATGGCAGTTACTTCAATGCAGGCAACCGCGGTGCGATTCGGCCGTACCGTCCGGTCGCGCCACAACACCAGCGCCCCCGATTTTTTGTTCGATGCCTTCGAGGCGCCCGCGACGGAGGGCACGGCGCCAACGGGCAAGAAGCCGGGCTGAATCGATCCCCGGCAACCTCGCGACCCAGCCAAATATATTCATGTCGACAATAAAAATTGCGACTGCTATGATTTGCGCACGATAGCCTGAGCCGGTAGCAATCGCTGGCCGCCCAATGGGGGGGCTGGCAGCACTTTTCAGGCTGGGGAATAGTCGAGAGAACTGGGGACGACGATGTCATCACTGAAGAAGCTGCTCGCCATCACATTGTGCGCAGAGGCAATCATTGCCCTGTGCGCGCCGGGGCCGCTGCAGGCACAGGAAGCCTGGCCCGCACGCCCGATTCAAATGATCGTTCCGTCGTCTCCCGGCTCGGGAACCGACGCGCTGGCGCGGGCCATGGCGCAGCGCCTTTCCGAATCGCTGAAGCAGGCCGTGGTCGTGGAGAACCGGCCGGGCGGCAGCGGGGTGATCGGAACCAATGCCGTTCTCAAGGCGGCGCCGGACGGCTACACGATTCTCTACACAACGGCATCCAACATGGTGGTTGCGCCTGCCGTCATGAAGTCCATATCCCAGGAGGCAAGAAAGGGCCTCATGCCGATCGCGCAGACAGCCGCGGGTGGGGTGTTGCTGCTGGTGAGCCCGGATCTGCCGGTGCACGACTTGCCAGGACTCATCGAGCTGGTGAAGGCGAATCCGGACAAGTACAGCTATGGCAGCTGGGCCACCGGCTCGTCCGCGCACTTGACCATGGAATGGCTGAAGAAGCAGACCGGCATGAAGACCGAGCACGTCGCATATCGGACAACAAGTCAACTGCTCACCGAGCTTTCCTCAGGGGTGCTGAAGATCGGCTGGACCGATCCCAGCGTCGCGGTTCCGTTCCTGCGTTCCGGGAAGGTGCGTGGCATTGCCATCGTCGGCAACGTGCGCTCGCCACAGCTTGCCGACGTCAAGACCATGAGTGAACAGGGCTACAAGTTCAACACGGTGGGATGGTTCGGCATGTTCGCCCCGGCCGGAACCAGTCCGGCGATCGTGAAGCGGCTGTCCGATGAGGCCAACAAGGTGCAGGCATTGCCGGAGATCGCGGCGCTGATGAAGAAACTGAACTTCGAGCCGCCGCCGGTAAAGACCTCCGCGCAGCTGGGCGAGATCGTCCGCAGCGATCTGCAAGTCTGGTCGAAGATCGCTAGCGACGCAGGGATCAGGGTCGACGAATAGGGGCTGGCGCCCCGTCATTGCGGCCTGCCCAGCGGCCCACTGCCCGCCATGATGGCAGCCGGCCGTCAACGATCCAGTGCGCCTGCACCAGCGAATCCTTGTCATAAGAAGGAAAGTTCAAGGCGTGCCAGGTAAAGCGGAACGTTGCCCCCTGCCAGATGATTCGATCGTCGCGAAACACACCCAGACATCAACCCATCCACTGCATCACCAAACCGGTTTGTCCTTCGGCGAGCTCAACCGCCGATCCGCAGGTGAACGGTCATATTCGATAGAGAACAGGAGACGGCATGGCGAAAATCGTTAAGTTCCATGAAACCGGCGGACCCGACGTCCTTTGTCTTGAGGACGGCAGCGTTGGTGAGCCCGGAGCGGGGGAGGTCCGCGTCCGCCACGTGGCGGCAGGCCTGAACTTCGCCGATACCTACTTCCGCAGCGGCACGTACAAGGTGCCGCTGCCCAGCGGCATCGGCAACGAGGCCGCTGGCGTGATTGAGGCTGTCGGTGCCGGCGTCACCCATCTGGCGGTCGGCGACCGTGTGACCTACACCGGATTTACCAACACGCTGGGCGCCTACAGCACGGAGCGGCTGATCTCTGCCGGTCCGCTGATCAGGCTGCCGCAGGCAATCAGTTGCGAAGTCGCGGCGGCCATGACCATGCGCGGTTTGTCGGCGGCCTACCTGATGCGCCGGATCTACCCCTTCAAGGCGGGCGACTCCATCCTGCTGCATGCCGCGGCAGGTGGTGTTGGCCTGATCGTTGCGCAGTGGGCCAAATTGTTGGGGCTGACGGTGATCGGCACGGTTTCGACCGATGCCAAGGCCGAAGTGGCGCGCGCCCACGGCTGTGACCACACCATCAACTACAGCCATGAGGACGTGGCCAGGCGCGTGCGGGAACTGACCGACGGCGTGGGCGTGAACGTGGTCTTCGACAGCGTGGGCAAGGACACCTTCATGTCCTCGCTGGACTCCCTCAGGCGCCGCGGCCTGCTGGTGTGCGTGGGTTTCGCCTCCGGCCCGGTAACCGGGTTCGATCCGGCAATCCTGGCCCGCAAGGGCTCGGCGTTCCTGACACGCCCGGGCCTGGCCGACTATATCGCCGATCCTGCCGAGAAGGCGGAACTGGTCGGCGAGCTGTTCGGCCACGTGGCGGCTGGCCGCATCCGCATCGGGATCAATCAGCGCTATGCCCTGGAGGATGCCGTGCAGGCACACCGGGACCTGGAGTCGCGGAAGACCACCGGCTCGTCCATTTTCGTGATTTGACGGCACGAAGCAGCTGTCTCATCCATCGACCTTCTCAAGATTCACATCTCAACCCGGAGATCTACCAACATGAACTTCCTTGACGGCCACCTGTATCCCGAGAACCAGCAGCCTCTGATCATCACCGCCGCTCCCTATGCGCCGGGCTGGATCCCGTCAGACTTCCCGGAAGATATCCCGGTCACCATGGCGGACCAGATCCAGAAGGCGGTGGATTGCTATGAAGCCGGTGCGAGAGTGCTGCATCTGCACGTGCGCGAAGAGGACGGCAAGGGCAGCAAGCGCCTGTCCAAGTTCAATGAGCTGATCGCCGGCGTGCGCAAGGCCTGTCCTGAAATGGTCATCCAGGTGGGCGGCTCCATCAGCTTCGCGCCTGAAGAGGGCCAAGGCGCCAAATGGCTTAGCGATGACACGCGGCATATGCTGGCCGAACTCGATCCTAAGCCCGACCAGGTGACGGTGACCGTCAACACCTCGCAGATGAATGTGACGGAGCATGCCGGTGTGGATGATTTCAAGGGACTGTCGCGAGGGTTCGCGCACCTCTACGATACCTACAAGGACATGGTCGTGCCCTCGAATCCCAGCTGGTTCGAGGAGCACGTTCGGCGTCTGACAGCCGCCGGGATTCAGAGTGAGTTCCAGTGCTACAACATCAACAGCTTTGAAACGATTGAGCGGATGATTCGCCGCGGCGTCTACAAGGGCCCGCTGGTGATGAACTGGGTGGCTATCAGCGGCGGCATGGATCAGGCGAACATCTACAACCTGGCAAACATCCTGCGCGCTGTGCCGGACGGAGCCGTGGTAACGGTGGAGAGTTCGGTGTTGAATGTGCTTCCCATCAACATGATCGGCATGGCCTTGGGCCTGCATGTGCGGTGTGGCATCGAGGACGTGCTCTGGAACCAGACCCGCACGGGAAAGATGAGCACCGTCGAGCAGATCAAGCAACTGGTGCGTATCGCCGGCGAATTTGGTCGCCCCATCGCGACGGCGCAGCAGACCCGCGAGATCTTGCAGCTTGGGGTCTTCTACGACACGGTGGAAGAGACGCTTCAGAAGAATGGCTTCGCACCCAATCGTAACGGTGGCCACCAGGGCTTCCTGCGCAAGGCCGAATGCATGTAAAGAGCCCTTGGAGGAACTGACGGCCCGGCATCCCGGACCCAACATGTGATGGCGAAGGCGGGACCCGCGACGGTGTGGGTCCCGCTCTTTCGCCTTGCTGCCGTGGACCCCCCAGACCTCAATTGCCGTGTGGCCGATACCGCGAGCAGGGTTTTCCCTCTGTTTGCGCGAATCGACAACAACTTGGCGTGATCGGTCAAGCCGGTTGACGCGTGGCGATCCGAGAATTGAGAAAAGACGGCAATCAAGAGGTACAGACATGAGGAAGCGAACCAATAACCTATGGTGGCGCGGATACGCCCTGGCGATCGGAGTCGGTGTCGTCGGTGGGGTGCCCGTGGCTCACGCCCAGGAGGATTGGCCAAGCAAGCCGATCCGCCTGGTGGTGGCGGGGCCTGCCGGCGGCAGCGCCGACGCCCTGGCGCGGCTGCTGGCGGAAGGCCTGCAGAAGGCGTGGAGCAAGCCGGTGATCGTGGAAAACAAGCCTGGTGCCGCCGGCGCGCTGGCGATCAGCGATTTGCAGGCCACCGGCAAGGATGGCCATACCCTTCTGGTCATCCAGGGCGGTGTCGTCAGCGAAGCGCCGTTGGCCTACAAGGTCCATTACAAGCCCTTTGCCGACCTGAAGCCCCTGGCCCAGGTCAGCCGCACGGGGTTGGTGCTGGTTGCCAACAAGGATGTGCCGGTCTCTAACCTCAAGCAGTTGGTGGACTACGGCAAATCGCAGAAGGACGGCCTGGTTTTCGCTTCCTACGCTGCGGGATTGAGGGGCCACACCTCGGGCATACTGCTCGGGCAACTCACCCACGTGCCAATGCGGCATGTTGGCTACAAGGGCTCTCCTCCGGCATTGAACGACCTGATGGGCGGCCATGTGCCGCTGATGTTCGATGGGGTGACTACCTCAATGCCGCTGATCAAGGCGGGGAAGATCAGAGCGATTGCCGTGGCCTATCCGACCCGGATTGCCGGATTGGCGGATGTGCCGACGTTCAAGGAGCTCGGTTACCCGCAGCTGGCGCAAGCGGGCTGGTTCGCCGTGTGGTCGCGCCCGGATGTCGCTCCGGCGGTCCAGCAAAAAATCCGCGAGGCGACGCTGGCGTATTTCAAGCAGCCCGCAGTGCAGAACCGCGTCAAGGATATGGGCATGGAGCAGGGGAATGCCGCCACCTCGGAAGAGATGATGGCGGACCTGAAGCAGGCATACCAGCAACAGGCCGCGCTGCTGAAGTCCATCAACTACCAGCCGGAATAATACGGCAGTCACCCGGCTGCGCAACTGGGCTGGGTGGTGACTACCGTTGCGGCATGCCCGACCGGTCGTGTCGATCTTTCAGTAAGGCGCGTCACCGATAATTGCGGTGCGCTCCATCTTCCGGTGGCACGGGGGGTAATCCATCACTGCGTAGTGCTGGGTCGAACGGTTGTCCCAGAACGCAACACTGTTTTTCTTCCAGCGAAAACGCACCTGGTACTCGGGGATGGTGGCCTGGCTGACCAGGTAGCTAAGCAGATTTGCGGCACCCGGCGCCTTGTCGATGCCGAAGCGCACATTGGCCGGCACGTTGTAGTTGGTGAAGTGCGTGGTAAAGCTTCCATTGACGAACAGCACTTTCTCTCCGGTTTCGGGATGGGTGCGCACCACCGGGTGCTCGGCGTCCGGGTACTGGGCCTTCAGCGCAAGACGCTTTTCGATCGGCATGGCGGCACCGAAGCTCGCCTCGATGCCGTGGCGCGCGCGCAATGTGGCGATCTTCGTCTTGATATCCTCGGGCAACTGGTTGTAGGCCTCGACCATGTTGACCCACATGGTGTCGCCGCCCACGGGTGGGCACTCGATACAGCGCAGCACGCAGCCTAGCGGTGGCTTCTCGCGCCAGGTGGCATCGGTATGCCAGGAATTCTCGTTGCGGTCGGGAGGACTGTCCGGGGTTTTGTAGATCTGGACCAGCCCCGGGTAATCGGGATGGCTGCCCACCACCGGATGGTCCTCCAGCTCGCCGAAGCGGCGCGCAAAAGCTACGTGCTGCGCGCGCGTGATGTCCTGGTCGCGGAAGAACAGCACGCGATGTCTGAGGAGCAGGGCGCGGATTTCAGCCATCAGCTGCTCGTCTTCGGCAGCCGCGCCGAGGTTGACGTTGCTGAGCTC
The DNA here is from genome assembly GCF_000389805.1 of Cupriavidus sp. GA3-3. Lineage (NCBI taxonomy): Bacteria > Pseudomonadati > Pseudomonadota > Betaproteobacteria > Burkholderiales > Burkholderiaceae > Cupriavidus > Cupriavidus sp. GA3-3. Next base: position 166,588 of record NZ_KB944470.1, read on the forward strand.
AGCACCGATCGTGCAGGTGACTGGCTCGACCTGGATCGAATTGCCCAGAGAGGTTGCGCGGACCACTGCGGGTGCCGCTTTGAGGCGTTGGATCATGAAGGTTGTCTCCGATTTTTCGAACAGGCCGATCGATTCCTGCGAGTCTGGATCCAGCGGGTTTCTCCCGCTTGACACTACATGACCGGGATTTATCATTCCATGTCAATGTTCCACTCTGCTCGCTAATGTCGTCACTTGTCCGCGCTGCGGCCCTCACCAACTACAGCGAGGTCGCCCGAGTCGCCGGACTGGACCCGGTGCGGATGCTCCTTGACGCGGGGTTGAGTCCGGGCGTGCTGCGCGAGCCGGACCTCATGATTCCGGTTGAGCGTGTCGGACGGCTGCTGCAGGCGTCGGCAACCATGTCAGGCAACGAGAGTTTCGGACTGTGCATGGCCGAGTCGCGCCTGTTGTCCAATCTTGGGGCCGTAGGATTGCTGATCCGCGACCAGGCGACGCTGCGCGACTCGCTTCGCATGCTGATGCGCTATCAGGCGTTGCTCAACGGTGCGCTGTCGCTGGCGGTAGAGGAGTGCGGCGAACTGGTCATTATTCGCGAGGCGGTCATCGCTGGCAGCGCACATCAGCCCACGCGCCAAAGGGTTGAACTGGCGCTTGGGGTAATGGTGCGGCTGATACGCCAGCTTCTCAAGCCCGACTGGGAGCCGCGGCGCGTATGCTTCGAGCACCCGGCGCCGCGCGACCTTGGTACGCACCAACGGTTTTTTGGCCCTTGCGTCGAGTTCGACTATGACTTCAACTGCATCATCTGCGCGAAGGCCGATCTCGATGCACGCAACCCGTCTGCCGATCCGGCCATGGCGCGCTACGCGCAGCAGCTGATCGACGCGTCTGTCATGTCGCAGCACGCGACCATGCTAGAAGACGTGCGGCGCATTGTCCTGCTGCTGTTGCCCAGCGGACGTTGCAGCATCGAGCAAGTGGCGGACCATCTGGGCGTGGTGTGCCGCACGGTCCAGCGCCGGCTGGCGGAAGAGGGACAGAGCTTCTCGTCGATCGTCAACGACATCCGCACGGAGCTTGCCGCGCGTCATGTCATCGAGAGCGATCGTCCGTTGACCGAGGTGGCGACCCTGCTCGGGTTTTCCGCGCCGAGCGGATTCTCGCGCTGGTATCACGCGCAATTTGGTTGCAGCCCCAAGGAGAGCCGGTCCACGCGCGGCACAGTGCGCCGAAAGACCACTGCTTAGCCTGCACCGACCGTGATGCCACCCTCGGCCATCCGCCCGATACGCCACGTAAGGTAAGATCTTGGGCGCTGCGAGCGGTGCAGCGCCGATCGAGGGCAACACCCGACCGGTTCCCCAATAATCGGAAGGACTTACCCCTCATGGGCAGACTCAAGACTACCAACACGCCAGAACTGCAGTCGCTGCTTGCGCCGCAAACACCGCAGAATCCGGTCACGCTGGCGGTCGAGCAGGCGCTTATGCATGGACGCGACTGGTCGGCATCCGTCGCCGACCAGATTGCGGTGCGGCTGGCGGGACTGATTACGATCGACGTGATCCACGCAGGCCAACGCCTGCTTGAGAAAGACATCAGCGAGGTCCTGGAGGTCAGCCGCGCTCCTGTGCGCGAGGCCTTGCGCATCCTGGAGCGGGAGCGGCTGGTCGAGTTCCGCGCGCGGCGCGGCGCCATTGTCACCGAGCCCAATGCCCAGGACCTGCGGGATATCTACGTGGTGCGGGACGCACTGTTTGCGATTCTGCTCAGGCAGTTGATGGAAGAACGCGCGGACGCGCTTGATGCGTTATTCGAGCAATTCATGCCGCGGCTCGGCAAGGCCGTCGAGGAATCGGTGGACGCCTATATCAGCGTGACCTTCCTGGCGAACATGGCCATGGCAGACCTGTCGAGCAACCGGCTGGTCGGGGAGCTGCTGAATTCCATCTCGCTGCGGGTCCTGCGCTATGTGCGGCTGGGGCTCGCATCCCGTCCCGGGTCGCTGGAGAATTCCTTCAAGACCTGGCGTGCCCTGCAGCGCGCCGTGACCAGGCGGGACATCGATGCGGTCCTGGAGACCGCGCACAAGCGCATCGGAAACTCCCGCGAAGCCGCCATCCGTGCCCTGGCATCCGGCGTCCGGAAAGGCAAGGCCGGCCCTGCCGGCAACGACGCTGTGCCAGCCGGCGCTTTCTGAGTCCGCGCGGGCGGGACTGCCCGCTTAGGCTCTCCGGTCAGGGGACCCGCGCCCGGCTGGCGAATGCATTCCACTCCCGGAAGACCGTGTCCAGGCACGATGCCGAATCGCAGCGGTCCCGCTTTTTGCGGAATGCTGCAATGTCGGCGTCGGTGATTGCCCGCGCCTTGAGCAGGCGCTGCTGGTCGGCATAGATGCGCTGGTAGCCCATGGAAAACAGCGCGGATTCGCAGATCAGGCGCTGCGCCTGCGTAGCGTTGGCGGCGGTGGCGGACGGATCGCAGTCGATGTCGGTGGCATGCGCGGTGCTCAGGAACATGAGGCTTGCGGATGCCAGGGTGTGGAGGGCGATGCGGACAATGCGGGTCATGACGGGTTGGGGGCAGGGCTGACGCTCGACGCAAAGGCGCCGTGTCAGGCGAATAGTAGCGCGCCCCGATAGCGGGCCGACAGGTCCACTGCATGCCGGCCCGCTTCGCCGCGCTTAGCGGAACACGCTGACCGCCTCCACCAGCCGTGTTGCCTGCTGCTTCAGGCTTTCGGCCGCAGCCGCGCTTTGCTCGACCAGCGCGGCGTTCTGCTGGGTGATGTTGTCAAGGTCGCTGACCGCGCCCCCTACCTGGGATATTCCGCTGCTTTGCTCGGTGGTGGCGGCGCTGATCTCGGCGATCAGGTCGGATACGCGCTTGACCTGCGAGACGATGTCGTCCATGGCCTTGCCGGCTTCGTCGACCAGCTTGGCGCCGGACGCGACGTTGTGGACGCTGACATCGATCAGTCCCTTGATTTCCTTGGCGGCATTGGCGCTGCGCTGCGCCAGGCTGCGCACCTCGCCGGCCACCACGGCAAAGCCGCGGCCCTGTTCGCCGGCGCGGGCGGCTTCCACCGCCGCATTGAGCGCCAGGATATTGGTCTGGAAGGCAATGCCATCGATCACGCCGATGATATCGGCGATGCGCCTGGAGCTCTCGGTGATCTCGTTCATGGTGTTGACGACCTCCGACACCGCCTGCCCGCCGCGCTCCGCGGCGACGCTGGCGGAGCCGGACAGCTTGTTGGCTTGCGCCGCGGTCTCCGCGTTGCTCTGCACCGTGGAGGTCATCTGCGCCATCGACGCGGAGGTTTCCTGCACGCTGGACGCCGCCTGTTCGGTGCGCGCGCTCAGGTCGATATTGCCGCGCGCGATTTCATTGCTGGCGGTCTGGACATTGACGACCTGGCCGCTGACGTCGTCGATCAGCCAGCGGAACATCAGGCCGAGCTGGCTGATCGTGCGCAGCGTCATGCCGATCTCGTCGACCCGGTTCATGTGCACGGCCTTCTGGCTTTCGCCGGACGCCACGCGCAGCGCCTGCTGCAGGACCTGTTCCAGCGGGGTGGTGATCTGCCGTTGCAGCCACCAGGATGCCAGCAACGTGGCAAGCGCCATGACCCCTGCAAAGCCTGGCAGTGCCATGCCGGAAAGGCCCATGCCCCAGGCGCCGATGATACTGACGGGGAGCAGGGCGGCCAGCGCCAGCCGCACGCGCCAGCGACCGGCATGGTCTGGAACAGCGAGGTAAAGGCCATCAGGCCCGTGCGCACGATCAGTCCCTTGTGGAATTTCCGGCTGCCGGCCTGGCCCTCGCGGAAATCGCGATACAGCTTTTCCGCTGCCGCTATCTCCTCGCGTGTTGCCTTGGTGCGCACCGACATGTAGCCGGCGGGCCGGCCGTTGCGCACCACGGGCGTGGCATTGGCGCGGACCCAGTAATGGTCGCCGTTCTTGCGGCGGTTCTTGACCAGCGCGGTCCATGGCTCTCCGCCCTTGAGGGTGGCCCACATGTCGGCAAAGGCTTCGGCGGGCATGTCGGGATGGCGCACCAGGTTGTGCGGCTGCCCCTGGATTTCTTCCCGCGTGAATCCGCTGACCTCGACAAACGCGGCGTTGGCGTAGGTGATGTAGCTCTGCGTGTCGGTGGTCGACATCAGCGTGGCGTTGTCCGGGAAATCAAACTCGCGCTGGGTGACGGGCTGGTTGTCGCGCACGGCATTCCTCCTCATTCTCGATGGGCAGGGGGCGCATGCCTTGTTTGCTTTGCATGGATTCCGGCGCGCCACGGCTGCCGGATCGCGCCCCCTTCTCCCCGCCATGTCGGCCGCAGTTCCCTGGCGCTGATCCCCTCTTCCGTAGGGGAGGGGTTGAATACACTCAAACGAGTGAGGGCGACACCGTGGCGCAGGGCGTGGGTGTGGATCTGGCGTGCCTGGCTTGCTACATCCGGAACACCGCCCCCAGCCAGAAGCTGCGCGGCGCGCCCGGTGCCACGAACAGCGCGCTGGCGGCATCCCCCGGTGCCACGTGCGGGCGCACCAGGCTACCGCCGGGGAACACATCGTTCGCGATCTGTCCGTAGGTCTCGTAGCGCCGGTCAAAGACATTGGCCAAGCGTGCATAGATCTCAAACCGCTTGTTCACCTTGTACGCCGCGCGCAGGTTCAGGCTGGCGTAGCCGGGCACATGCCAGTCGGCGGTCTTCGGCGGCGCGCCCGGCTGCGGGTCGCTGCGCAGGCCGTCTTCGTTGCCGCTGGAGACGGTGCCTGACACCGCCACCAGGTCGGCGCCAAGCGTCAGGCCGGCCAGTGCCTGCCAGTCGAGGCCCAGCTTGAGCGTATGGCGGGGCAGGCCCGCCATGCGCATGCCGGGCCGGATGTCGATGGTGCGTTCGCCGGCGGCAAGCTGGCCGGCGGCCTGGTAGGTGGCCTGCAGATAGCTGTAGGCAAGCCGCAGCGTGACATCGCCCACGCGCTGGCGGGCGGTGAGGTCCAGACCCTGGTTGCGGGTGCGGTCGAAGTTGGCGAAGTAGCCGAGCTGGGTGTTCGGCGCGCGCAGGAAGAGGATGTCGTCGTGATTGTCGACGCGGTAGAACGACGCGGTGACTTCGGTGTCCTTGCCGCGGTGCCAGCGCACGCCTGCTTCATAGGAGTGTGAGACCACCTGCTTCAGGTAGGGATCGGCCTGCAGGCCGGCCGGCAGGCGGCAGGGCCGCGTCGGGTCGGCGCAGCCGAGTTCGAGCACGGTCGGTACGCGGTTGTTCTGCGCGTAGCCCCCGAACACGGTGACGCCGCCGCCCAGCTTCTGCGAGAGTCCCAGCGCGGGGTTGAGGCGGCGGTAGGTAAAGCTTTCGCGCGGCTGTTCGCTGCCGTCGCTGTTGCGCAGGGTATTGCTTACCTCGACGTGGTTCCACCTGGCCGAGGCGGTCAGGAAGGTGCTGGGGGTCAGCGACCAGGTGTCGGACAGGTACAGGCCGAGCATGCGCGAGCTGCCGCCGACGCCGGAGAACAGGGCATTGGGGGCGTCCGGGTCGGCCACGGCGCCGCGGTCGTCGGTGAAGGTGCCGGGCTGCGCGTACTGCGAGTAGGTCAGGCGGCTGCGGTCCAGGGTCAGGCCGGCGTTGAGCAGGTGGCGGTCGGTCTCCCTGGCCATGCTCAGCGCCATGCCGACGGTCTGCTGCCACATATGGGTGGTGTTGATCACGGCGGGATGCAGCGCGGCGCCTTCGGCCCGGGTCATGCCGCAGTCGGCGCCGAGCGGGCTGCCGTCGGGCGCAAAGCCGTCCTCGCAGTCTTCGGCATAGGCCTCGTAGGCGGGGTTGACATCGCCGTTGGTGGTGTCGCGGCGGCTGGTGCGCACGTAGGCCAGCGCGGCGGCGCTGGTCTTGTCGTCGAACCAGTGGCGGCCGTTGACGGCGACCTGGGTCACCTGGTTGCGGGTCTGGTCGGGGTAGGTGTACACGGCGTGGCGGTTGGCCTGGTAGAGGTCTGGCAGCGTGCCGTTGGCGCTGGCGTGGAAGCCGGGCACCAACCCGTTGCCGGTCAGCGTGCTGCGGCCGTGCAGCACTGACACGTCCACGCTGTCAGTGTCGCCCGCATAGCCAGCCTTGGCGAAGACGTTGCCAAGCCGGCCGCCCGACTGGTCGCGCCAGCCATGCTCCTGGAACAGGGTGCCGGCCGCGAATGCGTGCCAGCCGCTGTCGCTGCGCACGCCGCCGGACAGGTCGGCGCGCTTGCGGGCGCCGCTGCCGTAGGACAGGTCGGCCTCGAAGCCGGGCGAGTCCAGCCCGGAACGAGTGGTCATGGCCAGCGCCCCGCCCAGGGTATTGAGGCCGTAGGCCGGGTTGGCGCTGGACACCAGCGACACGCTCGCCAGCGCGGCTTCCGGGATCATGTCCCAGCTGACCACGTCGCCGAAGGGCTCGTTGACGCGGATGCCGTCCAGGTAGACCGACAGTCCCTGCGGCACGCCCGGAATGGATGAGGCACGGAAGCCGCGGTAGGTGATGTCGGTCTGGAACGGGCTGCCCTGGATGTCGTTGACGTTGACGCCGGCCAGGTTGCGGGACAGGTACTCGGCCAGGTTGCCGGCGCGCGACCGATCCAGGTCGTCGCCGCGCACGGTCTGCACGGTGTAGGGCACCAGGTCGCTGTCGACGCCGATGCCTGGCAGCGGCGCGGCGGCCACCACCAGGACTTCCGGCAGCATGGCGCTGTCCTGGTTTGGGACAGCGGTGTCGTGCTGCGCAACAGCGGGCCGCTGGGCCATCAGGGCGACCGCCATGGCAATCGCGGTGACGGCGCCGCGGCTGGTCCTGCGGCGGCAAGCCACGGTGTCGCGCGGCGCCTGCCCTGGCGGTGCGGGGCGCGGGTTGGCTGGCATGGTTCCGTCTCCTCCGGATAAGCGGCGCGATACCTGCCTTGGGTAGCGCCTGCCCGGAGCTGAGCAGGTTTCGTACCGTGCATCGGGAGTCCGGCACTTGCGCGGTGAGCGGCCCGGGAACGCGCTGGCCGAACCCGCCTTGCGCCGATGCCTGTCACAAAACAGGACAGCTGCGGACACAAGCAGCGGGCCGGTGCTCAACCATGGGACAGTCGTTCGCAGCGCACCGCACAAGGCACGGCCTGGCTGCAGCGTCCGGCAGTGCGTCCGGCGCGGCCAGGCAACGGCTGGCATGGAGCGCGGCCTGATGCTGCGCTGCACATGGTATCGGCCTTGCTCTGTTCACCTGCATCAACACTCTGCCTGGTGCTTAGCCATGTTCCGCCGCCTTGGTCGCTGCCTTGCCTGCCTGCTGTTGCCGTGCCTCGGCCTGGTCCATGCGGGCGCAGCGCTGGCCGAGGGCGCGCACGGGTATCCGTCGCGGCCGATCACGCTGGTGGTGCCATGGCCAGCGGGCGGCGCCACCGATATCTCCATGCGCATCCTGGCGGAGCTGGCCGGGCGCGAGCTGGGGCAGCCGGTCGTGGTGGAGAACCGGCCGGGCGCCGGCGGCACGCTGGTGGGAGGCTTGCTTGCCGCGGCGCGGCCGGACGGCTACACCATCGGCCAGCTGCCGCTGACGGTATATCGCTTCCCGCATCAGCAGAAGACCGCCTGGCAGCCGCTGCGCGACATCCAGCCGGTGCTGATGATCTCGGGCTATACCTTCGGCATCGTGGTGCCCGCAGACAGCCCGTTACGCTCGCTGCGCGACCTGGTCGCCTGGGGCCGCGCGCATCCGGGCGAGCTGACCGTGGGCTCCACCGGCATCGGCACCACCGCCCATCTGGCGATGGAGGACGTGCTCGGGCGCAGCGGCGTGCGCTATATCCACGTGCCGTATCACGGCACCGCTGACCAGATGCTGGCCGTGGCCAACGGTTCGCTGATGGCGGGGGTCAATTCCACCGGCTTCGCGCCTTTCGTCGAGACCGGCAAGCTGCGCTTGCTGGCCGTGTTCAGCGCGCAGCGCTCACCGCGCTGGCCCGAGGTGCCGACGGTAAGCGAGCTGGGCTTTGCCGATGCGGTTCATAACTCGCCCTACGGCATCGGCGTGCCGCGCGGCACCGATCCGGCAATCGTCCGCCGCCTGCATGACGCATTCCGTGCCGCGATGCAGCAGCCGCGCCACCTTGCGGAACTGGCCAGGTACGACCAGGAGCTGACCTACCTGAATACCGCGCAATACGATGACTTCCTGCGCCATGCGTGGGAGACCGAGCGGAGCTTTGCCGAGCGCGTGGGCACCGCGCGGCCCAGGGGGCAGCTGTGATGGCCATGCAAGCGCCGCCGGCGCTGTGCTGCGATGCCGTGCGCAAGGCCTTTGGCAGCCGCGTGGCCCTGGATGGGGTCTCGCTCAGCGTGCGGCGCGGCGAGTTCGTGGCACTGCTCGGCCCCAACGGGGCGGGCAAGACGACGCTGTTCCAGATCCTCAGCGGTCTGTTCGTGGCCGATACCGGGCAGGTCACGGTCATGGGCAGCGACATGCGGCGCGATCCGGTGCGCGCGCTGGCGCGGCTGGGCATCGTGTTCCAGCAGCCGGCCATCGACCTGGACCTGCCGGTGCTGGCCAACCTGCGCTTTCACGCGGACCTGCACGGGCTGCCGCGCGGCGTGGCGGCGCTGCGCATCGCCCGGCTGCTCGATGACTTCGGGCTGGCGGCGCGTGCGCGCGCACCGGTGCGCGAGCTTTCGGGCGGCAACCGGCGCAAGGTGGAACTGGCGCGCGCGCTGCTGCATGAACCGGCCATGCTGCTGCTGGACGAGCCGACGGTGGGGCTGGACCCGGCCTCGCGTGCGCAACTGGTGGCCGATGCGCGGCGCCTGACGGCGCGGGCGCAGGCCGGCGTGCTGTGGGCCACCCACCTGGTGCAGGAGGTGGAGCACGCCGACCGCGTGATCGTGCTGGACCGCGGCACCGTGCGTTTCGACGGCACCCCGGCCGCACTGCGCGGCGCCGCGGCGTGCGACACCCTGGAGGGCGCCTTCCTGGCCATGACGCCGCCGGCCCCTGTCACTGACCCGGCCGCGAGGCGCGTACCCGCATGAACAAGATGCCATCTCCCCGCTGGTTTGCCGGCGCCTTGCTGCTGGTCACGACGCTGCTGGTTGCCGCCGGCCTGGCCGAAGGCGCGCAGGGCGGGGCCGCGCGACCCGCCGGCCAGGCTGGCAACCAGGTCTTTGTCTCGAGCGAGAAGGACGATGCCCTCGCCGTCTTCGATGCCCGCAGCCGGCAGCTGGTCGCGGTATGGCGGCAGTGCAAGCGCCCGCGCCACCTGCAACTGTCGCCCGACCGGACGCGCCTGTACGTGGCCTGCAGCGACGACAACCGGGTGGATGTGGTCGACGTGGCCAGCCGCAAGACCGTGGCATCGCTGCCGGTGGGGGACGATCCGGAGTTGTTCGATCTCAGCCAGGACGGCCGCACGCTCTATGTCTCGAATGAAGAGGACGGGCTGCTGTCGGCCTACGACACGGCGTCGGGCAAGCGCGTGTTCGCGGTCAGGGTGGGCGAGGAGCCGGAGGGCGTCAAGGTCAGCGCCGACGGCAGGCATGTGTACGTGACCTCGGAGGTGGCCAACCTGGTCCATGTCATCGACGTGGCCTCGCGCAAGGTGATCCGCAATATCCAGGTCGGCAACCGGCCGCGGCGGCTGCTGCTGGTGCGCGACGGCAAGGAGCTGTGGGTATCCAACGAGCTCTCGGCCAGCGTCAGCGTGATCCGTACCGATACCTTCGAGGTGGCCCAGACCATCGCCTTCGCGCCGCGGGGCTTTCGCGCCGAGGACGTGACCCCGGTGGGCATGGCGGCCAGCGGCGACGGCACGCGCGCCTATATCGGGCTCGGCCGCGCCAACCATGTCGCGGTGGTCGAGGTGGCGTCGCGCCGGGTGCAGGACTATGTGCTGGTCGGCCGCCGCGCATGGGGGCTGGCGCTGAGCCGCGACAACGCGCGGCTTTATGTCGCCAACGGCCTGTCCGACGATGTCAGCGTGGTGGACACCGCCAGCCGCAAGGCGGTGGCCACGCTCAAGGCGGGCCGGGTGCCGCATTCGGTGGCGATCGATGACTGAGCGCTCGCGTGCGTGGTGGCAGTGGTGGCGTGCCGGGCTGGGCGCCGTGGCGCTGGCGTGGCTGCCTGCCGCGGTGCACGCTGCCGAGGTGCGCGTGGCGGTCGTGTCGCAGGCCGACGACGCGCGCTATGCGCCCCGGCGCCTGGCGCAGCGCTATCCCGGCCAGCCGCAGGGCCGTGCGCTCGACGGCGCCCAGGTGGCGGCCGCCGAAGCGCGCGTGGCGCTCGGGGCCGCGGGCCAGTCGCTCAGGCTGGAAGCACAGGAAGCCCGCACTGAAGCCGAGGTGGCCCCGCTGGTCGCGGCGCTGGCGCGGCAGGGCACGCGCTATATCCTGCTGGACCTGCCGCCGGCATCGGTCAGGGCGGCCACGGGCGCGGTCAAGCCGGGCGAGGCCTTGTTGTTCAACGTGTCGGCCGACGACGACGCGTTGCGCGGCGCCGGCTGCGCGCCGGTGCTGCTGCACACGCTGCCCAGCCTGCGCATGCGCGCGGATGCGCTGATGCAGTACCTGGCACTGCGCAAATGGCGCCGCGCCCTGCTGCTGAGCGGCCCGTCCGCGGCCGATGCGGCGCAGCGCGACGCGCTGGTGGCGTCGGCGCGGCGCTTTGGCATTGCCTGGTCGGCGCAGCGCGCCTTCCGGCTGTCCAACGACCCGCGTGAGCGCGACCAGGCCAACCTCGGCCTGCTGACCGGCGGCGTGGACTATGACGTGGTGGTGGTGGCCGATGCCGACGGCGAGTTCGCCCGCGGCGTGCCCTATGCCACGCTGCTGCCGCGCCCGGTGGTGGGCGCCGGCGGGCTGGGCGCGCAGGCGTGGCACTGGGCCTGGGAGCGCAATGGCGGGCCGCAGCTCAACCGGCGCTTCATGCGCGCGGCGGGCCGTCCGATGACCGGCTACGACTGGGCTGCCTGGGTGGCGGTCAAGGCCATTGCCGAGAGCGTGGCGCGCCTGCCGGGGGCCGGGTTTGCCGGACAGGCGCAGGCGCTTGCCGCCGGGCAGGTGGTGGTGGACGGCTTCAAGGGGCCGCCGCTGTCGTTCCGCCGCTGGGACCGCCAGCTGCGCCAGCCGGTGTTGCTGGCCCACCCCGACGGCGTGGCCGGCATGGCCCCGGTGGAAGGCGTGTTGCATCCGAAGAACAACCTCGACACCCTGGGCGCCGATGAAGCCGACACGGCGTGCCGGGCCCCATCCGCGTAGCGCACCCATGGCCTCCATCCTGATCCATCGCTGGCGCGCGCTGCGCGCGGTTTGCGGGCGCGAGCTGCGCAAGTACCTGCGCCAGCCCGGGCGCCTGCTGTCGTCGCTGGTGCGCCCGCTGCTGTGGCTGCTGGTGTTTGCCGCGGGCTTCCAGAACGCGCTGGGCGTCGCCATTGCGCCGCCCTATGACACCTACATCGAATACAAGGTCTACGTGGCGCCCGGACTGCTGGGCATGATCGCGCTGTTCAACGGCATGCAGTCGTCGCTGGCCATGGTGTACGACCGCGAGATGGGCGTGATGCGGCTGCTGCTGACCGCGCCGCTGCCGCGGGGCTGGCTGCTGGCTTGCAAGCTGGCGGCGGGTACGGTGCTGTCGCTGCTGCAGATGGCCGCGTTCCTGCTGGTGGCGATGGCCTTCGGCATCCGCTTCGAGTCCCTGCACCTGCTGGCGGCGACGGGCGCCATGGCGCTGGCCGCGCTGATGCTGGGTGCGCTGGGCCTGCTGCTGTCGGTCCATGTGCGCCAGCTCGAGAACTTTGCCGGCACCATGAACTTCGTGATCTTTCCGATGTTCTTCATCAGCTCGGCGCTGTATCCACTGTGGAAGCTGCAGGAGTCGGGCGCGGAGCTGGTGTACCAGCTGGCCCGCTTCAATCCCTTCACCCACGCGGTCGAGGCGATCCGCTTTGCGCTGTACGGGCAGGTGGCGCCGCTGAGCCTGGCGGTGGTGGCGGGCAGCGCGGTGGTGTTCTTCGCGCTGGCGCTGCAGGGCTACGACCCGCAGCGCGGCATGGCGCGCCGGGGGCAGCAGGCATGAGGCGGCGGACGCGGGGCATGCTCCTGCTGATGGCGGCCGCACTGGGCCTGGCCAGTCCGGCGGTAGCGGCTGCCGGGGCAGCGGGCGCCGTCATCGCGCACAGCGATCCGCTGCAGTCGCCGCAATGGGCCTGGATCCACAAGGAGCTGCTGCAGTCTGGCCCGGTGGTGTTCGACAGCCGCGTCAGGGTGACCGGGCCGGCGTTTGCGGAAGACCCCATGCGCGTGCCGATCGCCTTCGATGCCTCGGCGCTGGGCGAAGTGGATCGCATCGTGGTGGCGGTCGACCGCAACCCGATCCGCGAGGTGCTGGCGTTCGAACCGCTGCGGGTGCGCCCGTCGCTGTCGTTCCGCTTCAAGCTGGAACAGGCTTCGCCGGTGCGGGTGGCGGCGCGCACGCGCGATGGCACCTGGCATGTCGGCAGCGTGCTGGTCGATGCCGGCGGCGGGGGCTGTACGGTGCCCGGCGCCACCCGCCGCGACGGCAGCTGGAGCCGCACGCTCAATCGCGTGGACGCGCGCGTGTTCCCGGGCTTCGGCGGGGCCGCGGCACGCGTGCGGCTGCGCGTGATGCATCCGATGGATACCGGACTGGCAGCGGGCATCCCGGCGTTCTATATCGAGACCCTGGTTCTTGCCGACGCGGCCCGGCAGCCGCTGCTGCGCCTGACGCTGCATGAGCCGGTTGCCGAGAATCCGATCTTCTCCTTCGACCTGCGCGATGCCGTGCCGCCGGGCATGACGGTGGCCGGCCACGACAACAACGGCAACCGCATCGCGGCGCGGGTGTCACCATGAAGCGGCGATTGCTACTGTGGTTGCTGCTATGCCTGGCGGGCCAGCCCGTGCCGGCGGCATTCGCCCAGCAGGCCGCGCTGCAGCCTCCTGACTATCGCCTGGCCCCGCGCGAGATCGCCGCGGGCGTGTGGCTGCTGGAAGGCGCCAATGCCGACTTCGCGCCCGGCAACGGCTGCAACATCATCAATACGGCGTTCATCGACACCGGCGACGGCGTGGTGGTCATCAACACCGGCCCGTCGCGGCTGTATGGCGAGCAGCAGCGCAAGGCGATTGCATCGGTCACGGCCGCCCCGGTGCGGCTGGTGCTGAACCTGAACCTGCATCCCGACTATTTCTTCGGCAACCAGGCCTATGCCGATGTGGGCGGCAGCGCCCTGGCCGGCACCATCGACGGGGCGCGGCGCGAGGGCGCCGCTTATGCCGACAATCTCTACCGCCTGTGCGGCGACTGGATGCGCGGCACCGAGCCCGTGCCGGCTGCGCACGCGCTGGCGCCGGGCCGGCTCACGATCGGGCGCCATACGCTGGAGCTGGTGCGCCTGGACGGCCATACCGGCGACGACCTGGTGGTGCTGGACCACAGCGCGGGCGTGGTCTTTGCCGGCGGGCTGGTGTTCCGGCAACGCATTCCGACCACGCCGCACGCGGATATCGGCCGCTGGCTGGCCAGCCTGGGCCGGCTGCAGGCGCTGCTGGCCGACAGCGGGGCGCGCGCGCTGGTCCCCAGCCACGGGCCAGTGCCTGCGGCCGGCGGCGGCGCTGAGGCCATCGCGCAGACGCGCGGCTACCTGCAATGGCTGGACACGCGCCTGCGCGAGGCCGCGGCGCAAGGGCGGGACCTGGCCGAGGTCATGGCGATGCCGGTGCCGCAGCCCTACGCGCACTGGGCCGCGATGCCCGCGGAGTACCTGCGCAACGTCGGCCATCTCTACCCGGCGCGTGAGGAAGCCGCGCTTGGCCACTGACGCCGGCCAGCCGAGGCGGGCTGTTCAGTTCTGGAGCAACTGCAACGCAGTGTTGCGCGCTGGCACGGCCGTCATCACGCAACCGGGCCGCAACCGGCGTGCTGGTGCGGGGATGCGACTGGCATGGGAATTGCCAAAGGCGTGTCTGGTGGGTGGCGCAGTGGCGCACCTGGGAAACCCAAAACAAGAGAGGAGATGGCAATGAGGACGTTACGAGTAGTGATGGCGGTTGCGGCTGCCGCGGCCAGTCTGGCCGCGCAGGCGGCTGTGACCGATGCCATGATCGAGAACGACGCAAAGAGCCCCGGCGATGTGTTGTCGTGGGGCATGGGCCCGCAAGGCCAGCGCTATTCCACGCTGTCGCGCATCAATACGAAGAACGTCGGGCAGCTGGTGCCGGCGTGGTCGTTCTCGTTTGGCGGCGAGAAGCAGCGCGGGCAGGAATCGCAGCCGCTGATCCATGACGGCAAGATGTTCGTGACGGCCTCGTATTCGCGCATCTATGCGCTGGACCTGAAGACCGGGCGCAAGCTCTGGAAGTATGAGCACCGGCTGCCCGAAGGCATCATGCCGTGCTGCGACGTGGTGAACCGCGGTGCGGCACTCTACGACAACCTGGTGATCTTCGGCACGCTCGATGCGCAGCTGGTGGCGCTGGACCAGAAGACCGGCAAGGTGGTGTGGAAGGAGAAGCTGGAGGACTACGCCGCCGGCTATTCGTACACGGCGGCGCCCATGATCGTCAAGGGCATGGTGCTGACCGGCATCTCGGGCGGCGAGTTCGGCGTGGTGGGCCGGGTCGACGCACGCGATGCCAAGACCGGGCAGCTGGTGTGGTCGCGGCCGGTGGTCGAAGGCCATATGGGCTACAAGTACGACAAGGACGGCAACAAGACCGAGAACGGCGTGACCGGCACCGCCAACGCAAGCTGGCCGGGCGAGACCTGGAAGACCGGCGGCGCCGCCACCTGGCTGGGCGGCACCTACGATCCGGCCACCGGGCTGGTGTACTTCGGCACCGGCAATCCGGGGCCGTGGAACAGCCATATCCGCAAGGGCGACAACCTCTACTCGGCCTCGACGGTGGCGCTGGATCCCGCCACCGGCAAGATCGCCTGGCACTACCAGAACACCCCGAACGACGGCTGGGATTTCGATGGCGTCAATGAGTTCGTGACCTTCGACCTGGACGGCAAGCGCATGGGCGGCAAGGCCGACCGCAACGGCTTCTTCTACGTCAACGACGCGGCCAGCGGCAAGCTGGTCAACGCCTTCCCCTTCGTCAGGAAGATCACCTGGGCCACCGGCATCGACCTGAAGAGCGGCCGCCCCAACTACATCGCCGAAGGCCGCCCCGGCGACCCCGCCGCCGGCAGCGACGAGAAGAAGGGCAAGTCCGTGTTTGCCGCGCCGGGCTTCCTTGGCGGCAAGAACCAGCAGCCGATGGCCTACAGCCCGCAGACCGGCCTGTTCTACGTGCCCGCCAACGAGTGGGGCATGGATATCTGGAACGAGCCCATCAGCTACAAGAAGGGCGCTGCCTTCCTGGGCGCGGGTTTCACCATCCGTCCGCTGAACGAGGACTATATCGGCACGCTGCGGGCCATCAACCCCAAGAGCGGCAAGATCATGTGGGAGGTCAAGAACAGCGCGCCGCTGTGGGGCGGGGTGATGACCACCGCCGGCGGGCTGGTGTTCTGGGGCACGCCGGAAGGCTACCTGAAGGCGGCCGACGCCAGGACCGGCAAGGAGCTGTGGCAGTTCCAGACCGGCAGCGGCGTGGTGGCGCCCCCGGTCACCTGGGAAGAGAACGGCGAGCAGTACGTGGCGGTGGTGTCCGGCTGGGGCGGCGCGGTGCCGCTGTGGGGCGGCGAGGTGGCCAAGCGCGTGAACTTCCTGGAGCAGGGCGGCTCGGTGTGGGTGTTCAAGCTGCACAAGAGCTGAGCTGGCGGGAGATGACACTGCCAGGCGCCCGCATCGCATCATGGGTGCGATGCGGGCGCCGGGCGCGGGTGCAACAGGATGAAACGGGACTCAGGTATGAAGAAGGAATGGATGGCGCTGGCGGTGGCGTCGGCGCTGCTGCCGGGCGCGGCGCTGGCCGGCACGGCCGCCGACATGCAGGCCCTGGCCGACAAGAGCGGCTGCTTTTCCTGCCATGGCATGCAGTCAAAGCTGGTGGGCCCGGGGTTTGCCGAGGTGGCTGCCAAGTACAAGGGCGACAGCCAGGCGGCGGAGCGGCTGGCAAAGAAGATCCGCGAAGGCGGCAAGGGCGCGTGGGGGCGGATTCCGATGCCGCCGCATGGCAGCCTTGCTGAGGACGATGCGAAGAAACTGGCGGAGTGGGTGTTGAGTGCCAGCTGAGGCCGGCGACTGTCTTGACGATGCCGGCATGCCGGCAAGGAACCCCGGCTGGCGCCTGCCATGCCGGGGTTTTTCCTTTCTTAGCGCTGGCCGCTGCTCAGCCGCAGCGAGTTGCCATCGCTGCGAAATACCATCGCTTGCTCGCGCGCCTGCGCCACGGCCAGCCGGCCCTGCAGCACGATCTCGCTGACCTTGTCGTGCGCGCCGGAGCGCTCGCACACGGGGTCCGTGGCGGTGGCGTCGCCGGTGACCAGGAACGCCTGGCAGCGGCAGCCGCCGTAGTCCTGCTCGCGCTGGTCGCAGGAACGGCAGGGTTCCTGCATCCACTGCGTGCCGCGGAAACGGCGGAAGGCATCGCTTTCGGTCCAGATCTCGCGCAGCCCCTGCGTGGCGACATTGGGCAGCGCCAGGCCCGGCAGCATGCGCGCCGCGTGGCAGGGCAGCGCGGTGCCGTCCGGCGCCACGCCAAGGAAGGTGGTGCCCCAGCCGTTCATGCACTTCTTGGGCCGCGCCTCGAAGTAATCAGGCACGACGAACAGGATCTGGCATTGCCTGCCGATGCGCGCGCGGTACTGCCGGACCACGGCCTCGGCCTCGCGCAGCTGCTCATGGGTGGGCAGCAGCGCCAGCCGGTTCTCCCAGGCCCAGCCGTAGTACTGCGTGTTGGCCAGTTCCAGGTATTCGGCGCCCATCTGCAGGGCCATCTCGATGATGGTGCCGACATGCGGCAGGTTATGCCGGTGCAGCACGCAGTTCATCACCATCGGATAGCCGTGCGCCTTGATCATGCGCGCCACGCGCTGCTTCAGGTCGAAGGTGCGGGTGCTGGACAGGAAGTCGTTGAGCTCGCGGGTGGAGTCCTGGAACGACAGCTGGATATGGTCCAGGCCGGCGTCGCGCAGGGCGGCAAGGCGGGCGTCGGTCAGGCCCACGCCCGAGGTGATGAGGTTGGTGTAGAAGCCCAGGCCATGCGCATGCCTGACCAGTACTTCAAGGTCCTTGCGCAGCAGTGGTTCGCCGCCGGACAGCCCGAGCTGCACCGCGCCCAGCGCCCGCGCCTGGCTGAACACGTCGCACCATTGCACGGTGCTCAGCTCGGCCGTATGCCGGGCATAGTCCACCGGGTTGGAGCAGAAGGCGCAATGCAGCGGGCAGCGGTAGGTCAGCTCGGCCAGCAGCCACAGCGGCGGGCCGGGCGCGGCCTCAGACCAGCCAGCCGCGTTCGATCGCATGTTTGACAAAGGCATGTACCTCCGGGGCGATTCCCTGCACGCCAAACGCGGCCTGCAGGTCGTCGATCAGCATGTCCAGCGTGTGGCTGCCGTCGCAGCGCTGCAGGATCGCGGCGGCGCTGTCGTTGAGGGTGACCATGCCTTCCGGGTACAGCAGCACCCAGCTTTGCTGGGAGGCTTCCCATTGCAGGCGAAAGGTCCGGTGCAGGGTCGGTCTGGCGAGGTCTTGCGTGCTGGCTGTCATGGGTTGGCTTGCTGGATGGCGTCGAGCATCGACCAGAGCACGTCGAGCTTGAACTGCAGGATGTCGAGGGCGCGCTGCTGTTGCGCCGCGCTGCGGAAATGGCCCAGCGTCACGCGCAGGCCATGGTCCACGTCGCGCTGCGCGAGCGGAATGCGAGAGCGGAAGTAGTCCAGCCCGGCGGCCTCGATCCACGGGTAATGCGTGGGCCAGCCGGCCAGGCGTTCCTTGTGGATTGCGGGCGCGAACATCTCCGTCAGCGACGAGCACACGGCTTCCTGCCACGGTGCGCGGCGCGCAAAGTTGACGTAGGCATCGACGGCAAAGCGCACCCCGGGCAGCACGTGCCGGTGGCTCAGCAGTGCTTCGCGCTCCAGGCCCACCGCCTGGCCCAGGCGCAGCCAGGCCTCGATGCCGCCGGGCTGGGTGTCGGTGCCGTCGTGGTCAAGGATGCGCACCACCCACTCGCGGCGGGTGTCGCGCTCGGGGCAATTGGACAGGATGGCGGCGTCCTTCAGCGGGATGTTGTCCTGATAGTAGAAGCGGTTGGTCACCCATGCGCGGATCTGCGCGGGCGAACACTGGCCTGCCGCCATGCGCTGGTTGAAGGGATGGTGGATGTGGTAGCCGCTTTCCCTGGCGCGCAGGCGGGCCTCGAACTCGGCCTCGGTCCAGGCGATGGGGGGGATGGGGAGGATGGCAGTTGTCATAGGGCGATTTCCATGCCGTCGTACGCCACCTCGATGCCATGCCGCGCCAGCTCTGCGCGCTCGGGCGAGTCTTCCACCAGCACCGGGTTGGTATTGTTGATATGGATAAGAATCTTGCGGCTGGCGGGCAGCCGCTCCAGGACCTCGATCATGCCGCCGGGTCCCGACAGGGCCAGGTGGCCCATGTCGGCGGCGCTCTTGCCCGAGAAGCCAGGCGCCTGCATCTCGTCGTCGCGCCAGAAGGTGCCGTCGACCAGCACGATGTCGGCGCTGTGCAGCTCGGCAAAGACGTGGTCGTCGATGCGGCCCAGGCCGGGCGCATAGAAGGCGCTGCGGCCGCTGCGGCGGTCTTCGATGCGCAGGCCGATGTTGTCGCCCGCGCGCGGCGCATGGCGGTTGGGCGAGTAGGGCGGGGCCTTGCTCTCCAGCGGTATCGCCGTCAGTGTCAGGCCGTCCAGCGGCGGGACTGAAAACGCGGTGCCGTCGCAGGGCAGGGCATGCGTCCGCAGTCCGCAGTAGTGCGACAGGATGCGCGTCAGCGGGAAGGCGGCGCCCAGGTCGTCCAGCACGGCGGCGGTGGCATAGAGCGGCAGCGCCTGGCGGTGTTCGCGCAGCATCAGCAGGCCGGTGACGTGGTCGATCTGCGCATCCATCAGCACGACCGCGGCGATGGCGGTGTCGCGCGGCGCGCGCGCGGGCTGCAGCGCGGGTGCCTGGCGCAGCTGCTGCAGGATATCGGGCGAGGCATTGACCAGGATGGCATCAGGCCCGTCGCCCGTCAGCGCGATCGAGGATTGCGTGCGCGGCGTGGCGCGCACCGTGCCGCGGCGCACGCCGTCGCAGTTGTGGCAGTTGCAGTTCCACTGCGGAAAGCCGCCGCCGGCGGCCGACCCCAGTACCCGGATGCTTGTCATGGCGTGAGCGCTTGGTGTTGGGTCATGGCTTCACGGGGCAGGCGCCAGGCCTGGCGTCTGCCTGCGTTGGTTGTGCTTGCGGTCCGCGGCTTGCCTGTCGGCGCAGCGCCGGTCGCAGGCGCCGCGGCACCGCGGCACCCTCAGCGGTTGGCGATGTACATCGTGATTTCAAAGCCAAGCCGCAGCTCGGTGTAGGCGGGGGTGGTCCAGCGCATGTCTCTCTCCTTGGGTGGCATGGTTAGTGAATATCGTTGTGCAGCGGCGCCTGGCTGCCGCCCGACTGCCGCATCCCTTCAAGGCAACATCCATGCCCGACGCATCAACGATTTCTGCCGGCTTTTCCGACGCGGCCACCACCTTCCACCTGCGTACGCCCGATGCCCAGCGCGTGCATGTGCGGCTGGCCGGCGCCGCGGACGGCGAGCCGTGGCTGGTGCTGCATGGCGGGCCGGGCAGCGGCTGCTCTGCCGCCATGGCGCAGTGGTTCGACCCGCGGCGGCACCGCGTGGTGATGCCGGACCAGCGCGGCGCCGGCCGCTCCAGGCCGGCCGGCTGCCTGCGCCGCAATACCGTGGGCGCGCTGCTGGCCGACCTGGAGCAGCTGCGCCGCGCGCTGGGCATCGAGCGCTGGGGCGTGGTGGGCGGATCATGGGGTGCAGCACTTGCCCTGGCGTACGCGGCGCAATGCCCGCACGCCGTGGCGGCGCTGGTCCTGCGCGGCTCCTTCCTGACCGGCCGCGACGATGTGCTCGCGCTGTTTTCACCGCGCCATGGGGGCCGCCGCATGTTGCATTGCGTCAAGGCATGGGGCGAGCGCTTGCCCGATGCGCGCGCGCGGCTGCTCACTGTGTCACGGCTGTTGCAAAGTGGTACGCCTGTTCAAAAACGGGACACTGCCGCGGCGTGGCAGGCGAGCGAACAGGCGTGGTTGGGTCTTTCCCCTGCGTCGCATTCGCGCCGGCAGCGGCGGCCTGAGCGCATGGCCGCGGTGAACAAATACCGGATCCAGGCGCACTACCTGCGCAACCGGGCCGGACTGGGCAAGCCGGCCCTGCTCAGCGCGGCGCGGGTCATCGGCGCGCATGGCCTGCCGGTGACGCTGCTGCATGGCCGCGCCGACAAGGTCTGCCGTCCCGCCAACGCGCTGCGCCTGCAGGCCGCCATGCCGGGCGCAAGGCTGGCCTGGGTGGACGGCGGACACCTGGCGGCAGGGGCCATGCGCGACGCCCTGGTGGCCGCGATCCGCGCCGCGGGCTGGCAGCGGTGATGCCCACGACGCGGCGCGGCTTTCTTGGCGCCACGCTTGCGCTGGCCATGAACGGCTGGCGCCCGGCGGCCGCTGCCGGCACGCGGGTCACGCTGGAGCGGCTGCAGCCAGGCGTGTACGTGGCCCGCGCCGGCAATGCCGAAGTGGCGCGCGCCAACGCCGCCGAAGTGGTGCCGACCCTGGTCCACCTGAGCGGTGCGGGCGTGCTGGTGGTGGACCCCGGGCCGCAGGCGGCGTGGGGCGGTGCGCTGCTCGGCGCCATCCGGGCGCTGACGCCGCAGCCCGTGCGTTGGGTGGTCAACACGCATGCCCACCCGGAGAACGTGCTGGCCAATGCCGCGTTCGCACGGCTGCGGCCCCGGCCCGTGTTCCTGGCCTCCGCCGCCACGGCTGCGCTGATGCGGCAACGCTGCGCGGCCTGCCTGGCCCGCATGGCGACGCTGCTCGGGAACGGTGCCATGCGCGGCGCCGCGATAGTCTTGCCGGAGCCCGCGCTGCAGCCCGATGGCTGGCTGCACACCGGCGCTACCGCCTGGCAGGTGCAGGTTTATGCGAATGCGCACAGTGCCTCGGATACGGTGCTGTACGCGCCGCAGCTGCAGCTGCTGTGTGCGGGTGGCCTGGCTTACCGCGAGCGCGTGCCGGAGATGCACGAGGCCTCGCTGCAGGGGTGGCGCCGTGCGCTGCGGCGGCTGCAGGAGCTGCCGGCGCGCACGGTGGTGGGCACCGCGGCGGGCACGCCCGCCCAGACGCTGGCGCCGACGCTGGCTTACCTGGATGCGCTGGCGCACGGAATCGGCGCCGCGCTGGCCGCGGGCAGCGATGCCTCGCGCGCCAATGACGCCGTGGCGGCGGTGCCGTTTCGGCACTGGCGCCATTTCCAGTCGCGCCACCCGCTGAACGTGCAGCGCGCCTGGCGCGAGCTGGAAGACCTGTGGATGCAGGGCGAGCCGCTGGCCTGAGCGCGGGGGGCTGCCCTGGTGCGTGGCCCGAATCAGCCGGCCTGGTGGGGCAGCCCGCGGGCCTCTTCCATTTTCCGGTAGACCGTATTGCGCGAGATCCCCAGCGCCTTGGCCGCCGCAGAGATGTTCCCGTTGTGCGCCTTGACCGTGGCGACAATGGCCATGGCCTCGACATCGGCCAGCCGCGTGGGCTGCGCGCCCGGCAACATATGGGCCGCGGGCACCGCCGCATGCCCCTGGCGCTCGCGCAGGTCATCGAGGAAGTCGTCGGGCAGGTGGTCCTCGGTGATCTCGGCTTCGCCTTCGGCCATCAGCCGCGCGGTGCGCAGCAGGTTGCACAGCTGGCGGATATTGCCCGGCCAGTGGTAGCGGCGGAACATCTCCATCACCGACTCGCGGATGCGGGGCGGCTCGCCGGGTTGCACGCCCGCCTGGTCCTGGCGCAGCAGCCTGGCGGCCACCGCGTCGAGGTCGCCGCGCTCGCGCAGGGCCGGCAGCCGCACCACCAGCCCGTTGAGGCGGTAGTAGAGGTCTTCGCGGAACTGGCCGTTGGCGACCAGGTCACGCAGGTTGCGGTTGGTGGCGCATACCACCGAGACGTCGACATGGATGACCTTGCTGCTGCCCAGCGGCGACACCGCGCGTTCCTGCAGCGCGCGCAGCAGCCGTCCTTGCAGATGCAGCGGCATGTCCCCGATCTCGTCCAGGAACAGCGTGCCGCCGTTGGCCAGCAGCATCTTGCCGATGCCGCCCTTCTTGCGGGCGCCGGTGAAGGCGCCTTCTTCATAGCCGAACAGCTCGGACTCGATCAGGGTTTCCGGGATGGAGGCGCAGTTCACGGCAATGAAGGGCCCGGCATGGCGCGGGCTGTCGGCGTGGATGGCGCGCGCCATCAGTTCCTTGCCGGTGCCGGTCTCGCCCAGCACCATCACCGGAATATCCTTGCCGATGACCTTGCGCAGCTTGCCGATGACCGCGCGGATCTGCGCGTCGCCCGTGTCCAGGTCGTCCAGCCCGGGTGAGCGGGCGGGGCCTGCGGCCAGGCTGCGCGGTGCGGCGGCCGTGCCAGGCTGGACTGCTTGGCCGGCATCGGTGTTGCCCGGCAGCGATGCGGCGGGTGACTTCCATTCGACCCGGGCGCTGACCTTGACGCCGCTCGGCAGGTGCAGCTGGACGATGCCCGCATGAGCCGCGCGCACCGTGTCGAACAGCTGCGACATCGACAGCCCGAACAGCGAAGAGAAGGTGTGCGCATGCAGGGCGCCATTGGACAGGCCAAGCTGGAACTGCCCGCTGCGGTTGGCTGACAGGAAGCGCCCGCCGGGCGTGAAGGAGACGATGCCCTCGACCAGCGTGCCCAGGAACTCCGCGCGCGAATGGAAGCGGATGCACACCATGTCACGGAAGGCGTTGCCGAACAGCTGGTTCTCGATCATCTGCGCCGACATCCGCACCAGCGCCATGGTGTGCTTGTGGAAACCGCGCTGGTCGCCGGTCACATCCAGCGCCCCCACGGTCTTGCCGTAAGGGTCGAGGATGGTCATGCACGAGCAGGTCAGGAACTGGTTGGCCTCCAGGAAGTGGTCGGCGCCGTGTACCAGCGTGGCCCGGTTCTCGGCCAGGGCCGTGCCGATGGCGTTGGTGCCGCGGCGCGCTTCCGACCACTCCGCGCCCGGGCGCAGCGCGACCTGGTTGGCCCGGGCCAGAAAGTCGTCATCGCCCATCGAGTGCAGGATCAGGCCATCGGCGTCGGTCAGGATGACCATGCTCTGCGTATTCACGATCTGGTCGTAGAGCGTTTCCATCACCGGCAGCGCATAGGCGAACAGCGACTGGCTACGCTCGATCCGCGTTTTCAGCTCGCTCTGCAGCACCGGGCAGAAGTCGGGCGATTCATAGGGACGCAGGCCATAGGACTCGGAACGCTGGTGGGCCTGGGCAATCAGTTGGTCGCGCTCGGGCTGCCCTGTGTCACCCGGGGCGCCCGCCGCGGGGCGGGCCGGTTCCGGCTGGAAGGTCATTTCTCTGTCTCCTGTGGAAAGTCCGCCCGCGGTCTTTGCGCGGGTCGCTGTCGGCGCCTTCGCCGGGCGCATGGTCGACAGTGTTGCGTCATGAAGCAAAACACTTGCCAGGGTGTGGCAATCCGGGACACCCGTGCCGCGATGCTGCGTTGCAGACAACGATGGCGGCGCGGCGAAGCCTGCTTTCAGGCGCCTCCGGGCCTGGTCCGGCTGGCTGGTATGGCTCTTGCGGAAACAGGGCAAACAACCAAGACCCGTCCACTGTAGGAGACATCCATGAAAACGCAGCGCCGCCTGCTTGCCTTGCTCGCGCTTTGCGCGTCCCTGACCGCCCTCCCGGCCGGCTCCGTGCTGGCCCATGGCGACGTCACGCCCCAGGCCGTCGATACCAAAGCGTTACCACAACTGGGCGACGAATGGCGCCCGGACAATCCCTACCGTAGCGGTGATGCGCACAAGGAGGCTCTGCGGATCGGCAGCTCGGCCTATAACCAGAACTGCGCGCGCTGCCATGGCCTGGAAGCGGTGTCAGGGGGCATCGCGCCGGACCTGCGCAAGCTGGACGGCGACTGCGTCTCGCTGGCGGATGCAAAGAAGAAGCAGGCGTGCATGAGCGAGATCTCGCAGTTCTACACCACCACCGTGCGCAAGGGCCGCACGCGCGACGGCCGCGTCTACATGCCGCCGTTCGACGGCGTGCTGAGCCAGGAGGCGGTGTGGGCCATCAAGACCTACCTGGAGTCGCGCCACGAGTAAGAGGCGGTTGCGCCGGCAGTCCTTCACGTTGTCCAGCCCCGGCCCGCAGTGCCGGGTCAACGCATCTTTCAGGAGCCATCCCATGCCCGCCAGCCCTGTCTGCGGCCCCAGGCATTCCGTGTCCCCCATGCCGGCGGCGCCGGCCGGCGCCGTGCGCTGGCTGTGCGGCGCCATGCTGGCTGCCGCCGCGCTCTTCTGCGCGCAACCGGCCCAGGCCGACCTGGCCAGGATCCGCCAGACCGGCACCCTCAAGGTGGCGGTCTACAAAGGCTTGCCGCCGTTCTCCGCGATCGCGGGCAGTCAGGCCGCGGGCATCGACGTGGCCCTGGCCAGGGCACTGGGCAAGGAACTGGGCCTGTCGGTGGCGCTGATGCCGTTCGATGCCGATGAAAGCATGGCTGACGACTTGCGTGCCATGGTCTGGCGCGGCCATTACCTTGGTTACGGACCGGCCGACGTAATGCTGCACGTGCCGGTCGACCGCGCCTTCATGCGCGAGAACGACAAGGCGCTGATCTTCGCGCCGTACTACCGCGAGACCTTCGTGCTGGTGCAGGACCGCGAGCGCGTGCCGGCGGTGCGCGGCCTGGAAGACCTGGCCGGGCAGCCGACCGGCGCCGCAGCCGGTTCGGCCGGGGCCAATGCGCTGCTGTCCGGCGCGGGCGGCGCCTTGCGCGACAAGGTCAGGATCTACCCCGAAGCCGACGCGGCATTGCGCGCGCTGTTCTCCGGCGAGATCGCGGCGGCGATGGTGACGCGCGCCCAATACGAGAGCGCGCTCAAGGCCGCGGGGCAATCCGGGGCGCGCTTTGCCGCGACGGAACCCAGCGCGCCGCTGCTGCCGCAGCGCGGGTGGGCCGTCGGCATGGCGGTCAAGGCAGGCGAGCGGGAACTGGCCGAAGCGCTGGAAAAGGCGTTGAGCGCGCTGCGCAGCAATGGCGAACTGGCGCGCATCTTTGCCGGCTACGGGGTGTCGATGCAGGCGCCGTGAGGGTGGCTGGCGGGCGCCTCACCTGGCCGGCCTGGCGGCCCGTGCAAGCGGCAGCGTCTGCAGGCGCTCGGCAACGATATTGCGGATCGCCTGCGGCGCGTCCAGGTCGTCCAGCATGCGCGGCCAGTTGGCATGCGCCAGCGCGACGGCTTCCTTGACGGCGGCGGTCGCAATGCGCCGCGGGACGCCGGCCTTCTCCGCGATGGTCTCGTACGTTGCCAGGGTTTCTTCACGCTGCCGCCTGTCGATGGCAACGTTCTGGCCATAGGTCGCAAAGCCGGGAAGCGCGGCCACGCAGACGATGTCGTACGCCGGTGACAGTTCTGGCAGGACCCCGTTGTGATAGGTCACCGAGAAGTTCTTCAGGTGCGCATCGCTGTTGCCGATCAGCGTGTTGACCGCCTGGCGCAGGAAGAACTGCCGCGCATGCTCGACCCCGCTCGGGCTCAGGCGATACAGGGCGGCAACGAGCTGAATGTAGCTCTCGATGCCGGCGTACTTCTTCGCTGGCATCCTGCCCAGCATCTGGCAGCCGTCTTCGGCGTGCACACGCCCGGCCGGGGTGCGGTCAAACCTGTCCACCGCAAGGTAGTGCAGGTTTTCGCCCAGCGATTCAACCAGTCCCTCGACCTCGATGGTCGAGACGGGCAGTACTCTTGTCGGCGCGACATGGACGCCGGCGGCAGCCGCGAGCTGCATCGAGATCGATTCGTTGAACACCTGCGAATCATCGTTCCTGGCAGGAAGCTTGGCGATGATGTCGGACAGCCTGCCCTTGGCTGGCAGAGTGTAGCGCTTGTCCTGCAGCACCGTCGACAGGGCCAGCTTGTTCTGCACGCCGGACACCGAGGCCGCGCCCTGGGTGGCGCCCTCCACCACGGCAATTTCCAGGTTGTCCGCGCCGCCGGTCACGCCATACGTCCGCGCATACTCCGGCAACGCGCCGATGTCCGCCGGCACGATGACGACGGCCCCCGGGAGATCATTGCCGGCCGATGCCAGGATGCCGAAATCATCCTTGTCATCGGGATTGCTCCGCGTTGCCTCGAGCCGCTTGCGCAGTTCGCCCTCGGGCAGCAGGCCGGCAAAGTAGGGCGGCAGTTCATGGCCCGTGCTGTAGACGGCAGGATGGAAGGGGTTGTCCAGCACCTCGGCGGTGGCCTTGCGGCCGGCCTCGGTCGGGACGCTGATCGACAGGCTCAGCGTGGGGCGGCGCGTGTCGCCCCGGAAGGCTTCGGATGGCACGAACCGGACATTGCCGCTGGCCTCGCACAGGTAGCCGCATAACTGGTCGTACAGCCGGACCTCAAGAAAGCGCGGATGCAGTTCGTAGCTCATTCCTGGTCCAGGAAGATGTCGACTGCGCTGCGGGCGCTGCGGTCGGGCCCGCTGCCTTTGCCTTCCAGGACTTGCCTGACTTCCTGTGCCCGCTCGTTGGGCACCAGGACCCATTCTGCGTCCAGGGCGGCCGCCAGGGCTTCGAGGGTGGATGCGCGGCTGTCCTTCTTCCCCAGCAGGATCGCCGACAGGTTCTGGCTTGCCATGCCCAGCACCCGCCCGATCTCGGTCAGGGTCTTGCCTCTGGCTTCACGCATGTCGCGGCACTGAGAAACTAATGACATAGCATTATTTCATTGATATATGCATGCCTTAGTATGATACATCGGCGCGCCGATAGCCAGGCGCGTATCATTCGATAGTAGCCTCTATTCAATGAAGTAATGCTATCGAATTATTTTCTATTGCGGACCGCCGTCCGGAATGAAACCGGGTGGAGCAAATGAAGACGGGCCGCCGCCCGCCCGTCTCACTTCCCCGGTGTCCCCCAGGCCACCCCTTGCCGCTACCCCTTGCGCTGGCACCCGATACTGTATAAATATACAGTTATCGTAAATCTACTAGTTCCTCGCCATCCCCGGCGAGCGACGCCAACTCCACATGACTGCGCAATCGCACGCAGCCCCGCCCATGGCGGCGGAGGGCCTTCTTTTCCCTGCGCCGGCGCCCCCGGTCTCGCGCCAGCAGGCGCTGTCGGCGCTCGAGCAGCGTTATCCCGGGCTGTGGCGGGCCGGCCAGCTGGGCCGTGCCGGCGGTGCGGCGGTATGCCCGACCGGATATGACGCGCTGTCGGCCGAGCTGCCCGGCGGCGGCTGGCCGGCGGGCGGGCTGACGGAGCTGCTGACGGCGCAGGGTGGAGCGGGCGAGCTGCGCCTGCTGCTGCCGGCGCTGGGCGCGCTGGCCGGGGCCGGGCGCCGTATTGCGCTGGTGGCGCCGCCTTACCTGCCCAATGCGATGGGGCTGGCCGCGGCCGGCCTGCCGGCGCGCCAGCTCTACTGGATGCGTCCCCCGGCCGGCGCCGGCAAGGCCGCGCAGCAGGCCGACATGCTGTGGGCGGCCGAGCAGGTGCTGCGCAGCCAGGCCTTTGGCGGCGTGCTGGTCTGGCTGCCCGCGGCCCGCCCCGAGGCGCTGCGCCGCCTGCAGGTGCTGGCGCAGGCCGGCGACGCGGTGGCATGGGCGCTGCGCCCGGCCACGGCGCTGCGCGAGTCGTCGCCGGCGGTGCTGCGGCTGCTGCTGGCGCCGCTGCCCGGCAATGTGCTGTCGATCACCTTCCACAAGCGGCGCGGGCCGGTGCGGGACACGCCGCTGCTGCTGCGCCTGGACGGGATGGCAGCGGCCACGCGCGCAGCCGCCTGGCCTGTCCCGGCAGGAGCACCTGCCTTGTCTGAATCGTCTTCTCCATCTTCTTCCGATGCCGTACTGGATCGCGGTGCACCTGCCGCGCCTGCCCCTGGACGCCCTGCAGCCCAGCTGGCCTGAGCTGGCGCCCGCCGTGAGCCCGCCTGCCGCCACCGCCACGCTGCACCATGCGCTGCCGGTGGCGGTGATGGCGCGCGAGCAGGTGGTGCTGGCCAACGGCCCGGCGATGCAGCTCGGCGTGCGCTACGGCATGCGCCGCGGCGGCGTGCAGGCGCTGTCGGCCGACATCGTGCAGCTGGAGCGCGACCTGGCCGCGGAAGCTTCGTTGATGGAGGCGGTGGCGCTGGCGCTGCTGCATTTCACGCCGGGCGTGACCGTCGACGAGGAACCGGAGTCGGCCACGGTGATGCTGGACGTCACCGCCAGCCTGCGCCTGTTTGGCGGCCACCGCGCGCTGTGCCGCGCGGTGCGTGCCTGCGTGCGCCAGCTTGGCACCTTTGCCCAGGTGGGCTCAGGCCCGACCGCGCACGGCGCCGCGTGGCTGGCGCGCCAGCCGCTGCGGCGCACGCGGCGCGGCGTGGTGCGGCCCGGGCGCCG